>NZ_JBVHLX010000019.1:84121-157209 GCF_055558775.1 Streptomyces sp. NPDC025638 | reverse complement strand
CTCTCGGGCTTTCCTCCGGGCGCTTCCCTTCGGTCTTGCGTTTCCGACTCTATCAGATCTTTTCTCGACCCGATTTCCTCGGCGCTTTCCAGGTTTCCGCTCTCGCGTTTCCCTTTCCGGCGGTTCCGACTCTATCAGATCCTTTCGGGCCTGATTCCCAGTCAGCGGGATTTGCCTTCGCGGCCGTTGGGCCGTTCCGGCGAGTGAGACTTTAGCGGATTCCCGGCGCCCGAGCTAATCGGGGCCTGCGCCCTTTCGAACGCGGATTCCTCATTTCGCAAATACGCACGCCAAAGCACACGGCGACGGATCGCCGATTGATGGTTGGTACCTGCGGAATGGCTGTCCGGGGACCGGCCGGAGTCGGTGCTCACGTCGGACAACTCGGAGAACAGTACGTATCCGGTTGGGGTGTGTCAACTCACGGCCAGGTGACGCCCCAGGGGCGTACCCTGGTCGACGTGATGACGCGTACGTGCACCCAGCTGTGGTGGGCCGCCTGACGGCGGCCGTACTCACGTATGTACTCAACGGCCGCCGCCTCGGCGGCCGTTCTCGTATCCCCCTCCAGGGCTCCTGAGGGCCGGCCGGCCGGGACGGCGGTCTCGACCAGGAGGTGGAGCAGGGATGACACGGGTATTCAGCGGGATCAAGCCGACCGGGCACCTGACGCTGGGGAACTACCTGGGAGCCATGCGGCAGTGGGCCGCGGTGGACCAGCACCAGGCCGATGCGGTGTTCTGCATCGTCGATCTGCACGGCATGACCGTGGACCACGATCCGGCACGGTTGCGCAGGCTCACTCGTCAGGGGGCGACGCTGTTGCTCGCGGCGGGCCTCGATCCCGAGCTGTGCACCGTGTTCGTACAGAGTCATGTGGACGAACACGCGCGGCTGTCGTACGTGCTGGAGTGCGTGGCGACCGACGGCGAGATGCGGCGGATGATCCAGTACAAGGAGAAGGCCGCGCGGGAGCGGGGCAGGGGCGGGAGCGTGCGGCTGTCCTTGCTGACGTATCCGGTGCTGATGGCGGCGGACATCCTGGCGTACGGGGCGGACGAGGTTCCGGTGGGGGACGACCAGGCGCAGCACGTGGAGCTGGCCCGGGATCTGGCGGTGCGCTTCAACCAGCGGTACGGGCACACGTTCGTGGTGCCGAAGGCGACGCTTCCGCGGGTGGCCGCTCGGGTGATGAACCTGCAGGAGCCGATGTCGAAGATGGGGAAGTCGGACGATTCGGGGCCGGGCATCGTCTATCTGCTCGACGAGCCGGACGTGGTGCGCAAGAAGGTGATGCGGGCCGTGACCGACAGCGGGCGGGAGGTCGTGTACGACCGGGAGGGGCGGCCGGGGGTGACGAATCTGCTGGAGATTCTCGCTGCGTGCACGGGCGGGAACCCTGAGTCACTGGCGGACGTTCATCAGTCGTACGGCGCTTTGAAGAAGGACACCGCGGAGGCGGTGGTCGAGGTTCTCAGGCCCGTGCAGGCCAGGCACAAGGCGTTGTGTGCCGACCCGGGATATGTGGAGGAGGTGCTGCGGCATGGTGCGGAGAAGGCTCGGGCGATGGCGCGGCCGACCGTCGATACCGCCTATCGGGCGATCGGGCTGCTGCCGCCGGTGGCGGAGCCCGCGCTGAACGCGGCCCGGTAGGCGCGCGGGCTGGTGGCGAGGCGCGATGCGAAGTGCTGGCGCATCGTGACCTCGCTGCCGAAGCCGGCGCGGCGGGCGACCTCGGGCATGGGCAGGTCGGTGCGTTCGAGGAGTTTCTGGGCCGCGGCGATGCGCTGGTCCAGGAGCCAGCGCAGCGGTGTCGTGCCGGTGGCGGCCGTGAAGTGGCGGGCGAAGGTGCGCGGCGACATGCCCGCGCGGGCGGCCAGATCGGCGACCGTGAGCGGTTCGTGGAGGCGGCGCAGGGCGTGTTCCTGTACGGCGGCGAGGGTGTCGGCGTCGCGGTCCGCGCGCGGGGTGGGGTGCTCGATGAACTGTGCCTGGGTGCCGGTGCGGAAGGGGGCGGTGACCATCGAGCGGGCGATGGTGGCGGCCGCCTCAGCGCCGTGGGACCGGCGGACGAGGTGGAGGCAGAGGTCGATGCCGGCCGCGGTGCCGGCGGCGGTCCAGATGTTGTCGTCCTCGATGAAGAGGGCGTCGGGGACGACGGCGACACGGGGGTGGTGCGCGCGCAGGAGCTCGACGAGGTTCCAGTGGGTGATGGCTCGGCGGCCGTCGAGCAGGCCTGCCTGGGCGAGGGTGAAGGCGCCGCCGCAGAGGGCGGCGAGGGTGGTGCCGCGGGCGTGGGCGCGGCGGAGGGCGTCGAGGACGGGGGCGGGTGCGGGAGTGAGGTGGTCGTCGAGGCCGGGGACGACGATGAGATCGGCTCGGTTCAGCCAGTTGAGGGTGCGGTCGGCGTGCAGGGCGAAGCCGCCGCGCATGGGCATGGGGGTGGTGCTGTCGGTGGCGACTCTGCGCAGGTCGAAGGCGGGGGCGCCGCGGTCGGTGCGGTCGGTGCCCCAGACCTCGGTGATGACGGAGACGTCGAAGGCGCGGATACCGGGGAAGGCGACGAGGGCCACGCGGTACGGGGCTGCGGTCACGTGTGGCAGTAAACCATCGATCGCTGTCTTCTGCCCTTCTGGGGCGGGCGGGCCCGCGGCGGCAGGATCGAGGGCATGGAGATCGCAGAGAACGCAGCACTGGTGGTCGTCGACGTTCAGAAAGGCTTCGAGGAGGCCGAGTTCTGGGGGCCGCGCAACAACCCCGGGGCGGACGACAACATCGCCTCGTTGATCGACGAGTGGCAGTCGACGGGGCGGCCGGTCGTCTTCGTGCGGCACGACTCGTCGAAGCCGCAGTCGCCGTTGCGGCCGGGGTACGTGGGCAGTGACTTCAAGGACTATGTGGAGCAGCGGCGCGGGAAGGGGGCCGGCAGTGAGCTGCTGATCACGAAGACCGTGAACTCGGCCTTCCTCGGGACGCCGGATCTGGCGGCCTGGCTGGGGGCGCAGGGGATCGCGCAGGTGGTGCTGGCCGGGATCCAGACCAATATGTGCGTGGAGACGACCGCCCGGATGGGCGGCAATCTCGGGTTCGACGTGCTGGTCGCGTACGACGCGACGTACACCTTCGACCTGGAGGGGCCGTTCGGCTGGCGGCGCACCGCGGACGAGCTGGCGCGGGCGTCGGCGGTGTCCCTGCACGGGGGCGGCTTCGCGCGGGTGCTGACCACGAAGGAGATCGTGGACGCGGCGGGCTGAGGTGCCGCCCCCGTCGGGGAAGGTTCCGGGTCAGTCCTTCTTGCCGGAGGCCAGTTCGCGGCTGCGGTCGCGGGCGGCTTCGAGGGCGGCGATGAGGGCGGCCCGTACGCCGTGGTTCTCCAGTTCGCGGATGGCGCTGATGGTGGTGCCCGCGGGTGAGGTGACGTTCTCGCGGAGCTTGACCGGGTGTTCGCCGCTGTCGCGGAGCATCACCGCGGCGCCGATCGCCGACTGGACGATGAGGTCGTGGGCCTTGTCGCGGGGCAGGCCGAGGAGGATGCCGGCGTCGGTCATGGCTTCGACCAGGTAGAAGAAGTAGGCCGGGCCGGAGCCGGAGAGGGCGGTGCAGGCGTCCTGCTGGGACTCGGGGACGCGGAGCGTCTTGCCGACGGCGCCGAAGATCTCCTCGGCGTGGGCGACGTGGTCGGGGGTGGCGTGGCTGCCCGCGGAGATGACGGACATGGCCTCGTCGACGAGGGCGGGGGTGTTCGTCATGACACGGACGACCGGGGTGCCCGCGGCCAGGCGCTCCTCGAAGAAGGAGGTGGGGATGCCCGCGGCTCCGCTGATGACCAGGCGGTCGGTGGGGATGTGCGGGGCGAGTTCGTCGAGGAGGGCGCCCATGTCCTGCGGCTTGACCGTGAGGATCAGGGTGTCGGCGTTCTTGGCGGCCTCGGCGTTGCTGACGGGGGTGACTCCGTAGCGGGTGCGGAGTTCTTCGGCCCGTTCGGGGCGGCGGGCGGTGACCAGGAGGTCGGCGGGGGCCCAGCCGGCTCGGATCATTCCGCTGAGCAGGGCTTCGCCGATCTTGCCGGTGCCGAGGACTGCGACTTTCTGGGTCATGGTGCGGGTGCCCTCCGGGGGTTTGCGTCGTCCGGGTTCATCCTCGCACCGGTGCGGAGGGGAGGGCTTGGTTGTCCGGTGGGCGGAACGGGGGCCAGGGGGCTGGGGGGTGGGTTTTGCTTGCCCGCGCCGGCGGGGTGCCGCTGCGCCCACCCGTGCCGCTGGGGGTCCCCCCTGCTCGAAGAGCTTGGGGGAGGCACGACTGCCCGCAGCCACGGCGCTGTGGCTGTGGCGCCTATGCCGTCCGGCGTCGCAATGTGGCTGCTCCCAGGCCCAGTACCAGTACCGCGCAGCCGGCCACGATCAGGACGTCCCGGATGAAGGTCGTCGTCATGTCCGTGTGGCGCAGGACCTCGTTCATGCCGTCGACGGCGTAGGACATGGGGAGGGCGTCGGAGATGGCCTCCAGGACGGGGTGCATGTTGGAGCGGGGGGTGAACAGGCCGCAGAGCAGGAGTTGGGGGAAGATCACCGCGGGCATGAACTGGACCGCCTGGAATTCCGAGGCCGCGAAGGCGGAGACGAACAGGCCGAGGGCGGTGCCGAGCAGCGCGTCGAGCAGGGCGACCAGGAGCAGCAGCCATGCCGAGCCTGTGACGTCCAGGCCCAGGAACCACACGGCCAGGCCGGTGGCCAGTGCCGACTGGACGATGGCGAGGCCGCCGAAGGCGAGGGCGTAGCCGGCGATGAGGTCGCCCTTGCCGAGGGGCATGGCGAAGAGCCGTTCGAGGGTGCCCGAGGTGCGTTCGCGCAGGGTGGCGATGGACGTGACCAGGAACATCGTGATCAGCGGGAAGATCCCGAGCAGTGATGCGCCGATGTTGTCGAAGATGCGGGGGCTGCCGTCGAAGACATAGCGGAGCAGGAGCAGCATCAGGCAGGGGACGAGGATCATCAGCGCGATCGTGCGCGGGTCGTGGCGGAGCTGGCGCAGCACCCGGGTCGCGGTGGCGGTGGTCCGGGAGAGGTTCAGGGCGCTGGTGGGGGCGGGCGCGGTGGTGGTGCTCATCGGGCTGTCTCCTTGGTGCGGCCTGCGGCGACCGCCTCGTCCACCAGGTGCAGGAACGCCCCTTCGACGGTGTCGGCTCCGGTGCGGGTGCGCAGGGCGTCTGGGGTGTCGTCGGCGAGGATCTCGCCCTCACGCATGAGCAGGAGCCGGTGGCAGCGTTCGGCCTCGTCCATGACGTGGGAGGAGATGAGGAGGGTGGCGCCGCGGGTGGCGGCGATCTCGTGGAAGAGGTTCCACAGGTCGCGGCGCAGGACCGGGTCGAGACCGACGGTGGGTTCGTCGAGGACCAGGAGTTCGGGGGTGCCCAGCAGGGCCACCGCGAGGGAGACGCGGCTGCGCTGGCCGCCGGAGAGGTTGCCGGCGAGGGCGTCGGCGTGGCTGGTGAGGTCGACGTCGGTGATGACCCGGGTGACGTGCTCGCGGCGGCGCTCGGCGGCGGTGCGGCCGGGGTCGAGGATCGCCGCGAAGTAGGCGAGGTTCTGGCGGACCGTCAGGTCGTCGTAGACGGAGGGGGCCTGGGTGACGTAGCCGATGCGGGTGCGCAGGTAAGGGTCGCCGGCGGGGCGGCCGAGGACCTGGAGGGTGCCCGTGACCTTGGCCTGGGTGCCCACGATCGAGCGCATGAGGGTCGACTTGCCGCATCCCGAGGGGCCCAGCAGGCCGGTGATCTGGCCGCGGGGGACGGTGAAGTCGAGGTCGCGCAGGACGGTGCGGGGGCCACGGACGACCGTGAGGGCGGTGGCCTCGACGGCCGGGGTCTCCGGTGGCCCGGACGAGTAATTCATCATGCGATGAATAGTGCTCGCGGGGCGGGGTGCCGTCAAGTGGGGTGCGTTCGGTGGCACGCAGGGCGCTGCGGGGTGGCCGGAGGAGCGCGGTCCGTTCGTGCGCACCCGTCTTCACCAGGTGGGCACACAAACCGGGCGGAACGCCAACTCCCTTTACCGACAATGGCTTTCACTGCCATTCGCGCCCTCACGGGCTTCGCGTCCCTCGTCATCGGAGGTACTGCCGTCATGCGCCGTGTCGTAGGCAAGGCCGATCTGTTCTCGTCCCTCGTTGTGTTCCTCGTCGCACTGCCACTGTGTGTGGGCGTGGCCATGGCCTCCGGTGTCCCGGCCGAACTGGGGCTGGTCACCGGAATAGTGGGCGGGCTGGTCGCCGGGGCGCTGCCGGGCAGCAGCCTGCAGGTGAGCGGCCCGGCGGCGGGGCTGACGGTGTTGGTGTACGAGGTCGTGCGGGAGTACGGGATCGAGGCGCTCGGGGTGCTGGTGCTCGCGGCCGGGCTGGTGCAGATCAGCCTGGGACTGCTGCGGCTCGGGCGGTGGTTCCGGGCGGTGTCGGTAGGGGTCGTGCACGGGATGCTCGCCGGGATCGGGCTGGTGCTGGTGGCCGGCCAGGTCTACGCGCTCGGGGACGCGGCCGCTCCGGCGGGCGGGCTCGCGAAGATCGCCGGGCTGGTGACGCTGCCCGGGCGGGTGGGACCGGTGGCGTTGTCAGTGGGCGGTGCCGCCATTGCCGTACTGCTGCTGTGGCCGCGCTGGCGGCGGGGAGCCCGGCTGGTGCCCGCGCCGCTCGTGGCGGTTGCCGGGGGGACGGCGGTGACCTGGCTGTTCGATCTGGACGTACAGCGCGTCGAGGTGCGCGGCGTGCTGGATGCCGTACGGCTCCCGGAGGCGGCGGACTTCGGCCGGCTGACGGAAGTGGGCGCGCTCGGAACCGTCGTCGCCTTCGCGCTGATCGCGTCCGCCGAGTCCCTGTTCAGCGCGGTGGCGGTGGACAGGCTGCACCAGGGACCGCGCACGGAGTACGACAAGGAGCTGATCGCGCAGGGAGCGGGGAACGCGGTGTGCGGGGTGCTGGGCGCGCTCCCGATGACCGCGGTGATCGTGCGCAGCGCGGCGAACGTGCAGGCGGGGGCCCGCACAAAGGCGTCGCGCGTGCTGCACGGGGCGTGGCTGCTGCTGTTCACGGCGTTGCTGCCCGGTGCGCTCGGGGTGGTTCCGGTGGCGGCGCTGGCCGGGCTGCTGGTGCACGCGGGGTGCCGGCTCGTGCCGGTGCGGGAGCTGCGCGGACTGTGGCACGGACATCGGGGAGAGGTGGTGGTGCTCGCGGTGACGGCGATCGTGATCGTCGTCGGGAACCTGTTCGAGGGGGTGCTGGTCGGCCTCGTCCTGGCGGTGGCGAAGACCGCGTGGGAGGTCGGCCATGTGCATGTGGAGAGCGAGGACCGGGGAGAGGCGGGGATCGTCGTGCGGGTGCTGGGGCATGCGACGTTCCTGCGGCTGCCGAAGCTGCTGGACGCGCTGGAGGCGGTGCCGCGCGACCGGGAGGTGCGGCTGGAGCTGGGCGGCCTGCGGTATGTGGACCGGGCGTGCGCGGCGGCCCTGGAGGGGTGGGCCGCCGAGCGGACAGCCATCGCGTCAGGTGTGGGTGGCCACCAGTAGCAGGACGTCGTAGGTCTCCTCGACGACGCCGTCCGGGAAGACCTTCAGCAGATGGGCGCGCTCCTCGCCGAGGAAGGCGGTCCGCGGCTCCTTCGGGGTGACGAGGAAGGCGGAGTGGCTGCCGACGTTGGCGAGATGGGTGGCGAGGGGGACACGGCGGCTCCAGCGGACCTCACGGCGCATGAAGCGCAGACGGCCGCTGGGGTCGGCGAGTTCGGTCCGGGCGGCCCGCTCCCTCTCGGCGGCGACGTCGATACCGAAGAAGCGGCCGGCGCGCTCGGCGGCCTCGGCGATCCACTCGACGTCCAGGGCATGGGTGTTCCACCACAGCGCCAGCGCGCCGCCCGGCCGCAGCACGCGCAGCGCCTCCGGCACCGACCGCGCCGGGTCCGTCCAGTGCCAGGCCTGGGCGTAGGTGAGGAAGTCGGCGCTCGCGTCGGCCAGGGGAAGGGCGTCGCCGCTGCCCCGGACGATCGGAATGCCGGGCAGGGCGTCCCGGAACTGGGCGGCCATGCCCTCACCGGGCTCCACCGCGACCACATCGGCACCCCGGGCCCGCAGCAGCGCCGTCGCGATACCCGTACCGGCGCCCACGTCCACGACCCGGGCACCGGCGAGGGGACGGGCGGCGAGTTCCTCGACGGCGTCGAAGAGGGCGGGCGGATAGGAGGGGCGGTTCGCGGCGTACTGGGCCGCGGCGGCGTTGAAGGAGTGGGCCCGGTCGGTGTGGGAGGGCTGCGGCGTCGTGGTCATACGGCCATGGTGGTCGGGAAGGGACACGCGACGACAGGGAGTTTCCGCGGCTGACGCCGACGGGTCACTTCCTCCGGTACTTCGGGCGGGCTACTTCTTCCGGCGCTTCGGCGGCTACTTCCTCCGGCGCTTCTTCGAGGGGTTCCCGGTGCGGCGCGAGGAGCGGCGTTCGTACTCCTCGCGTGCCTTCTCGTACTCCTCGCGGTGGAGCTTCTCGCCCGGGGCCTCGGTGAGGGAGCGGAAGAAGTAGGCGAGGAGCGAGCCGATGAAGCCGACGGCCAGGAGCCCGCGCAGGGAGGCCTGACGGTCGGGGTCGAGGCGCTTGCCGAACCCGTCCCAGGTGTTGCGGAAGGCCAGCGCGCTGCAGATCGCGAACATCGCCACGACCAGCACGTTCACAAAGGAGCCGGTGCCGGCGATCTGCAGGCCCTGGTAGGCGAAGCGGAGCACGAACGCGGAGGCGACGGCCGCGGCCAGCGAGCCCGCGGCCACGGCGGCACGCCGGCCCGCGTAACCGCTGTCGTGGTTCACCCAGGACGTGCCGAAGAAGCGCAGGGTCTCGGGGCGGGGCCCGCCGGGGGTTCCGTCGGTGGAGCCCGCGGGGGTGTCCGGGGTGCCGGGTTCGTCGCTCACGGGACGATTATGGCTCCGCGGCCGCCGCGGGCTCCGTACGGGGTCAGCCGCAGCGCGGGGCGACGTAGCCGTCGCTGCCCGTGTTCACATAGGCGTCCGAGACGTACTCACCGCTGGCGATGCTGTCCCAGATGTTCGTGGTGCCGTAGTAGCCCGACACCCACGTACCCGGCGACTGGCAGTAGATCGCGACCTTGGCGCCCTCGGGGAGCACGCGGACGATGTTGTAGCCGGTGCCCGGCCCGCTGCGGACGTTGACCCTGAGGCCCGGGGCGACCGAGTAGTAGCGCACGGACGCCGCCGCGACCGCGGTGGCCACGGCCTCCCCGTCGTCGGCTCCCTCGACCTCTTCGACACGGTCAACAGACATACGATTCCTCCCCCGTTGGCCCCATGACTGTCATGGGGCCCCGTTCATTCCCCTCTTGCGTGTCACGAAACGCTCTTGTGCAACACGCACGCGGAGGCTAGCAAGCCGCCTCTGACTCGTACGAATCATCGACTAGGCTCCGTGCGTCGCGCGCGCGGACGAACAGCACGGGGGGTGGTCCCATGGCGCCACAGCGCAACACCGGAGCGGGCGCGGAAGCGGAACTTCCCGAATACGCCGGTCACTACCGTCTGGAGTCATGCCTGGGCTCGGGTGGCATGGGTGTGGTGCACCTGGCCCGGAGCACCTCCGGGCTGAAGCTCGCGGTGAAGGTCGTACACGCCCAGTTCGCCAGGGATCGCGAGTTCAGGGGCCGTTTCCGCCAAGAGGTGGCCGCGGCCCGCAAGGTCAGCGGTGCCTTCACCGCGCCCGTGGTCGACGCCGACCCGGAGGCCGAACGGCCCTGGATGGCCACGCTGTTCATCCCCGGCCCCACCCTGTCCGATCACGTCAAGCGGAACGGCCCGATGCCCGCCGCGCAACTGCGCCGGCTGATGGCCGGGCTCGCGGAGGCGCTGCGCGACATCCACCGGGTCGGGGTCGTGCACCGGGACCTGAAGCCGAGCAACGTGCTGCTCGCCGAGGACGGGCCGAAGGTCATCGACTTCGGCATCTCCCGGCCCAAGGACAGCGAACTGCGCACCGAGACCGGCAAGTTGATCGGCACTCCGCCCTTCATGGCGCCGGAGCAGTTCCGGCGGCCGCGCGAGGTCGGGCCGGCCGCCGACATCTTCGCGCTCGGGTCGGTGCTGGTGCACGCGGCGACCGGGCGCGGGCCGTTCGACTCCGACAGCCCGTACATCGTCGCCTACCAGGTCGTGCACGACGAGCCCGACCTGATCGGGGTGCCGGAGAGTCTCGCGCCGCTGGTCATGCGCTGTCTCGCCAAGGAGCCAGAGGACCGGCCGACTCCGGACGAGCTCATGCGCGAGTTGCGGTCGGTGGCCGCGTCGTACGACACCCAGGCGTTCATACCCACTCAGCGCACGACGGACGGACCTGCTGCGGAGTCCCCTGCCGGGCCGGACGAGCCCGCCGGGCACGCCGAGGGGAGCGGGGAAACCGCGGCGGCCGAGGAAGCGAAGAAAGCCGCGGAAGCCGAACGGCCGTCCAGGCGTCGCGCGGGCCGGAAAGCGGCGCTGGGCATCGGCGCGCTCGGACTCGCCGTGGCCGCCGTGCTGGCCTCGGTCCAGGCGCTCGGCGGCAGCGACCCCACCCCGAAGAGCACGAGTCCCCGTACCGGCGCGGCCGCCTTCAGCGCATGGCACACCAAGCCGGCGCCCGAGGCGGCGGGAATGCCGCATTGTGCGTACGGCGCGAAGAAGCTGCTCTGTGCGCAGCCCGGCGTGATCTTCGCGCTCTCCCCCATCGACGGGAAGCTGCTGTGGCGGCACTCGGTGGCCACGAGGACGATCAGCGACCCGCCGGTCCTGGCGGCCGGTCTGATCCAGCCCTACACCAACGGCGGCTCGCGTCTGGCGGCGCTGGACCCCGCCACCGGCAAGGAGGTCTGGAAGCGGCGTCTGCCGGCGTCCACGACGGTGCGCTACGTCGGCGGCACGGCCCTGCTCACGGCTGCCGACGGGACGGTCACGGGGCTGGACGCAGCGTCGGGCGACACCAGGTGGAGCGGCCGGATCGCGGGCCAGAGCCGCCCGGTGTTCGTCTCGTTCCCCGGTGACCCGCTGGCGTACGCGACGAGCACGTCCGCCGACGGGTCGGACACACGGGTGACGGCCGTGGATCCGCTGACGGGTGACGTGCGGTGGGATGCCCGGCTGAAGGGGACACTGACGCCCTTCGGCGCCGAGGACGGCTCGCTCTTCTTCCTCTCCGTCGACCGTGTCTACGGGGAGACGTCGGCGGTCGTCCGCTACTCCCCCGGCTCCGGGGCGGCGCGTCGTGTGGCGCTGCCCGTCGCGGCGCCGGACGCCCATGCCACCGTGCGGGCAGGCGTGGTCTATCTGCTGGCCACCGGCGGCTCCCTGGAGGCCGTGGACATGGCGGCGGGCAAGTCGCTGTGGCATCTGGAGACCTCGGTGACCCGCGGCTCGGTGCCGGTCACCGACGGCGAGCACGTCTTCTTCACCGCGGGCGACGGGCGGCTGCTCGCCGTCGACGCCCACAAGGGCAGACTCGTCGGGCAGACCCCGGCACGGCTGGGCGCGAACTCGGGGCAGGTCATGGCAGCGCTGCCCGCCCCCGTGATCAAGAACGGGCGCGTCTGCGCCACCGCCCCCGACGGCACCGTCTTCGCTCTGGACGCGCGAGACCCCTCGGCCTGGTGACATGCGAAGGGGCCACCCCCGAGGGAGGCGGCCCCTTGCGGCGGCCGGAGTGTCAGCCCAGCTTGGTCACGTCCCGGACGGCGCCCTTGTCCGCGCTGGTCGCCATCGCCGCGTAGGCGCGCAGCGCGGCCGAGACCTTGCGGTCGCGGTTCTTCGATGCGTACGCCCCGCCCAGCGCCTGCTCGCGGCGGGCCAGCTCGGCCTCGTCGACCAGGAGCTCGATCGTGCGGGCCGGGATGTCGATGCGGATGCGGTCGCCGTCCTCGACCAGGGCGATCGTGCCGCCCGAGGCCGCCTCGGGGGACGCGTGGCCGATGGAGAGACCGGAGGTGCCGCCGGAGAAGCGGCCGTCGGTGATCAGGGCGCAGGTCTTGCCCAGGCCGCGGCCCTTGAGGAAGGACGTCGGGTAGAGCATCTCCTGCATACCCGGGCCGCCCTTCGGGCCCTCGTAGCGGATGACCACCACGTCGCCGTCGGTGACCTGCTTGTTGAGGATCTTCTCGACGGCCTCCTCCTGCGACTCGCAGACCACCGCCGGACCCTCGAAGGTCCAGATCGACTCGTCGACGCCCGCTGTCTTCACCACGCAGCCGTCGACGGCCAGGTTGCCCTTGAGGACCGCCAGGCCGCCGTCCTTGGAGTACGCGTGCTCGACCGAGCGGATGCAGCCGCCCTCGGCGTCGTCGTCCAGCGCCTCCCAGCGCTCGGACTGGGAGAAGGCCACGGCGGAGCGGACGCAGCCGGGGGCCGCGTGCCACAGTTCCACGGCCTCGGGGGACGGGGAGCCGCCGCGCACGTCCCAGGTCTTCAGCCAGTCCGCCAGGGACGGGCTGTGGACCGCGTGCACGTCCTCGTTGAGCAGGCCCGCGCGGTGCAGCTCGCCGAGCAGGGCGGGGATGCCGCCGGCCCGGTGCACGTCCTCCATGTAGTACGTGCGGTTCTTGGCGACGTTCGGGGCGACCTTCGCCAGGCAGGGCACCCGGCGCGAGACCGCGTCGATCTGCTCCAGGCCGAAGGGCACGCCCGCCTCCTGGGCCGCCGCCAGCAGATGCAGGATCGTGTTCGTGGAGCCGCCCATCGCGATGTCGAGGGCCATGGCGTTCTCGAAGGCCGCGAAGGTGGCGACGTTGAGCGGGAGGACCGTCTCGTCGTCCTGCTCGTAGTAGCGGCGGGTGATGTCCATGACGGTGCGGGCCGCGTCGACGTACAGCTGCTTGCGGGCCGTGTGGGTGGCGAGGACCGAGCCGTTGCCGGGCAGGGACAGGCCGATCGCCTCGGTGAGGCAGTTCATCGAGTTGGCGGTGAACATGCCGGAACAGCTGCCGCAGGTCGGGCAGGCGTTCTCCTCGATACGGACGATGTCCTCGTCCGAGATCTTGTCGTTGACGGCGTCGGAGATCGCGTCGACCAGGTCGAGGGTGCGGACCGTGCCGTCGACGAGCGTGGCGCGGCCGGACTCCATGGGTCCGCCGGAGACGAAGACCGTCGGGATGTTCAGGCGCAGGGCCGCCAGCAGCATGCCCGGGGTGATCTTGTCGCAGTTGGAGATGCAGATCAGGGCGTCGGCGCAGTGCGCCTCGACCATGTACTCGACCGAGTCCGCGATCAGGTCGCGGGAGGGCAGGGAGTACAGCATGCCGCCGTGGCCCATCGCGATGCCGTCGTCCACCGCGATCGTGTTGAACTCGCGCGGGATGCCGCCCGCCTCGGTGATCGCCTCGCTGACGATCCGGCCGACCGGCTGGAGGTGGGTGTGGCCCGGCACGAACTCCGTGAAGCTGTTGGCGACCGCGATGATCGGCTTCCGGCCGATGTCCGCACCGGGTACACCGGAGGCGCGCATAAGGGCGCGGGCGCCCGCCATGTTGCGGCCGTGGGTGACTGTGCGGGACCTCAGCTCGGGCATCGCGCTCGCTCCTTCAGAGACTGCGATCAGAGAGACTTCTGATTGCCAACGAGCGTACGCCGGTCATCCAGGGTTCGGGACGAGGTGTCCGGAATGCGGGATGCGCGTCTCGGGGGTCCGACGGGACGGACGGTCCGACGGGTCCGACTCGTCTGACTCGCCCGACTCGCCCGACGGTCAGGGAGCCGTGAGATGTCCCTGGACCACGGGTGCCACCCGCGCCACGATCTGCTCCAGGTCCGCCGAGGCCAGCGGCTCCACCTTGATCACGTACCGCAGCATCGCGCACCCCACCAGCTGGGCCGCCGCCAGCTCGGCGCGCAGCTCGGCGTCGGGCAGCTCCAGCTGGGAGGCGATGCGGCGCAGCAGCTGGGAGGCGACCAGGTGGCGGAAGACGGCGGCAGCGGTCTCGTTGTTGACCGCGGAGCGGACGATCGCCAGCAGGGGCGCGCGGGTGGTGGGGTTCTCCCAGACGCCGAAGATGAAGCGGGTGAGCCGCTCGCCGACGTCGTCGAGGGGGCCGTCGGCGACCGCGTTCGGCGCGTTGAGCGCGGGCGCGAAGGCGACCTCGATGGCCGCCTCGAACATCTGCTCCTTGGTGCCGAAGTAGTGGTGGACCAGCGCGGAGTCGACACCGGCGGCCTTGGCGATGCCGCGTACCGAGGTCTTCTCGTAGCCGCGCTCGGAGAACTCCTCGCGGGCCGCGGCCAGGATGCGGTCGCGGGTGTCGGCGGACTCGGTGCGCGGGGGACGTCCGCGGCGCTTGGAGTTCGCCCCCGTGCGGCGCGGGGTGAGGCCGGTCATCGTCGGGGCACCTTCGCCGCGGAGGCCAGGTGCAGGCGCGTGTACGCCAGGGCCTCGGCCAGGTCGGCCTCGCGTTCGGCGCTGGACATGGCGCGCCGGGTGTTGACCTCGATGACGACGTGGCCGTCGAAGCCGGTGAGCGCGAGCCGCTCCAGCAGCTCGGCGCAGGGCTGGCTGCCGCGCCCGGGCACCAGGTGCTCGTCCTTCGCCGACCCGTTGCCGTCGGCGAGGTGGACATGGCCCAGGCGGTCGCCCATGCGGTCGATCATCCGCAGGGCGTCCGTGCGGGCCGTCGCCGTGTGGCTGAGGTCGATCGTGAAGTGGCGGTAGTCGTCGTTGGTCACGTCCCAGTCGGGGGCGTACGCCAGCATCTCGCGGTCGCGGTAGCGCCACGGGTACATGTTCTCGACGGCGAACCGTACGTCCGTCTCGTTCGCCATCCGCCAGATCCCGGCGACGAAGTCCCGGGCGTACTGCCGCTGCCAGCGGAACGGCGGGTGGACGACGACCGTACTGGCGTCGAGCTTCTCGGCGGCCGCCCGGGCGCGCTGGAGCTTGACCCAGGGGTCCGTGGACCAGACGCGCTGGGTGATCAGCAGGCAGGGGGCGTGGACGGCCAGGATCGGGATGCGGTGGTAGTCGCTGAGCCGGCGCAGCGCCTCGATGTCCTGGCTGACCGGGTCGGTCCACACCATGACCTCGACCCCGTCGTACCCGAGGCGTGCGGCGATCTCGAAGGCCGTCGCCGTCGACTCCGGATAGACGGAGGCCGTCGACAGGGCGACCTTCGCATCCGGGATGCGGACAACGTCCCTTGGTTCTGCCACGGAGACAGATTACGGGGTGAGGTTGACGCGGCGCGGGGTGCCCGTTGGCCGTTGTGGGCTTTGCCATAGCCGTGGGCGGGCCGGCAGCGGCCGCTCGTATCCGTGCGGCGGAGCCTGGGACGTCAGCGCCCCGCGCCCCTTCGGGGGCGCGGTCGCCGGCGTCGGTTTCAGGCCGGGCCCATGTGGTCGAGCCGTCGCAGGATCACGCCCTCCCGCAGCGCCCAGGGGCAGATCTCCAGGTTCTCCACCCCGAACAGGTCCATCGCCCCCTCGGCCACCAGCGCCCCCGCCAGCAGCTGGCCGGAACGGCCCTCGGAGACGCCGGGCAGTTCCGTGCGCTGGGCGGTGGTCATGCCGGCCAGGCGGGGCACCCACGCCTCCAGGGATTCCCGCTTGAGCTCGCGCTGGATGTAGAGGCCGTCGGCGGTGCGGGCGGCGCCGGCGATACGGGCCAGCTGCTTGAAGGTCTTTGAGGTCGCGACCACGTGGTCGGGGGAGCCGAAGCGGCTGAACTCTCCCACCGTGCGTGCGATCTCGGCCCGTACATGACGGCGCAGTGTCCTTATCGCCTCGGTGCCGGGCGGGTCGCCGGGCAGCCAGGACGCGGTCAGCCGGCCGGCGCCGAGCGGCAGCGAGACCGCTGCGTCCGGCTCCTCGTCGATGCCGTACGCGATCTCCAGGGAGCCGCCGCCGATGTCCAGGACGAGCAGCTTTCCGGCCGACCAGCCGAACCAGCGGCGGGCGGCGAGGAAGGTGAGCCGGGCCTCCTCGGCGCCGGTGAGGACCTGCAGCTCGACGCCCGTTTCGGCCCGCACGCGCTCCAGGACCTCGTCGGCGTTGCTGGCCTCGCGCACGGCGGAGGTGGCGAACGGCAGCAGCTCCTCGACACCCTTGTCCTCGGCCGCCTGGAGTGCCTCGTGGACGACACCGATCAGTTTTTCGACCCCGTCGGGGCCGATGGCCCCGTCCCCGTCGAGGAGTTGGGCCAGCCGCAACTCCGCCTTGTGCGAGTGCGCGGGCAGCGGGCGCGCGCCTGGATGCGCATCCACCACCAGCAGATGCACCGTATTAGATCCCACGTCGAGGACACCGAGTCTCATGTACGAAACGCTACTGCCACCTGGGCGCTCGGCCGTCCCCGGAACCGTCTCGGGCGACTTACCCTGGACGGGTGCCAAAGACGAAAAAGGCGAAGGACCGCAAGGCCGCCAAATCCTCCAGCGATTCTTATCGGGTGACGCCATCGAGGAGGCCGGAGAAGGACCTCGCGGCCGACGAGAAGGGGCTCGACTTCGCACGCGCATGGGTGGAATTCCCGGATCCGGCGGACGACGAGCAGGTCTTCCGGTGCGATCTGACATGGCTGACCTCTCGCTGGAACTGCATCTTCGGCAGCGGCTGTCAGGGCATCCAGGCGGGCCGCGCGGACGACGGGTGCTGCACGCTGGGCGCGCACTTCTCGGACGAGGACGACGAGAAGCGGGTCGCCGAGCACGTGGCCCGGCTCACCCCGGACGTCTGGCAGCACCACGACGAGGGCGTGAAGCACGGCTGGGTCTCGGAGGACGACGAGGGCTCCCGCCAGACGCGCCCCTACAAGGGCTCGTGCATCTTCCAGAACCGCCCCGGGTTCGCGGGCGGCGCGGGGTGTTCGCTGCACATCCTGGCGCTCAAGGAGGGCCGCGAGCCGCTGGAGACCAAGCCGGACGTCTGCTGGCAGCTGCCGATCCGGCGGACCTTCGACTGGATCGACCGTCCCGACGAGACGCGTGTCCTGCAGGTCTCCATCGGTGAGTACGACCGCCGGGGCTGGGGTCCGGGCGGCCACGACCTGCACTGGTGGTGCACGTCGGCGACGTCGGCGCACGGCGCGGGCGACCCGGTGTACGTCTCCTACCGGGCCGAGCTGACCGAGCTGATGGGCAAGGCCGGCTACGACCGGCTGGTCGAGCTGTGCGAGGAGCGGCTGGCGTCCGGGCTGCCGCTGCTGGCACCGCACCCGGCGGACCCGACGGCCTGACCGGCTGCCGGTCACCGCTCGGGCGCCCCGATCACGGGTTCTGGCCGCCCGAGGGGGCCGGCGCGCCACTGTCGGTCGGCGGTGGGGTCGAGCCACCGGAGGGGGTCGGGGACGGGTCGGTCGGTGTCGGGGTCGGGTCGGGTGACGGCGGGTCGCTGGGCGAGGGGTCGGTGGGGGCCGAGGTCGTGGGCGTCGGGTCCGGGGCGGAGGTCGGGGGCGGGCCCGACGGGTTCGTGGGGCCGGTGGGCGCGGTGCCGTAGCCGTCGATCGAGACGACGGCGCCCGCCGGTGACACCGCCACCTGGGCGCTCCAGCGGCCGGACGGCTCGCGCAGATGGTCGACGTACACCTTGATCGTCAACGACTCGCCGGGCCGGAGGGTTCCCGTGGACCGGCTGAGGTAGAGCCAGCGGGCCGAGCTGGCGACGGACCAGCGGACCGGCGAGGGACCGGAGGCGGTGAGCGTGATCAGGGTGGTGTCGCCGCTGTTGCCCGCCGACACCGCGAGCTGCCCGGCCCCCTTCTTCCCGGCCCCGGAGACGCTGATCACCTGCACGGAGACGTCGGACTTCCCGTTCCTGCCCACGTGGGCGCCGGGTCCGGGGTTCGCGTTGCCCGCGTTCTCGTAGTCGCCGGCCGGGTGGCCGCCCAGGCTGTCGGGTCCGTGTGCCTCGCTGGCGGTGGCCGTGTTGCTCTCCGGGTCGTCCCCGGCGGGGGAGCCGCGGTAGGCGGCCCACAGGGCGAGCACGGGGGCGGCGACGACGGTGGCGACGACGGTCGTCGTGACGGCACGCGCGCGTAGCCGGTCACGGCGGGCGGCACGGTCCTTGGGGTCCATAGGGAAGCCGCGCCGGTCGAAACGCGGAAGCGCCGCGCCCCGCGCACGCGGGTGGCGTGCCGGCGCGCCGTTCAGGGCGGCGCGGGGCGCCTCAAGGACGGGCAGCTCGGCGGGCGTGACGCTGGCGCCGGGCCAGCGGCCCGGGACCGCGCGTTCGGCGGTCCGGCGGCAGCGCGGGCAGTCGTCGACGTGCCGGATCAGCTCACGCCGTACGGCCGTGCTGAGGACGAGCTGGTCGTCCCCGGTGAGGAGGGCCACGCCGGGACAGCCGCCGGTCTCGACGACGGCGAGGGCCGCGCGGGTGCGCTCCACCTCGCAGGCGGCGGAGGCCAGCAGCTCGCGGGCGACGGTCCGGTCCATGCCGAGGACGGCGGCGACCTCGTGGGCGGCGAGGTGGTGCCGGACGGCGAGTTCGAGCGCCTCGCGCTGCTCCGGGGTGGTCCCGGCGGCCTCCGGCCAGGCGAGCAGCGCGAGTTCGCGCCGCCGCTGCTCCTGGACCTCCCCGGACGCGGGCGGGTCGGCGGGCTGCGGGCCTTGCCGCTGGGCTCCGGCGCGGCCCGCCGCGTGCGTGCCCTGACGTTTCTGCTTGGCCTCGGCCAGCTTGCGCAGGCACGCCCAGCGGGCCAGCGCGTACAGCCAGGCCCGGCGGTCCGCCTCGTCCGGGACGCGCTGCCCGCGCCGCTCGGCCAGCGCGAGGACGTCGCCGAGCGCGGCGGTCGCCGTGTCGTGGTCGCACAGCACCGACAGGCAGTAGGTGAACAGACCGTCCAGATACGGCTCGTAGCGCGCCGGCGTCCGGTGCGCCAGCGCGCGCGCCGCGGCACGGTCACGCGCCTCCCGGTGCGCCCGGTGCGCGCCGGTGGTGCGGGTCGAGGTCTCCGGGCTGCTGCTCATCACCTGTGCGACCGTAGGCGGCGGTGGATGGCCCCTTCTTCCCACTTGAGCACTTTTAATCCGTACGGGTGAAACGATCCCTCATAAGGGGACAGGAACCCCTCATTCCGCGGCTCGTTCACGACGGTGAGTGGCCGGTCCGGTCCCGTACCCGTCCGGTGGCCGGTGCCGCACTGTCAGTGCAGGCGGCTACGGTTTCCGCATGGCTGCCCGTACCAAGACCACCAAGGACCGCCCGTCCTACCGCTGCACGGAGTGCGGCTGGCAGACGGCCAAGTGGCTCGGCCGGTGCCCCGAGTGCCAGGCCTGGGGGACGGTCGAGGAGTACGGCGCGCCCGCGGTGCGGACGACGACGCCAGGGCGCGTCACCACGTCCGCGCTCCCCATCGGGCAGGTCGACGGGCGCCAGGCCACCGCCCGCCCGACCGGTGTGCCCGAGCTGGACCGGGTGCTCGGCGGCGGACTCGTGCCCGGCGCGGTGGTGCTGCTGGCGGGCGAGCCCGGCGTGGGCAAGTCGACGCTCCTGCTCGACGTGGCGGCCAAGTCCGCGAGCGACGAGCACCGCACGCTCTATGTGACCGGCGAGGAGTCGGCGAGCCAGGTGCGGCTGCGCGCCGACCGCATCAAGGCCATCGACGACCATCTGTATCTCGCGGCCGAGACCGATCTGGCGGCCGTCCTCGGCCACTTGGACGCGGTGAAGCCGTCCCTGCTGATCCTCGACTCCGTACAGACGGTGGCCTCGCCGGAGATCGACGGGGCGCCCGGCGGCATGGCCCAGGTGCGGGAGGTGGCGGGGGCGCTGATCCGCGCCTCGAAGGAGAGGGGCATGTCCACGCTCCTTGTGGGCCATGTCACCAAGGACGGGGCCATCGCCGGACCCCGCCTGCTCGAACACCTCGTGGACGTCGTGCTGCACTTCGAGGGCGACCGCCACGCGCGCCTCCGGCTCGTGCGGGGCGTCAAGAACCGGTACGGCGCCACGGACGAGGTCGGCTGCTTCGAACTGCACGACGAGGGCATCACCGGCCTCGCCGACCCGAGTGGACTCTTCCTCACCCGCCGTGCCGAACCCGTCCCCGGCACCTGCCTCACGGTGACCCTGGAGGGCCGCCGCCCGCTGGTGGCGGAGGTCCAGGCGCTGACCGTCGACTCCCAGATCCCCTCCCCCCGCCGTACCACCTCCGGCCTGGAGACCTCCCGCGTCTCGATGATGCTCGCCGTGCTGGAGCAGCGGGGCAGGATCAGCGCGCTCGGCAAGCGGGACATCTACTCGGCGACGGTGGGCGGGGTGAAGCTCTCGGAGCCTGCCGCGGACCTCGCCATCGCCCTGGCCCTGGCCTCCGCGGCCGGCGACACCCCGCTGCCGAAGAACCTCGTCGCCATCGGCGAGGTCGGTCTCGCGGGCGAGGTCAGACGGGTCACGGGCGTGCAGCGCAGGCTCTCGGAGGCCCACCGTCTGGGCTTCACGCACGCGCTCGTGCCGGGCGATCCGGGCAAGATCCCTCCGGGTATGAAGGTCCTGGAAGTCGCCGACATAGGGGACGCGCTCAGAGTCATTCCCCGCTCCCGTCGCCGAGAGGCCCCACGGGAGGCGGAGGACCGCCGGTAGACTTTGCCCTGGTCTCGCCCGTCCGTGCGAACCGAGTGCGCGAACGGCAGCGCCCAGAACCTGCGACCGGAGGAGTGCAGTGGCAGCCAACGACCGGGCAGCAGCTCCCGGAAAGTCCGGTGGGAGTGCCGGTTCCGATGGCCTGATGCGCGCCTCGCTGAGTGCCGTGGCACCCGGTACGGCCCTGCGTGACGGGCTCGAACGCGTACTGAGGGGCAACACGGGCGGACTCATCGTGCTCGGCTCCGACAAGACCGTCGAGGCGATGTGCACCGGCGGTTTCGTCCTGGACGTGGAGTTCACGGCGACGCGACTGCGCGAGCTGTGCAAGCTCGACGGCGGCATCGTGGTCTCCTCGGACCTCTCGAAGATCCTGCGAGCGGGTGTCCAGCTGGTCCCGGACCCCACGATCCCCACGGAGGAGACGGGCACCCGGCACCGCACGGCGGACCGTGTCTCCAAGCAGGTCGGCTTCCCCGTGGTCTCCGTCTCCCAGTCGATGCGCCTGATCGCCCTGTACGTCGACGGGCAGCGCAGGGTGCTGGAGGACTCGGCGGCGATCCTGTCCCGCGCCAACCAGGCCCTGGCCACGCTGGAGCGCTACAAGCTCCGCCTGGACGAGGTCGCGGGCACGCTGTCTGCGCTGGAGATCGAGGACCTGGTGACGGTCCGCGATGTGTCCGCCGTCGCACAGCGCCTGGAGATGGTGCGCCGTATCGCCACCGAGATCGCCGAATACGTGGTCGAGCTGGGCACGGACGGGCGGCTCCTGGCGCTCCAGCTGGACGAGCTGATCGCGGGTGTGGAGCCGGAGCGCGAGCTGGTGGTCCGGGACTATGTGCCCGAGCCGACCGCCAAGCGTTCCCGCACGGTCGACGAGGCCCTGTCCGAGCTCGACGCCCTCAGCCACGCCGAGCTCCTCGAACTGCCCACGGTGGCCCGTGCCCTCGGCTACACCGGCTCCCCCGAGGCCCTCGACTCGGCGGTGTCCCCGCGGGGCTTCCGCCTCCTGGCCAAGGTGCCGAGGCTGCCGGGCGCGATCATCGACCGTCTCGTGGAGCACTTCGGCGGCCTGCAGAAGCTCCTCGCGGCGAGCGTGGACGACCTCCAGACCGTGGACGGCGTGGGCGAGGCCCGGGCACGCAGCGTGCGCGAGGGTCTGTCGCGGCTGGCGGAGTCGTCGATCCTGGAGCGGTACGTCTGAGCCGAGGCAGGAACTGGTCCGCCAAGGCAGGGACTAGTCCGCCAAGGCAGGCCCTAGTCCGCCGACAGCACGAACGACGTCGGCGCGATGCTGTACCCCGAGGCCTTCGCCTCCAGCAGATACGTACCCGCCGCCGCCGACCCCGCCGGAGGCGTGGCGCACTGCGGAGCGCTCGGCTTGCGGTCCCACTTCACCGTGTAGGTGATGCTGCTGCCCGCCGGCACCCGGTAGACCAGGCTTCCGGCGCCTTTCGGGCAGTCGGCCGACGACCAGTACGAGTCGCTGCCGTGGGCCTGCGTGATCGTCAACACCGCGCTCTTCGGACCGAGATCCACCTTGCAGTCGCCGGACGACGAGTTCTTCGCGGTGAGTTCGAAGGTCGGTGTCAGATCCGGCGAGTACGAGTTGTGCCGGCTGCGCAGGCTCAACGTGACCGCTCCGGAGGAGCAGTTGGGCAGCCCCGAGGAGGCGGGCAGCGTGGCCGCCGCATTGACGCTGCCGTCGGAGGAGCCGGAACCCGATCCCGATCCGGAGCCGTCGCCCGAACCGCTGCCGTCCGTCGAGCCGGAGCCACCGCCGTCGCCCGACCCGCCGTCACCGGACCCGCCGTCGCCGGACCCGGTGTCGCTCCCGCCGGTGCCCCCGCCCCCCGACTCGTCACGTCCGCCGGGGTGTTGGCTGTACGCCGGCCCGCTCCCGGACGGACCCGCCGTGATCGTGGACGCGGGATTCTTGCCGTCGGGCGTGCCGGTGTTCTTCTTGCCGCCCCCGCCACCCGCCGTGGCGATCCAGGCGATCAGCAGCGCCAGGACGGCGACCACCGACAGCATGACGACCCTCCGTCGCCAGTAGATGGAGGAGGGAAGCGGCCCGACCGGATTGCGCAGAGATCCCACGGCGCAAACTTTACGAGAGATCCGCCCGCTTGCTCGCGCCACCCGCCGCCCGGAACCAACTTTTCCGGATCATCATCCCGGCAACTTCCCACGAAGTGGCTTCGCTTCACGCTCCGCACGCCCCGCCCCGGCGCCGCCACGAACCGTGTCCGGCCAACGCGTGGCAGGATCGGAAGGGCCATGACTGAGATGCTCCACGCCCCCGTGATCGCCTGGTTCGACACCCACGCCCGCGACCTCCCCTGGCGCCGCCCGGCGGCGGGCCCGTGGGGCGTGATGGTCAGCGAGTTCATGCTCCAGCAGACCCCGGTCAGCCGGGTCCTGCCCGTCTACGAGCAGTGGCTGGCCCGCTGGCCCCGCCCCGCGGACCTGGCCGAGGAAGCGCCCGGTGAGGCCGTCCGCGCCTGGGGCCGGCTCGGCTACCCGCGCCGAGCGCTGCGTCTGCACGGCGCCGCGGTCGCCATAACGGAACGGCACGGCGGCGACGTACCGACGGACCACGCACAGCTGCTCGCGCTGCCCGGCATCGGCGAGTACACGGCCGCGGCGGTGGCCTCCTTCGCCTACGGGCAGCGGCACGCCGTGCTGGATACCAACGTCCGCCGGGTCTTCGCCCGCGCGGTCACCGGTGTGCAGTACCCGCCGAACGCCACCACCGCCGCGGAGCGCAGGCTCGCCCGTGAGCTGCTGCCCGAGGACGAGGGCACCGCCGCGCGCTGGGCCGCCGCCTCCATGGAGCTGGGCGCGCTGGTGTGCACGGCGAAGAACGAGAGCTGCCCGCGCTGCCCGATCGCCGCCCAGTGCGCCTGGCGGCTGGCGGGCAAGCCGGAGCACGAGGGCCCGCCGCGGCGCGGCCAGACGTACGCCGGTACGGACCGTCAGGTCCGCGGCAAGCTCCTCGCCGTACTGCGCGAGGCGCACGTCCCCGTGCCGCAGCCGGCTCTGGACCGGGTGTGGCACGAGCCGGTGCAGCGCGCCCGGGCGCTGGACGGGCTCGTCGCGGACGGTCTGGTGGAGCCGCTGCCGGGCGGTCTGTATCGGCTGCCGCTGAGCTGACGCACAGACAAGTCACAGAGCCAGGGGGCTGTTTCACAGCCACCCCACCCACCAAATCACCCCATACAAAGGCAATTCGAGCGCCCCCCTTACCCCGAACTCATTTCCGTTACACAACCGACGGACAGCCGAGTGCTACCCGCAGGCTGCTTCGGACAGCGCCGTGACAACAGCTCCGTAACTTCATTCCTGTGCCCGGCACGACCAACCGGAGCACAGCGACAGAGGCACGGGGCCGGAGAAAAACGGGGAACGGAGGCGGTTGATCATGGCGCAGGGCGAGGTGCTCGAATTCGAGGAGTACGTCCGCACTCGGCAGGACGCGCTGCTGCGCAGTGCACGCCGTCTGGTCCCGGACCCGGTCGACGCGCAGGACCTGCTCCAGACGGCGCTGGTGCGGACGTACGGCCGCTGGGAGGGCATCGCGGACAAGCGGCTCGCGGACGCCTATCTGCGCCGGGTGATGATCAACACGCGTACCGAGTGGTGGCGGGCCCGGAAACTGGAGGAGGTCCCCACCGAGCAGCTGCCGGACGCCTGTGTGGACGACGCCACCGAGCAGCACGCGGACCGCGCGCTCCTCATGGACATCATGAAGGTGCTCGCTCCGAAGCAGCGCAGTGTCGTCGTGCTGCGACACTGGGAGCAGATGTCCACGGAGGAGACGGCCGCCGCCCTCGGCATGTCGGCCGGAACGGTCAAGAGCACGCTGCACCGGGCGCTCGCCCGGCTCCGCGAGGAGCTGGAGGCCCGCGATCTGGACGCACGCGCGCTGGAGCGTGAGGAGCGGGAGCGGTGCGCGGCCTGACCGACGAAGAGCCCACAGCGGCTCGCGGGGTCTACCAGGCGGCGATCACGGCGGTGGCCGTGATCGCCGCCCTCGGCCTTTTCGTCGCCGCCTGTGCCACAGGCGGCACCGGTGCCCGTGACGAGGGCCCGGCACACTCCGACTCGGTGGCGGGGGCGGTGGCCTCCCCCGCCCCCAACCCCTCAGACACGTACCAGCAGGTGGACGCGGTCGCGCTGGTCAGGAGCGACCCGCGGGTCTCGACCGCGGTCAAGCGGTATCTGAAGCCGTGCGCCGGCGACGAGTACCCGGTCGACGTGTCGTACGGCGATCTGACCGGCGGCCCGGTGGAGGACATCGTGGTCAACGTGCTGACCTGCGCGGACGCGGTGGGTGTCGGGTCGTATGTGTACCGCGCGGAGGGCGGCGCGTACGAGAATGTGTTCAAGGCCGAGGAGTCCCCGGTCTACGCGGAGATAGACCGCGGCGACCTGATGGTGACCAAGCAGGTGTACGACAAGGGCGACCCGGTGTCGAGTCCGTCCGGGGAGAACGTGTACACGTACAGCTGGACCGCGGGGCGCTTCGTCCAGGAGGACTACCACCACACCGACTACAGCAATGCGGTCGGTGGCGATCCGTCGCCGGTGCCGTCCGGCTGATGTGAACCCGACACACGATCCGTGCGTCAAGTCAATGACGGCACGAGAACCGCACGGCACGAGAACCACACGGCACGAGAATCACGAGGACTGAGAGCAGCGGGATGGCAGACCAGACCCATGTCCTGTTCGTCGAGGACGACGACGTCATCCGCGAGGCCACCCAGCTCGCCCTGGAGCGGGACGGCTTCGCGGTCACCGCGATGCCCGACGGGCTGTCCGGCCTGGAGGCGTTCCGGGCGAACCGCCCCGACATCGCGCTGCTGGACGTCATGGTCCCGGGCCTGGACGGGGTGAGCCTGTGCCGGCGCATCCGGGACGAGTCGACGGTGCCGGTGATCATGCTGTCGGCGCGGGCCGACTCCATCGACGTCGTCCTCGGTCTGGAGGCGGGCGCCGACGACTATGTGACCAAGCCCTTCGACGGCGCCGTCCTGGTCGCCCGGATCCGCGCGGTGCTGCGCCGCTTCGGCCACGCGGGCGGGGGCGTCCATGCGGACCCCGGCCCCTCCGCGATGGACGGCGGCGTGCTGACGTTCGGCGAGCTGGAGATCGACACCGAGGGCATGGAGGTGCGCCGGGCCGGACAGCCGGTGGCCCTGACGCCCACCGAGATGCGGCTGCTGCTGGAGTTCTCCTCGTCGCCGGGCACGGTGCTCTCGCGCGACAAGCTGCTCGAACGCGTGTGGGACTACGGCTGGGGCGGGGACACCCGGGTCGTCGACGTCCATGTGCAGCGGCTGCGCACGAAGATCGGCCAGGACCGCATCGAGACGGTCCGTGGCTTCGGCTACAAGCTGAAGGCCTGAGCGGGGCGGGCATGCGGGGGAGCAAGCGGCGGCCGATGGGGCGGCACATGCGGCGCGCCGGCATCCGTACGGGACTCAGATGGAAGCTGAGCGCGGCCATCGCGCTGGTCGGCGCGCTGGTGGCGATCGCGCTGAGCCTGGTCGTGCACAACGCCGCGCGGGTGTCGATGCTGGACAACGCGCGCGACCTCGCCGACGAGCGGCTGCAGATCGCCCAGCGCAACTACGACCTGTTCGGGCGGCCGAACTTCCCCAGCATCGACGTCGACGACCCCGGGCTGCCGCCCGCGCTGCGGGAGAAGGCCGAGGAGGGCCGCCGGGCCACCTACGTCACCGACCACGGCGGCGTGCCGGACATCTGGGCGGCGGTCCCGGTGAAGGGCGGGCACATTCTGTCGCTGCACACCCGCTTCACCGACCGCAGCACGAACGTGATGAAAGACCTCGACCAGGCCCTGGTCATCGGCTCCATCGCGGTCGTGCTCGGCGGCAGCGCGCTCGGTGTGCTCATCGGCGGGCAGCTGTCGGGCCGGCTGCGCAAGGCGGCGTCCGCCGCGAACCAGGTCGCCAAGGGCGAGCCGGACGTCCGGGTGCGGGACGCCATCGGCGGTGTCGTACGGGACGAGACCGACGACCTCGCCCGGGCGGTGGACGCCATGGCGGACGCGCTGCAGCAGCGGCTGGAGGCCGAGCGCCGGGTCACCGCCGACATCGCGCACGAGCTGCGCACGCCGGTGACCGGGCTGCTGACGGCCGCCGAGCTGCTGCCGCCGGGGCGGCCGACCGAGCTCGTGCTGGACCGGGCCAAGGCGATGCGCACGCTCGTCGAGGACGTGCTGGAGGTGGCCCGCCTCGACGGCGCCTCCGAGCGAGCCGAGCTGCAGGACATCATGCTGGGCGAGTTCGTCAGTCGCCGCGTGGCCGCCAAGGACCCGGCGATCGCCGTACACGTGGTGCACGAGTCGGAGGTCACGACCGACCCACGTCGTCTGGAGCGGGTGCTGTTCAACCTGCTCGCCAACGCCGCCCGGCACGGCAAGCCGCCCATCGAGGTCATCGTGGAGGGCCGGGTCATCCGGGTCCGCGACCACGGCCCCGGCTTCCCCGAGGAACTCCTCGCCGAGGGCCCGAGCCGCTTTCGCACCGGCAGCAAGGACCGCGCCGGGCAGGGCCACGGCCTGGGCCTGACCATCGCCGCGGGCCAGGCCCGGGTCCTCGGCGCCCGCCTGACGTTCCGTAACGTACGCCCCGCGGGCGCACCGCCCCACGTACCGGCCGAGGGCGCGGTAGCAGTCCTGTGGCTCCCGGAACACGCCCCGACGAACACGGGCAGCTATCCGATACTGCCGTAGCACCGATCCGCTGCCGCGGCGCCGGGCCACCGGGTCGCCGAGGGGACGGGCTCAGCAGACCCCACGCGATCCCCGGCGCGCACTGGCGACGGACCGCTGGAGGCTGGGCGCCGCCGCGGATCGACGCCGTCTCACCCGGCGTCGCGGACAGCCCACGACGGCCCGTGCCGAGAAAAATCGCCCGCGCCGCAAGCCACAACGGCTCAGCAGGCCCAGTCCTTGTCCATGTCGAGGCCACCCTCGCGGGGCTGGGTGAAGGAGAACCAGTTGCCTGAGTCGTCGCGGAAGAGGGCCTCCGTGCCGTAGGGGCGCTCCTGCGGCTCCTGGAGGAACTCCACGCCGCGGTCCTTGAGCCGCTTGTAGTCGCCGTGGATGTCGTCGGTGGTCAGTACACCCGCGCCCAGCGCCCCCTTGGCGACGAGCTTCTTGACCATCTCGGCGGACTCGGGGTCCATCGCCGGCGGCCCGGGCACCATCAGCGTGAGCTCGACGTCGGGCTGGTCCGGGGAGCCGACGGTGAGCCAGCGCATCCCACCCTCGCCCATCGACATGTCCGTACGGACCTCAAGGCCCAGCTTCTCGGTGTAGAACTCCTTGGCCCGGTCCTGGTCGAGTACCCAGACGGTGGAAATCCTGAGTCCCTTGATCATGGCGTGCTCCTGTCCGCGGGGATCGGCTGCTTGCCCCGCCACCGTAGGCAGCCGGGATCTCAGCCCGCTTCTCCAGAATTGCTCCGGGTGCTGCCGGGGCCGCTTCTGAACCCGCCCGCCCAGAGCATGGCGTAGCAGCCCGGTATGAGCGCGGCCCCGCGGCCCACGTGCTTGACCCGGTACTCGCTGGGAGTCAGCCCGGTCCACGCCTTGAACCGCGTCGAGAACGTGCCCAGGCTGCTGAAGCCGACCAGATGGCAGATCTCGGTCACCGAGAGATTGGCGGTGCGCAGCAGGTCCTGGGCCCGCTCGATGCGACGGTGCGTCAGATACTGGCCGGGCGTCTCGCCGTACGTCTCCTTGAAGGCGCGGATGAAGTGATAGCGCGAGTACCCGGCGTGGGCCGCCACCGCGTCCAGGTCCAGCTCCGGGTCGGCCCAGTCGCGGTCCATGGCGTCCTTCGCCAGGCGCAACTGGCGCATCTTGTCCATACGGCGATGGTGGCACGCGGCACTGACATCGGGTCCCGGGCACGAAGAAGGCCCCCGGGGCGGACACCGTCCGGGGGCCTTCGTTCAGGGGCGGCTCAGACGGCCTCGATCACCGGGGCCGGCGCCGCGTCACCGCTGTCGGCCGCGGTCTCCGCCTTCTGGGGCCCGCTCTTGAGCGGGACCTCCTTCACGAACAGCGCCGCGGCCAGCACGATCACCGCGATCACCGCGCCGAGCAGGAACGCCGAGTGCGTACCGGCGGACACCGCGTGCTGGTACGCCTCCCGCACCGGCGCGGGCAGCTTGGCCAGGCTGGCCGCATCGAGCTGTGCGGACTTCTCGGTCATCTTGGCGGCCAGCGCCCCGCCCCGCTCGGCCATGACGTCCTGGACCCGCTGGTTGAACAGCGCGCCCATGATGGCGACACCGAAGGAGGAGCCGAGCGTACGGAACAGGGTGGTCGACGAGGACGCGACGCCCATGTCCTTCATCTCCACGCTGTTCTGCGCGACCAGCATGGTGATCTGCATCAGGCAGCCCATGCCGAGACCGAGGACGGCCATGTACACGCCCGAGGTGAACCGGGAGGTGCCGGTGTCCATCAGCGACAGCAGGTACAGGCCCGTGACCATCAGGACGGCGCCGACGATCGGGAAGACCTTGTAGCGGCCGCTGTTGGTGGTGACCCGCCCGGCCACCATCGAAGTCACGAGCATCGCGCCGAGCATCGGCAGGAGCAGCAGACCGGAGTTGGTGGCGGAGGCACCCTGCACCGACTGCTGGTACAGCGGCAGGAACAGTGTGGCGCCGAACATCACGAAGCCGGTGATGAAGCCGATGACCGACATCAGCGTGAAGTTGCGGCTGCGGAAGATGTGCAGCGGCAGGACCGGCTCGGCGGCCTTGGTCTGCCAGAACACGAAGCCGACCAGGGCGACGACGCCGATGGCGATCAGTTCCATGATCCGCGCGGACGTCCAGGCGTACTCGGTGCCACCCCAGGTGGTCACGAGCACGATCGAGGTGATGCCGACGGTCAGCAGCGCGGCGCCCAGGTAGTCGATCCGCGTCTTGGTGCGCTTCTTCGGCAGGTGCAGCACGGCGCTGATCAGCAGCAGCGCGACGGCGCCGAGCGGCAGGTTGATGTAGAAGGACCAGCGCCAGCCCCAGTTGTCGGTGATGGTGCCGCCGACCAGCGGGCCGCCGATCATCGCGAGCGCCATGACGCCGGCCATCATGCCCTGGTACTTGCCGCGCTCCCGCGGCGGGACGAGGTCGCCGATGATCGCCATGACGCCGACCATCAGACCGCCGGCGCCAAGACCCTGGACGGCCCGGAACCCGATCAGCTCGCCCATGTTCTGGGCCATGCCGCTCAGCGCGGAACCGATCAGGAAGATCACGATCGAGGTCATGAAGGCGCCCTTGCGCCCGTACATGTCGCCGAGCTTGCCCCAGATCGGGGTGGACGCCGCGGTGGCCAGTGTGTAACCGGTCACCACCCAGGACAGGTGCTGCAGGCCGCCCAGCTCACCGACGATGGTCGGCATCGCCGTGCCCACGATCATGTTGTCGAGCATCGCGAGCATCATCGCGATCATCAGCGCGAGCAGGACGACCCGCACGCTCCGCTGCTTCTTGCCCGGCCTCCCCGGCTGCTCGTCGGAGACCCCTTCGGGTGACTCCTGGCTCACCGAAGCCGCTTGTGTGTCCGCCATCTTTCCCACTCCCCCAGCGACTGGTACTTACTTGCCGCCCGGCTAGTTGTCTACACTGGGAAGTTAGCGTCGCAACTAGCCGGGCGTCAAGTAAGTTCCCTAGTCGGGCGGCAAGTAAGTTTCCGCGGGAGCGCGAGGAGTACGAGGATGGGCGTCACCATGGACGGCACCAAGCAGCAGCGCCGCGGCAACACCCGCCAGCGCATCCAGGACGTCGCGCTCGAACTCTTCGCCGAGCAGGGCTACGAGAAGACGTCATTGCGAGAGATCGCCGAGCACCTCGACGTGACCAAGGCGGCGCTCTACTACCACTTCAAGACGAAGGAAGAGATCATCGTCAGCCTCTTCGAGGGTCTGACGCAGCCGATGGAGGACCTGATCGAGTGGGGCAGCCGGCAGCCCCACACCTTGGAGACCAAGCAGGAGATCGTACGGCGCTACAGCCAGGCCCTGGTCGGCGCGGAACCGCTCTTCCGCTTCATGCAGGAGAACCAGGCGACGGTCCGCGAACTGCGCATCGGCGAAACCTTCAAGGACCGGATGCACAGTCTGCGGGACATCATGATCGACCCCGCGGCACCCCTCGTCGAGCAGGTCCGCTGCGTCAGCGCGCTGTTCACGCTGCACGCCGGGATGTTCGTGATGCAGGACCTGGAAGGCGACCCCGAGAAGCGGCGCGAGGCCGTTCTCGAAGTCGCCGTGGACCTCGTCACGCAGGCGCACCGGGGCGCCTGCCGGGAGGATCAGGTCAGACCTTGACGCCCTTGGCGTGCAGGAAGGCGACCGGGTCGACCGCGGAGCCGTAGTTCGGGGTCGTACGGATCTCGAAGTGCAGGTGCGGACCGGTGGAGTTGCCGGTGCTGCCGGACAGGGCTATGTGCTGGCCGGTCTTGACGACCTGCCCGATCTTGACGTCGATCCGGGACAGGTGGGCGTACTGCGAGTACGTCCCGTTGCCGTGCTTGATGACGACGGCGTTGCCGTACGCGGGACCGTCACCGGCGCCGTTGCCACCGGCCTTGACGACCGTGCCGCCGTGCGCGGCGACGACTTCCGTGCCCGTCGGCACGGCGAAGTCCTGCCCGCTGTGCTTGTGCGCCCAGTGGCTGCCGTCCTGCATGAAGCTGGCCGAGAGCGTGTACTTCTGCACCGGGTCGACCCAGGAGGTGGCGGACGCGGTGGCGGCGCTTGCGACCCCGGTTCCCACGACGGCCGTGGCACCCAGGCCGGCGGCCAGGACGGCCACCCGGGTACGGAGGTTGGACGTGCGGGTGGAACGGGACGTAACGCGCTTGAACATCTGGACCTCGTGGAGTCGGGGACTTGGAACCACCCGGCGCACAACCGTCCGCCGGATGGGGCATCTCTTGGTAACCCGCCGTCCCGCCTGGTCTCAAACCCCCCCGTCTACGGCGAAAGCTAGTACTCAGCCGCATAATCCGAAGACTCTTGACAGACAGGAGTTTTTCGGGCATCACCCCTCCGACGTCGCCCATTCACGGAGGATTGGGTAGCAAACATCCCTTTTGGCCTGCATTGAAGTCCCACTATCTCCTCTAGTAACGGACATATCGCCTGTGCGGCATGTCACCGGCTTCCAAGATCGACGGACACCGGAATGTGACCGGCGCTACGCTGGCCGGCGTTCGCGCGACTACGGGGGTGGGCGGGGATGGATCCGGCAGTGCTCGGCACCAGGCTCGCGTCGGGTCTGGTCGGCCCGCTGGTGAAGAAGCTCTTCGTGCAGGACGGGCCGGGGGCGGGGCTGGTCGACAAACCGGTGCGGCTGTCGGCCCTCGTCTCCTTCCGGGGCGAGAAGCGGACCCTGACCGACAAGGACGTACGAAAACTCGCGACCCGTCTGGTCAAGGAGGCCGTGGACTCGCCCGGGGAGCGGCCGTTCCCGGCGGACGAGGAAGAAGCGGTCACCCACGCCCTCACCGGCAAGCTCCTCGCGCTGGGCGAGCTCGACATGGACGACGTGCAGGCGGTGCAGCTCGGCTACCGGGAGCTGGCACGCAAGCTGCACCACCGGGCACCGACCAGGGACCTGACGGCCGACGCGTCCTTCTTCCTCGACTCGGTCACCGAGTGGGCCTGTCTGCACATCATCGACTTCTTCACCCGGCGCTCCACCTTTGTCGCCCACACGCTGATCGAGCAGAGCCGGGCCCAGGCGGAACTCATCGCCAAGCTGGACGAGCTGATCATCCGCAGCCCGCGACCGTTCGCCCGGGACGCGACGTTCGAGCGGCGGTATCTGGCGTATGTGGCCAAGAAGCACGGGCAGCTGACGATCTACGGCATCGATCTGGTGAACTCACCCGCCAAGTGGCCCTTGGACGTGGCGTATCTGAGCCTGGAGGCCACCGGGGAGAAGGCCCGTCTCGCGGACTTCGCCACGGGTCTTTCGCGGGAGGCCTTACCGGGCGGCGACGGCACGACGGCCGACGCCGTGCTCGCCGAGCTCCGGGCGGAGCTGCGGACCCTGGAGTCCCGCCCCGCCGACCAGATCCTGGCCGAACACGATCGCGTCCTGCTGCGCGGCGTCGCCGGCTCCGGCAAGACCACCCTCGTGCAGTGGCTGGCCGTCTCGGCCACCCGCGGCGAACCCGAGGGCCCGATGGCCTATCTGTACGGCCGCGTTCCGCTGGTCCTCCCGCTGCGCTCGCTCACCCGGCACGGAGAGCGGCTCCCCTCCCCGGACGGCTTCCTGAAGGCCTCCGGCTGTCCCCTGGCCGGGGCCCAGCCGGAGGGCTGGGCGGACCGCGTGCTCGACCGCGGCCGGGGCCTGGTCCTGGTCGACGGCATCGACGAGGTCCCCGAGACCGAGCGCGAGCGCGCCCGCGTCTGGCTCGGCGAGCTGGTCGCGGCCTACCCCGGCAACCGTTGGCTGGTGACCTCGCGCCCGAGCGCCGTACAGGACGACTGGCTGGCCGACGACGAGTTCACCGAGCTCACGCTCTCCGCGATGAGCCCGGCGGACGTGGCGTCCTTCGTCCGCCGCTGGCACACGGCGGCCCGCGGCGGGAACGAGGACGAGGACGCCGACCTGCGGACGTACCAGAGCCAGCTGCTCGCCGCCATCCGCGGCAAGGCCGACCTGGGCCGCCTCGCCACCAACCCCCTGATGTGCGGTCTGATCTGCGCCCTGCACCGCGACCGTCGCGGCTATCTCCCGCACGGCCGCAAGGAGTTGTACGAGGCCGCGCTCACCATGCTGCTCACCCGCCGGGACCGGGAGCGGGACGTGTCGGCCGTCGTGGAGCTGCAGCAGGAGCCGCAGACACAGCTCCTGCAGCGGCTCGCCTACTGGCTGATCCGCAACGGCCGTACGGAGCTGGACCGGGAGCGCGCCGAGCAGATCATCGCCGAGGCACTGCCCGCCGTACCGGCCGCCGCCGCGCTCGGTGAGGCGCCCGTCGTCTACCGCCACCTCCTCAACCGCAGCGGGCTGCTCCGTGAACCCGCCCCGGACACGCTGGACTTCATCCACCGCACCTTCCAGGACTATCTGGGGGCGCGCGCCGCGGTGGAGGTCTGGGACATCGGCCTGCTCGTCGAGCACGCGGCCGACGACCAGTGGGAGGACGTGATCCGGATGGCGGTGGCCCACGCCCGCCCCCGGGAGCGGGCCGAGATCCTGACCGGGCTGCTGGAGAAGGGCGACGCGTCGCTCGAAGGACGGGAGCGCGACCGGGTCTTCCTGCTGGCCGCCGCCTGTCTGGAACATGCGGCGGAGCTGGATCCCGGGGTCCGGGCCGCCGTGGAGAAGCGGGCGGGAACGCTGATTCCCCCGGCGAGCGTCACGGCGGCGGAGCAGCTGGCGGCCGTGGGTCCGCTCGTGCTCGACCTGCTGCCGGATCCGGAGGAACTGGAGCAAGGGGACGCGGTGATGGTGCTGATGACGGCCACGCGCGTGCGGTCGGACGCGGCGATCCCGTATCTGGCGCGATTCGCCAAGAACGTCTCGTCGCTGGTGATGTCGCGCCTGTTGTGGGCATGGGACCAGTTCGACACCGAGCGCTACGCCCTGGAAGTGCTCGCTCATGTCGATCCGACGGCGGTCGTGTTCCCCGTCACCAACACGGCCCGGCTGCGGGCGCTGCGCGCACTGGGCGGGCGTCCCATGGTGGAGTTCGTCGGCCGGGGCGTGGGGGTGGGCGAGCTGAGGTCGTACGTCGCCGACTTCCCGCCGGACAGGCTGGCCATCAGGGGCTATCTGGGACTCGACGACCTCTCCTTCCTCAAGAACGCGCCGTCGCTGACCGAGCTCGACATCACCGACTGCCCCAGCCTCAAGGACCTGGCCCCCCTGGCCGGACTCGGCCTGCGGACGCTGCATCTGCGCAGGCTGGGCTCCGGCCCGGAGCTGCGGGCCCTGGCGACGCTCGACCGGCTGACGGATCTCGTGCTCGAACTCGCGCCGACCGACACCTGGAACCTGGACCTGCTCTCGCAGCGCGCTCCCTTGAGCCGGCTCGTCCTGGACGCCGGCACCGCCCCGGAGGACGGACTGGCGGGCCTCGGGCGTCTCACCCGGCTGGTCGAGCTGAGCCTCAACGCCCGCAGCAGCCCCTCGTCGGCGGCCGACTGGGCGGATCTGGTCTCGCTGCCCGCGCTGGGCCGTCTCAGCCTGAACGGCGCCTCGCTCGGGCTGTGTCCGCGCTCCTTCGCCCTGCCCTCCGTGCATCTTCTGGCCCTCGCGGACGACCGCCCCGAACCCCTGGCCATGGAACGGATCCCCACGCTGTTTCCCCGGCTGGTCGAGTTGCACATCCTCGGCGGCGAGGACGTCAGGCAGCGCCTCGACCTCGAACCGCTCCTGGATCTGCCCGACTTGAGGTGTGTCTACTTCCCGGCCGGGCCCGCGCCGGTGCGCGGGCTCGACCAACTGCGAGGCAGACAGGTCCAGATCCTGGAGCAGATGGGGGGCGCGCCGTGGAAGTCGCGGCGCTAGACGGCGAGTTCGGGTTGGGGCGCGCCCAGAATTCACAGCACGGTGTGACGCAGATCTCTGTACGCCTACCCCCCGGTAACCTTACGGTTCCCCTCGCGCCATCCTCACCCAAGATCATGCCCCTGACAGGCCTGTACGGACGTGAGAGGACCCCCACCGATGACCAGACGCCCCTGGGCTCGCCGTATCACCGTGACCGCCGTCTCGGCGGCCGCGCTGGCGGCCATGGCCACCCCGGCCGACGCCGCGACCGCCACCAAGGTCGACTACGCGACCTGGCAGCAGGACTGCCAGAGCGTGATGGGCCAGGCCCTGCCGTATCTGAAGGACCGTATCGACGACGCCAAGCCCGGCGAGAAGCAGGCGATCGTCTTCGACATCGACAACACCACGCTGGAGACCGACTTCGGTTTCAGCTACCCGCAGCCGGCCAACAAGCCGGTCCTGAACGTCGCGAAGTACGCCCAGGAGCACGGCGTCTCCCTCTTCTTCGTCACCGCCCGCCCGGGCATCATCGCCGCGCCCACCGAGTTCAACCTCGAATACGACGGCTATGACGTCTCCGGTCTCTATGTCCGCGGCTTCTTCGACCTCTTCAAGGACGTCGGCGCGTACAAGACCGCCCAGCGCGTCGCGATCGAGAACAAGGGCTACACGATCATCGCGAACATCGGCAACAGCGCCACCGACCTGTCGGGCGGCCACGCCGAGAAGACGTTCAAGCTGCCCGACTACGACGGCCAGTTGTCGTAACCGCGGATCTTCGCGGCGCAGCGCATACGAAAGGGGCCGGTGCTCGAAAGCACCGGCCCCTTTCGTCGGCTCGACCCGCGGGGGGTCAGGCGTCCTTGCTCAGGTTCGGCCCGGCACCGCCGGCCGCCTGCTCGATCGGCGGGACGTCGGGCAGCGCCGACTTCTCCTCACCCCGGAAGGTGAAGGTCTGGGTCTCGCCCTCGCCCTCGGTGTCCACGACCACGATGTGACCGGGGCGCAGCTCGCCGAAGAGGATCTTCTCCGAGAGCGAGTCCTCGATCTCGCGCTGGATCGTGCGGCGCAGCGGCCGGGCGCCCATCACGGGGTCGTAACCCTTCTTGGACAGCAGCTCCTTGGCGGCCTGGGAGAGCTCGATGCCCATGTCCCGGTCCTTCAGGCGCTCGTCCACCTTGCTGATCATCAGGTCGACGATCCGCAGGATGTCGGCCGGGGTCAGCTGCGGGAAGACGACCACGTCGTCGACGCGGTTCAGGAACTCGGGGCGGAAGTGCTGCTTGAGCTCGTCCGACACCTTGTTCTTCATGCGCTCGTAGTTGGACTTCGTGTCGCCCGTGGCCGCGAAGCCCAGGTTGAAGCCCTTGGAGATGTCCCGGGTGCCGAGGTTGGTCGTCATGATGATGACCGTGTTCTTGAAGTCCACGACCCGGCCCTGGGAGTCGGTCAGACGACCGTCCTCCAGGATCTGCAGCAGCGAGTTGAAGATGTCCGGGTGGGCCTTCTCGACCTCGTCGAAGAGGACGACGGAGAACGGCTTGCGGCGGACCTTCTCGGTCAGCTGGCCGCCCTCTTCGTAGCCCACGTAGCCGGGGGGCGAACCGAAGAGCCGCGACACCGTGTGCTTCTCGCTGAACTCCGACATGTCGAGGGAGATCAGCGCGTCCTCGTCGCCGAAGAGGAACTCGGCGAGCGCCTTGGACAGCTCGGTCTTACCGACACCGGACGGACCGGCGAAGATGAACGAGCCACCCGGACGCTTCGGGTCCTTCAGACCCGCGCGAGTACGGCGGATCGCCTTCGAGAGCGCCTTGACGGCGTCGTCCTGGCCGATGACCCGCTTGTGCAGCTCCTCCTCCATGCGGAGCAGGCGGCTGGACTCCTCCTCGGTCAGCTTGAAGACCGGGATGCCGGTGGCCGTGGCGAGGACCTCGGCGATCAGCTCGCCGTCGACCTCGGCGACGACGTCCATGTCGCCGGCCTTCCACTCCTTCTCCCGCTTGGCCTTGGCGGCCAGGAGCTGCTTCTCCTTGTCGCGCAGGGAGGCGGCCTTCTCGAAGTCCTGCGAGTCGATCGCGGACTCCTTGTCCCGGCGGACGGCGGCGATCTTCTCGTCGAACTCGCGCAGGTCCGGCGGCGCGGTCATCCGGCGGATACGCATCCGGGAGCCGGCCTCGTCGATCAGGTCGATCGCCTTGTCCGGCAGGAAGCGGTCCGAGATGTACCGGTCGGCCAGGGTGGCGGCCTGGACCAGGGCCTCGTCCGTGATCGAGACGCGGTGGTGGGCCTCGTAGCGGTCGCGCAGACCCTTGAGGATCTCGATCGTGTGCGGCAGGGACGGCTCGGCGACCTGGATGGGCTGGAAGCGGCGCTCCAGGGCCGCGTCCTTCTCCAGGTGCTTGCGGTACTCGTCCAGCGTGGTCGCACCGATGGTCTGCAGCTCACCGCGGGCCAGCATCGGCTTCAGGATCGAGGCGGCATCGATGGCGCCCTCGGCGGCACCCGCACCGACCAGCGTGTGGAGCTCGTCGATGAACAGGATGATGTCGCCGCGGGTGCGGATCTCCTTGAGCACCTTCTTCAGGCGCTCCTCGAAGTCACCGCGGTAGCGGGAGCCGGCGACCAGGGCGCCGAGGTCCAGCGTGTAGAGGTGCTTGTCCTTGAGCGTCTCGGGCACCTCGCCCTTGACGATGGCCTGGGCGAGACCCTCGACGACGGCGGTCTTGCCGACGCCGGGCTCACCGATCAGGACCGGGTTGTTCTTCGTACGGCGGGACAGCACCTGCATGACCCGCTCGATCTCCTTCTCGCGCCCGATGACCGGGTCGAGCTTGGACTCACGAGCGGCCTGGGTGAGGTTCCGGCCGAACTGGTCCAGGACGAGGGAGGTCGAGGGGGTGCCCTCGGCCGGGCCGCCGGCGGTGGCGGTCTCCTTGCCCTGGTAGCCCGACAGCAGCTGGATGACCTGCTGGCGGACACGGTTGAGATCGGCACCCAGCTTGACCAGGACCTGGGCGGCGACGCCCTCGCCCTCACGGATCAGGCCGAGCAGGATGTGCTCGGTGCCGATGTAGTTGTGGCCCAGCTGAAGAGCCTCGCGGAGCGACAGCTCCAGGACCTTCTTGGCACGGGGGGTGAAGGGGATGTGCCCGGAAGGGGCCTGCTGGCCCTGGCCGATGATCTCCTCCACCTGCTGGCGGACCGCCTCGAGCGAAATCCCGAGGCTCTCAAGGGCCTTGGCGGCGACACCCTCACCCTCGTGGATCAGGCCCAGGAGGATGTGCTCGGTGCCGATGTAGTTGTGGTTGAGCATCCGGGCTTCTTCCTGAGCCAGGACGACAACCCGCCGCGCGCGGTCGGTGAACCTCTCGAACATCGTTAATCGCTCCTCAGAGCGGTCAGGCAGTGGGGGGAACTTCCCCTCCCTGTCCTTCCGCAGCTTAGTCCCGCAAGCGGGGACCGCTCATTCCAACTGCCGACACCGTCGATGGCCTCCTGACCCCGAACGCCGACATATGCTCCAACCCGATGGTGCGAGACGATGTTCCCGCAGGCCAGGCAGTTACCCCTGTCTCCAGTACGCCGATGGCGAACGTGAGACGGCCCGCCCTGCGTGTCGCCCCCTCCCACTAGGGATGTCTTACCCGTACGGACTGACACTCCATGCCGTGGGCACCGGTTCCCTCCGCTATGGGCGAACAACCTTGCGTCTGCCCGGGCCCCCTCGAGCCCCCTCGTCGGAGACTCTCCGCTGTCGATTGAACACTCAGCGTAACTCGCGAGGGTCTTCGGCGGTTGCACTTGGCATGGCTGGCACAGTCCCCAAGGTTCCGCTCCCCCGTCGTCCACTCGATGCGCACGATCCCTCCGGTCCGTACGACCCCTACGATCCGGTCGGCCCGGGCGACCCCGCGGCCCGGATCCGGCACTGGTACGAGAACGAACTGGGGTGGCCGACAGTGCCCGGTGAGCCGGTACGGCTCATCACCGGGCTGCGCTTCGACGTGCTGGACGTGCCGGCCGGGGCGGGCGCCGTGGCGCTGCGGCACCTGGCGCCGGGCTCTCCCGTGGCCCTTCAGGGGGACCGGATGCGGCTACTGGTGGCCGCGGGCAGCGCGGAGGAACTTCCGGGGCTGCTGGACTGGCTGGAGTGGGGCGCGCTGGTCCTCGATCTCGTCGCGCTGGGCGCGGGCGGGCGCATGGACGCGCCACTGCCTCCCGAGCGGGCCTCCACCGGGCCCCGGCCGCTGCCCCGGGGCCGCTCCGGTGCCGGTCCCGCCCTGCGCGCCCCCGACTCCGTGGAGGGGGCCGCCGTATGGCTGCGGCCCCCCGAGCCAGGGTGCGGGGCCGAGGCTTCGCTGCCGACGCTGTCGGCCATGGGGGGCGTGGGGGGCACCCCCGATCTCGTACGACTCGTGGACACGGTGGCGACGCAGTGCCACCGGATCCGGCTGCGGCGCGTATGCGCCGGGCCGCCGGTTTCTCAGCCGTTGGCCTTCTCATAGGCCTCGCGGATGGACGCGGGAACACGGCCACGGTCGTTGACCTCGTAACCGTTCTCCTTCGCCCAGGCACGGATCTGCGCGGTGTCCTGGCTGCCACCGGAAGCGGCACGGGCCTTTCCGCGCCCGCCCGAAGCACGGCCACCGGTACGCCGACCGCCCTTCACATAGGGCTCAAGAAGGCCACGCAGCTTGTCCGCATTGGCGGTCGTGAGGTCGATCTCGAACGTCTTGCCGTCCAGCGCGAACGTCACGGTCTCGTCCGCCTCGCCGCCGTCGAGGTCGTCGACAAGAAGGACCTGAACCTTCTGTGCCACCGGATTTCCTTTCATCGATAACTTCAAGGGCCGGGGGTCTGCGGCGTCCGCCGTTTCGCCGCCCCCTGTTATATGCAGTACTGCAGTACGTCGGAAAGCAAACCGCTTTTGCTGGAAAAACACAAACCCCTGGGAGAGACTCAGGGGCCGCCCCCGCCCTGGAAACATGCGCGTTTCGGACATAGGGAACCTGGGCATGGCCGTAGGGCCGGAATACCGGACCAAGCGCGGCGATCACAGATGCAGAAGCATCCGGCTGTTGCCCAAGGTGTTCGGTTTCACTCGTTCGAGACCGAGGAACTCCGCGACGCCCTCGTCATAGGAACGCAACAGCTCCGCGTAGACATCGGTGTCGACGGGTGTCTCGCCGATCTCCACGAAGCCGTGCTTCACGAAGAAGTCGACTTCGAAGGTCAGACAGAAAACACGGCGAACGCCGAGCCAGCGCGCGGTGTGCAGCAACTTCTTCAGCAACTGATGGCCGACACCCGCGCCCTTCAGGCCGGGCTTCACCGCGAGAGTTCGGACTTCCGCGAGGTCTTCCCACATCACGTGCAGTGCGCCGCAGCCGACCACCTCGGCGTTGTCGTCCCGTTCCGCGACCCAGAACTCCTGGATGTCCTCGTAAAGCGTGACGGTCGCTTTGTCGAGCAGGATGTGGTCTCGGACGTACACGTCGAGGAGGCGGCGCACGGCCGGCACATCGCTGGTCCGGGCCCGCCGGACCGTGATGGCTCTAGCGGTGACTTCGGGACGCTCTGCTGACATGAGCGGACGCTATCGCCCGCCGCCGTCCTGTGCGGAGCCGGGGTTCTCGGCGCCGGTATCGGTGGGGGTATCCATGGTTTCCGGACCCTGGACGATCCGCACCGCGTCCCTGAGGGCCTGTCGCTGTTCGTCGCTCATCATCCCGAAGAAGGCGACGAGAGCGGCGGCCGGGTTGTCGCTCTGCGACCAGGCGTCGTTCATCAGGGCGGCGGCGTACGCGGCGCGTGTGGAGACGGCCTCATATCGATAGGCCCGGCCTTCCGCCTCGCGGCGCACCCAGCCCTTCTGATGGAGATTGTCCAAAACGGTCATCACCGTGGTGTACGCGATGGACCGTTCCTGCTGAAGGTCTTCAAGGACTTCTCGAACGGTCACCGGGCGGTTCCACTTCCACACCCGCGTCATGACCGCGTCTTCGAGTTCTCCCAATGGGCGAGGCACACCTCAGAACAATAGTGGGAGATCCCGGCAATGGCGTGCCGGACGTGCACTTTCAGCGCCAAACGCGAACAAAAGGGGCGTACGGCTCGAAGGACGTGAGCGGCCGGGAGCCGTACGCCCTGGTTCCGGTCGTTCCGGGCGTCGCCGAACGCCTGTCGGAGTCCGTCAGGCGTCGCTGCTGCTGGCGGAGGCCTTCCGTGCGCCCTCCGCGCGCGCGATGGCGTCGACGACGGCGTCCTCCTTGGCCTTGGCGGCCCCGCCCTGGGTCTTCACGATCACGCGGACCAGACCGATGAAGAACACGGCCATGACGACCGGGGGCACGAGCGCGGAGACGTAGTCCATGCGACCAGGGTAGCCACGGGAGGACGAACAGCCGGGTTGGGGTGGACCCATCCCTGTTTCGGCACGTCGCCCGTCCGCCGTGTCCGTCAGCCCGCCGCGAGCCGGTGCTGCGGCGGATCGGCGGGCGGCGAGGACGGCTTCCGGCGCGGGAAGACCTCGCCCGGGGTCGGAATGGGCCGGGAGGGCTTGGGGGCGGCGGGCTCGGCGGGCTCGGGTCCCGGACGCTCCGCGGGACGCTCGGCGGGCTTCTCCGCGGGCTTCTTCCCCTGCTCCTCGCTCGCGCCCTTTGCACCCCTCGCGCCCCCGGGAAGGGCCATCAGCCGCGTACGGGCCTGTACGGGCGTACGGCAGGCGGGCACGCTCGGGAGCCCGGCGCCTCGGCCCGCGCCGCGCACAGGCCCCTCACAGCGCTCCAGGAGGGCCGCGGCGACCGGACTTCCGCTCAGCGCACGCAGTGCGGCGAGGTCGTCCCCGACGGGCCGGTAACCGGCCTCCAGCGCCTCGTCCAGGAGGGTGAAGTACCCGGTGGCGGTCCCGGGCAGGGCGGCGCGGTACCGGGCGAGGTCGGCCACCAGGAAGGCACGCAGCCGGGCGCCCTCGCGCATCGCCTCGTCGAGCGAATCAGCGAGGCTCAGACAGTCCTGGACGTCCTCTGCCGAGGTGGGACCGGGGTGAAGGGCGAGGGCGAGAGCGCGGCGGAGCACACGCAGCTCCGCCACACCGAACACCATGCCGCCGCGGGATCCGTATGGCGTGGGCATGCACCGAAGATACGCACTAATCAGACAAACCCGACATAGAAGCCGGGCGTGGCGCCCACAAGCCACCCGCCTGGCCGCTGCCACGCCCCACCAGGCTCCGGGCTGCCCGCCGCCGACTCCGGCCTGAACATCCACCCGCCCAAACACCGCCCGAACGAAAGCAGGGGCGACGTCCCGGCGGGAGCATGGGCACCGTCCCGGCGGAAGCGCGGGCGCCGCCTCAGCGGGAACACAGGCCCCACCCCGGCAGAAGCAGGGGCACCACCCCAGCGGGAACACAGGCCCCACCCCAGCAGAAGCAGGGGCACCACCCCAGCGGGAACACAGGCCCCACCCCAGCGGGAGCAGGGGCACCACCCCAGCGGGAACACAGGCCCCACCCCAGCGGAGCACGAGCCGCGCCCCAGCGGGAAGACAGGCACCGCCCCGGCAGGAGCAGGGGCACCGCGGCCCGGAGGAAGCACAGGCCTTATCCCAGCGGGAGCACAGGCACCGCCCCGGCAGGAGCGCGCGCCGCCCCAGCACGAGCACAGGCCCCAGCCCAGCGGACCACGAGCCCCGCCCCCGGCAGGAGCACAGGCACCGCCCGGGCAGGAGCGCGGGCGCCGCCCTGGCAAGAGCGCGCGCCATCCCGGCAGGAGCACAGGCCCCAGCCCGGCGGGAGCACAGGCGGCGGCCCAGCACGAGCGCGCGCCGCCCCGGCACGAGGACGAGCCCCACCCAAGCGGGAGCACAGGCCTCGCCCCGGCAAGAGCAGGGGCACCGTCCCGGCGGAAGCACAGGCCCCATCACAGCGGAGCACGAGCCCCGCCCCCGGCGGGAGCACAGGCGGCGGCCCGGCAGGAGCGCGGCACGTGGGAGGGTGCCCGGCCGGCGGGTTGGAGGCGCTGGCGGTAGGCCGGTCCGAACCAGGTCGTGCCGGTGTCTGTCGGCACAGGAGCGGGGCGCACAGGTGTCTCGACCGGTCGGTGGGCCGGTGCCGGGCTCACATGCGCGAGACGTTGCGCTCGTACACCAGGCGCAGTCCGATCAGGGTCAGCCACGGCTCGTGTTCGTCGATGACCGACGACTCGCCGAGGACCATCGGGGCCAGGCCGCCCGTCGCGATCACCGTCACGTCCTCGGGGTCGTCGGTCAGTTCCCGGGCCATCCGGCTCACCACACCGTCGACCTGCCCGGCGAACCCGTACACGATGCCCGACTGCATGGCCTCGACCGTGTTCTTGCCGATCACGCTCCTGGGCCGGGCGACCTCGATCTTGCGCAGCTGTGCGCCCCGGACGCCGAGCGCCTCGACCGAGATCTCGATGCCGGGCGCGATGACACCGCCGACGTACTCCCCGCGCGCGGACACCGCGTCGAACGTCGTCGCCGTACCGAAGTCCACAACGATCGCGGGGCCCCCGTACAGCTCGACGGCCGCCACCGCGTTGATGATGCGGTCCGCGCCGACCTCCTTGGGGTTGTCGGTGAGGATCGGCACTCCGGTCTTCACGCCGGGCTCCACCAGCACGGCGGGCACATCGCCGTAGTAGCGCCGGGTCACCTCGCGCAGCTCGTGCAGCACCGACGGGACGGTCGCGCAGATCGCGATGCCGTCGATGCCGTCCCCGAGGTCGTCGCCGAGGAGCGGGTGCATGCCCATCAGGCCCTGCAGCAGCACCGCCAGCTCGTCCGCCGTGCGGCGCGGGTCCGTGGAGATCCGCCAGTGCTCGACGATGTCCTCGCCGTCGAACAGGCCGAGAACGGTCTGTGTGTTGCCCACGTCGATCGTGAGGAGCATGGCCGTTACTCCGCCTCGCGCAGGTCCAGGCCGATGTCCAGGATCGGCGAGGAGTGGGTCAGGGCCCCGACGGCCAGGTAGTCCACGCCGGTGTCCGCATAGGCCTTGGCGTTCTCCAGCGTGAGCCGGCCGGAGGCCTCCAGCATCGCCCGGCCGTCGACGATCGCCACCGCCTCCTCGCACTCCAGGGGCGTGAAGTTGTCCAGCAGGATCAGGTCGGCGCCCGCGTCCACGACCTCGCGCAGCTGGTGCAGGGTGTCGACCTCGACCTCGATCGGCACGTCGGGGAAGGCCGCCCGCACGGCCTCGAAGGCCTGGGCGACGCCGCCCGCGGCGACCACGTGGTTGTCCTTCACCAGCGCCGCGTCCGACAGCGACATGCGGTGGTTGACGCCGCCGCCGCAGCGCACCGCGAACTTCTCCAGCGACCTGAGACCCGGCGTCGTCTTGCGGGTGTCCCGGACCCGGGCCTTCGTGCCCTCCAGGACGTCCTCCCACGCGCGCGTGGCGGTCGCGATGCCCGACAGACGGCACAGCAGGTTGAGCGCACTGCGCTCGCCGGTCAGCAGGTCCCGGGTGTGCGTGGTGACCGACAGGAGCTTCTGCCCGGCCTCCACCCGGTCGCCGTCCTCGACGTGCCGCTCGACCTCGAACTCATCCGTGCAGACCACGGAGAGCACGGCCTCGGCGACCCGGAGGCCGGCCACCACGCCCGCCTCGCGTGCGGTGAAGTCGGCGGTGGCCACGGCGTCCTCGGGAATGGTCGCGACGCTCGTCACGTCCACGCCGTGGGCGAGGTCCTCCTGGATGGCCACGTTGGCGATGTCCTCGACCTCCACCGGGTCGAGTCCGGCGTCGGCCAGGAGCTGCGCGAGCGCGGGGTCGAGCCCGCACTCCAGGTACGCGTCGTCTCCTTCGGCACCCTCGGCGCCGCAGGCGCAGCCGTCGCCGCAGCCGCCGGTGGGGGCGAGGGGAAGGTCGTCGGTGCTCACTTCTGTCACTGCTCCTGGGGACGCGGGTGGTGCTGGGTAGGGGGGAAGTCTGCGGTGTCGGTGGTGCGTACGGCCAACGTGCGGTCCGGATTCAGCCGTACGACGATGTGGCGCCGCCAGCCGGCGTCGTCGCGGTCGGCGCTGTCCTCGCGCCAGTGGCAGCCGCGGGTCTCCTCGCGCAGCCGCGCGGCGGCGACCAGGACGCGGGCCACGCACATGAGGTTGGTGGCCTCCCAGGTGTCGACGCCCGGCTCGGCGGTCTTGCCGTTCTCGTCGAGGGCGTCGCGGGCCTCGGTGTGCAGCTGCTGGAGCTGGTCGGCGGCCTTGGCGAGGGAGTCGTCCGAGCGCAGGACGGCCGCGCCCTCGGTCATGATCCGCTGGATCGCGAACCGGGCCTCGGGGGCGAGGAGCGGGTGGGCGGGCGTCTCGGGGTGCTCGACCGGCTCGGGCACGCGCGCGTGCAGGCCGTTGCCCGCGTGGCTCGCCGCGATGTCGGCGGCGATCCGCTCGGCGTAGACGAGCCCCTCCAGGAGGGAGTTGGAGGCGAGCCGGTTCGCGCCGTGCACGCCGGTGCAGGCGACCTCGCCGCACGCGTACAGGCCCGGGACGGTCGTACGGCCCCGGGCGTCGGTGCGCACGCCACCGGAGGCGTAGTGGGCGGCCGGGGCGATCGGGATGGGCTCGGTGACCGGGTCGATGCCGTTGGCGCGGCAGGCGGCCAGGATCGTCGGGAAGCGGTGCTCCCACATGTCGGCGCCGAAGTGCCGGGCGTCGAGGAACATGTGCTCGGCGTCCTGCTCCTGCATGCGCCGCATGATGCCCTTGGCGACGATGTCCCGGGGCGCGAGCTCGGCCAGTTCGTGCTGCCCGATCATGAAGCGCACCCCGTCGGCGTCGACCAGGTGGGCGCCCTCGCCGCGCACCGCCTCGGAGACCAGCGGCTGCTGGCCCTCCGCGTCGGTGCCGAGGAACAGCACGGTCGGGTGGAACTGCACGAACTCCAGGTCGGAGACCTCCGCGCCGGCACGCAGCGCGAGGGCCACGCCGTCGCCCGTGGACACGGACGGGTTGGTGGTCGCCGAGAACACCTGTCCCATGCCGCCGGTCGCGAGGACCACGGCGGGGGCGTGCACGGCGCCCACGCCGTCGTGCTGGCCCTCGCCCATGACGTGCAGGCTGACACCCGCGGTACGGCCGTCCGCGTCCGTGAGCAGGTCCAGGACCAGCGCGTTCTCGATCGTACGCAGGCCACGCGCGCGTACGGCCTCGACGAGCGCCCGGGAGATCTCCGCGCCGGTGGCGTCGCCGCCGGCGTGCGCGATGCGGCGGCGGTGGTGGCCGCCCTCGCGGGTGAGCTCCAGCCGCCCTTCGGAGGACTCGTCGAAGTGCGCGCCGGTGTCGATGAGCCGCCGTACCGCGTCGGGACCCTCCGTGACGAGGATCCGTACGGCCTCCTCGTCGCACAGGCCCGCGCCCGCGATCAGGGTGTCGTCCAGGTGCTGTTCGGGGGTGTCGCCCTCGCCGAGGGCCGCGGCGATGCCGCCCTGGGCCCAGCGCGTGGAGCCGTCGTCGAGCCGGGCCTTGGTGACCACGACGGTCTTCAGGCCCGCGGCCTCGCAGCGCAGGGCCGCGGTGAGGCCGGCCACCCCGGAGCCGACGACCACCACGTCCGCGGAGATGGACCACCCGGGGGCGGGCGCGTGCAGTCGTATGCCTGTGCTGGTCACGAGGCGGCTCCGAAGGTTCCGAAGGTGAGAGGGAGGTTGTCGATCAGCCGGGTCGTCCCGACCCGGGCGGCGACGGCGAGGACGGCTTCGCCGGTGAAGTCGTCACCGATGTCGGTGAAGTCGGACGGGTCGACCAGGGCGAGGTAGTCCAGTTCGAGCGGCGGGTCGAGGCGGGCGGCCTCGTCCAGGACCAGACGGGCGGCGGCACGGACGGCCGCGGCGGCCCCGGGCACGGCCTTGGCGACGGCGTGCGCGTCGGCGGCCGCGCGGGACTCCCCTATGGCGCTGAGCGCCTCGGCACGCGCGCGTGTGGAGGGCACTTCGAGGGCCCGAGCGCGCAGCGCCTCCTGCGCGGCGTGCCGGTCGCGGCCGGCGAACAGGGACTGGGACAGGGCGAGGGCCGTGTGCCGCTCCTGGGGCGAGAGATACCGGTTGCGGCTCGACAGGGCGAGGCCGTCCTCCTCGCGCACGGTCGGTACGGCGACGATGTCGACGCCGAAGTTCAGGTCCCGCACCATGCGGCGGATCAGGGCCAGCTGCTGGGCGTCCTTCTGGCCGAAGAGGGCCACGTCGGGGCGGGTGAGGTGGAGCAGCTTGGCGACCACCGTGAGCATGCCGTCGAAATGCCCGGGCCGCGAGGAGCCCTCCAGGCGCTCGCCCATGGGGCCCGCGGTGATACGCACCTGGGGTTCGCCGCCGGGGTAGACCTCGTCCACGGAGGGGGCGAACACGGCGTCCGCGCCGGACTGTTCGGCGATCTTCAGATCGGCTTCCAGGGTGCGCGGGTAGCGGTCGAGGTCCTCGCCCGCGCCGAACTGCAGCGGGTTGACGAAGACGGTGACGACGACCTCGCCGTCCGGCCCGGCGCTCTCGCGCGCGCCGCGGATGAGCGTGGCGTGGCCCTCGTGCAGGGCGCCCATGGTCATCACCACGGCACGGCGACCGTGACGCACACGCGCGTGCAGCTCGTCGGCGGTGCTCAGCAGGGCGGTGGTCATCGGAAGTCTCCGTTCCGGGGCACGCGTGTGGTCGGACGGCTCTCCTGCGCGGTCGTGGGCCCGGACCGGCTCATCGGGTGTCCCCCTCGGTCCGGCCGGCGAGCACCCCGAGGAGGTCCTCCGCGAGTTCCGGCTTCAGCAGCCCGTGCGCGAGCGCGCGGTCGGCGGTCGCGCGGGCCATCGCCAGATAGCCCGCGACGGTCTGCGGGGAATGCCTGCGCAGTTCGGCGACGTGTGCGGCGACCGTGCCCGCGTCGCCGCGCGCGACCGGCCCGGTCAGCGCCGCGTCGCCGGAGCGCAGGGCGTTGTCCAGGGCGGCGCCGAGCAGCGGGCCGAGCATCCGGTCGGGGGCCTCGACGCCGGCGGTGCGCAGCAGCTCCATGGACTGGGCGACCAGGGTCACCAGGTGGTTGGAGCCGAGGGCGAGGGCCGCGTGGTAGAGCGGGCGGTTCTCCTCGGCGATCCACTCGGGCTCGCCGCCCATCTCGATGACGAGGGCCTCGGCGGCCAGCCGCAGTTCCTCGGGGGCGGTGACGCCGAAGGAGCATCCGGCGAGCCGCTGGACGTCAACCGGGGTGCCGGTGAAGGTCATCGCGGGGTGCAGGGCCAGCGGCAGCGCGCCCGCGCGCAGGGCGGGGTCCAGGACCTTCGCGCCGTACCGCCCGGAGGTGTGCACGAGCAGTTGGCCCGGCCGTACGGCGCCGGTCTCGGCGAGGCCCGCCACCAGGCCGGGCAGGGTGTCGTCGGGGACCGTGAGCAGCACCAGGTCGGAGCGCTGGAGGACGTCGGCGGGCGGGGCGACCGGGACGTCGGGCAGCATCAGCGCGGCACGTCGCCGGGAGGCTTCGGAGACCGCGGAGACGGCCACCGGCCGGTGCCCGGCGAGCTGGAGGGACGCGGCCAGCGCGGGGCCCACGCGACCGGCGCCGACGACGCCGACGGTGAGCCGCGCGGGGCGGTCCTTGAGGTCTGGCTGCTGGTCTGTACTCACGCCACGGTGGCCTTCCCGTTCCAGTCCGCTCTGGGTACCGGACGATTTCTCGTCATGTTAACGCTATCGGCTTGAGGACCGATCGCGTTGTCCACAGGCTGTGGGTTTCCACACGTCCGCACGGCGGGCCCGGCGGCAGTTCGCCCGGCGAAAATCCGGCTGCTCGCGCGGAGGCCGACAGGGCATGATCCGGCGCATGACTGATACGGGTGAACAGGGCGAAGAGCGCTCGGCGCAGCAGCGGTTGCGGGAGCGGCGGTCTGCGGCCCACCGGAACGCACAGCGCGTCCTGTCGCGCGCGGGCTGGCGGGGCACGATCCGCGAACGGCTCACGCTGCTGCGGGAGACACCGCCCCAGGTGTACGACCTGGACGAACCGGCGGACATGTACGGCGACCGGATCGTCGCGTCCCTGGAGGAACGGGTCGCCGCGCTGCTGGGCACGGAGGCGGCCGCGTTCTTCCCGACCGGCACGATGGCCCAGCAGGTGGCCCTGCGCTGCTGGGCGGGCCGCACCGGCGACCCCACGGTCGCCGTGCATGCGCTGGCCCACCCCGAGGTGCATGAGCGGAACGCGTTCAGCCAGGTCAGCGGGTTGCGCCCGGTCCGGGTGACCGATGCGCCCCGGCTCCCCACCGCCGAGGAGATACGCGACTTCCCGGAGCCCTTCGGGGCGCTGATGCTGGAACTGCCCCTCAGGGACGCCGGTTTCGTACTGCCTTCGTGGGAGGAGCTCACCGAGCTCGTCGCGGCCGCCCGGGAGCGCGACGCGGTGGTGCACTTCGACGGCGCGCGCCTGTGGGAGTCCACCGTCCACTTCGGCCGCACCCTGGATGAGATCGCGGGCCTCGCGGACAGCGTCTACGTCTCGTTCTACAAGTCCCTCGACGGCTTCGGCGGAGCCGCGCTCGCCGGTCCGAAGACCCTGGTGGAGGAGGCGAAGACCTGGCGGCACCGGTACGGCGGCATGGTCTTCCAGCAGTTCCCCACCGCGCTGTCGGCGTTCGTCGGGCTGGAGCGGGAGTTGCCCCGGCTGCCGGACTATGTGCGCCACGCGCGCGTGGTGGCCGCCGCGTTGCGCGAGGGGTTCGCGGAGTCCGGGGTGCCGTGGGCGCGGGTGAACCCCGAGGAACCGCACACCCACGAATTCCAGGTGTGGCTGCCGTACGACCCCGAGGTGGTGGCGGAGGCGGCGGTGCGCCAGGCCGAGGAGACCGGGACGCTCCTGTTCGGCAACGGGTGGCAGCCGGGCGGCCCCGGCCTTGCCCTCACCGAGGTCACGGTGCGCTCCGCGGGCCTGGAGTGGACGGCGGCCGACGTACGGGCAGCCGTCGCGGACTTCGTGACCAGGTTGCCGGAGAAGGCCTAGCCACAAGATCCGCGGGCGACGCCGCCGGACGGACCGCGCCGGTCGAGGCGGGAAGTCCCCGATTGACGGCCGCCGTCAATCGGGGACGGGCTTGTCAGTGGCGGCGTGCACCATGGGGGCATGAGCGTGCGCATCGACATCGCGGGGCTGCGGCCGGAGAGGGTCGCCGTCGTGCCCTCGCCCCTGGCCGAGCTCGGCATGGCGCTGCACGCGCTGTCCGAGCCGGGGCACCACCCGGGGCTGCAGGGCTGGGTCACCGGCGTGAGTGCCCGGCTCGACTCGCATCTGGCCGACCGGATGTGCGAGGCCGACTTCCTGTGGCGGACGACGTTCTCCGATCTGTTCCTGCCGTTCGCGGGCATCCCGGGCGGGTCCGGGCTTCCGGGCGCCACGCTCGCCGAGGACCTCGATCTGCTGGACAAGCTGACGGACGAGCAGTTCGTGGACACAGCGCTTGAGTTCACCTGCGCGCTTCCCTACGGACTGCCTGGCCCCGGCCCGCTCGCCGACGCCGAGCTGCGCCGACGCGCCTTGGAGCTGGCCGCGGCGCGGGGGCCGCAGCAGATGCGCTTCGCCGAGCGGCTGCTGGCCGACCCGCCCCGGATCCGGGGCTGGCTGCGGCAGTTCCTGGAGGACTGCGACGAGGCGTTCTTCGCGGAGACCTGGTCCCGGCTGCGCCACCAGCTCACGGCGGACGCCCGGCACAAGACGGAGCTGCTGCGCCGCAAGGGCCTGGCGGAGGCGCTGGCATCCGTGTCCCCGGTCGTGACCCTGGACGAGCCGGCCGGCCGGATCACGGTCGACAAGCTGGGCGAGGGGCGTACGGCCACGGCGGACGGCGGCCTCCTGCTCGTACCGACGAGCCTGGGCTGGCCCCACCTGATGGTGCTGCACCGGTACGACTGGCAGCCGGTCCTGCACTATCCGGTCGGCTCCCCCGAACTCGCCGCCCCGCCCTCCGTCGAGCAGCTCACCCTGCGGATGACCGCCCTGTCCCACCCCGTCCGCATGCGCATCTGCCGCAATCTCGCCCGCAGCGCGTACACCACGAGCGAGCTGGCCCAGGTCCATGGCATGACCGCCCCCGAGATATCCCGGCACCTGAGCGTCCTCAAGAAGGCGGGCCTGATCACGACCCGGCGCCGCGGGCGGTACGTCCTGCATCAGCTGGACGTGTCGGTGGTGGCGCGGCTGGGCAGCGACTTCCTGGAGGGGATCCTCAGATAGCCGGGCCGCCGGAGACAGCCGGGCAGCCCGTCAGTCGAAGCGGATGTGCTTCACACCGACCCCGGCCTGCCTGAGCCGCGTCCGCAGCGCTCCCTCGGTGTTGGGCCTGAGGGTCAGCCCGGCCAGGACGGCGATCCGGTCAGCGGTCTTCGGCACGGTCGAGTGGTCGGTCCACAGGTGCTCGGCGAACTCCGGCTCGCTCAGCCGCTCCAGGCAGTGGTCGAGCTGCCGCACGGCCCAGCTCTCCCTGCGCAGACCGGCGTTCTTCCCGGCGACGTGGCGCAGGAGGTGCCCGAAGCCGCGCTCGCGCAGCCGCCGAAGGACGGTCTCGCGCTGGGCGAGGAGCGTGAAGTGGCGTACGTCGTGGCCCAGTTCGCGCAGCCGGCCGACCGTCTCCTCGAAGCAGACGGGGTCGGTGACGGTCATGGGGGCGATCACCGCGCCGTCGCGCTTGGTGAGGGCGAGGTCGAGCACCTCGACGACGCCCTGTCGCCAGGAGGTCAAGTCCCGGAAGTCTCCGCGTAGTTCGGGCGGGAGCGTACGGTGCAGGCCGAAGCCGGCGTACTCCGGATCGCAGATCACGCTGCCCGGAAGCCGACGCTGGATCTCGTGTGCGGTCTGTGTCTTGCCGCCCCCGAAGGGGCCGTTGATCCACAGGAGCATGCGCAGACCCTAGTGCCCGCCGGGCACGCGGGAGTCACGTTTCCGGGAGTCGTCCCGGAGTCGCGCTTCCGGGAGTCGCCCCCGAGACACGGTTGCGCGGACTCAGCCGAGCCCGCCGGCCCGTACCAGCCCCGTCTCGTACGCCAGGACCACCACCTGCACCCGGTCCCGCAGTCCCAGCTTCGTCAGGATGCGGCCGACGTGGGTCTTGACCGTCGCCTCGGACAGCACCAGCCGGGCGGCGATCTCGCCGTTCGACAGGCCCTGCGCCACCAGCACCATGACCTCGCGCTCACGGTCGGTGAGCCGCTCCAGCTCCTTGTGCTGGGGTTCGCGGCCGGTGGCGGGCAGCATCGGCGCGAAGCGGTCGAGCAGGCGGCGGGTGGTGGAGGGGGCGACGACGGCGTCGCCGCTGTGCACGGCGCGGATCGCGGTCAGGAGTTCACCGGGCGGCACGTCCTTGAGCATGAAGCCGGAGGCGCCCGCCTTCAGCCCGGAGAAGGCGTACTCGTCGAGGTCGAAGGTGGTCAGGATCAGCACCTTCGGCGGGTCGGGCTCGGAGCAGACGCGGCGGGTGGTCTCCACGCCGTCCAGCTTCGGCATGCGGACGTCCATCAGCACCACGTCGACGGGGGTGGAGCGCAGCACCTGCAGGGCCTCGACGCCGTCGCCCGCCTCCGCGACGACCTCCATGTCCGGCTGGGCGGCGAGCACCATCCGGAAACCGGTGCGCAGCAGCACCTGGTCGTCGACGAGCATCACGCGGATCGTCATCGGGGCCTCTTCCGTTTCCGTCTTTCCGACTGCTTGCCGGTATGTCTGTGGGTCTGGTCGTGGGGCTGCTGGTGCGTCCGCTGGGGGGCGTGACAGGTGTCAGCAGGGGGTGCGCTGCCGCGTCAGTGCGCCGGTTTGAGCGGGAGCAGGACGCTGATACGGAAGCCTCCCCCGGGACGCGGGCCCGCGTCGAGGGTGCCGCCCACCATGCCGACCCGCTCGCGCATGCCGATCAGCCCGTGGCCCTGGCCGTCGGCACCGCCCTCCTCGTACAGCTCGTGCGGGGCTCCCTTGCCGTCGTCCTCGACGAGCAGGCCCAGCCCGTCGTCGAAGTAGACCAGGCGCACGCTGGCGCCCGCGTTCGGCCCCCCGTGCTTGCGGGTGTTGGTCAGCGCCTCCTGCACGATGCGGTACGCCGTGAGCTCGACACCGCTGGGCAGCGGGCGCGGGGTGCCCTCGACCTTGAAGTCGACGGGCAGGCCGGAGCTGCGGCACTGCTCGACGAGGTCGTCGATCTGCTCGACGTCGGGCTGCGGGACGTACTCACCGACCTCCTGGTGCTCCCCGGTGCGCAGGACGCCCAGCAGGCGGCGCATCTCGGCGAGGGCCTGGCGGCCGGTCGAGGAGATCGTCTCCAGGGCCTTCTTCGCCTGGTCGGGCGCGGAGTCGAGGACGTAGGCGGCGCCGTCGGCCTGCACCACCATCACCGACACGTTGTGCGCGACCACGTCGTGCAGCTCGCGCGCGATCCGGGCGCGCTCGGCGGCGACCGCGACCTTGGCCTGTGCCTCGCGCTCCTTCTCCAGCCGGGCGGCGCGCTCCTCCAGCTGTTCGAAGTAGGCGCGGCGGGTGCGCATCGAGTCGCCCAGCACCCAGGCCAGGGCGAAGGGCACCGTCTGGAAGACCGCTATCGCGACCTTGCCCGGGAGGCTCGCCTCCGCGGCGGGCCAGCGGATCTGCGCCAGGGGGGCCGCGCACAGGCTGATGGTCAGGGCGAAGCGGGAGGCCCAGCGCGCTCCGAGGGTGGCCACCGTGTAAGTGATCACCAGCATGGCGAAGTCGGCGACGGTCGTCTCGATGTCCAGGACCAGCTGCGCCAGTCCGGTTGCGGCGGCCAGGAGCAGCATCGGTTCCGGGAAGCGGCGGCGCAGCGCGACGACGACGCACAGCACGGCGGACACCGCGAGTCCCGCGGCTACCGATCCGTGGTGGTCAGGGGCCCCGTTGACGCTGGTCACGCTCACGCCGGAGATCCCGAAGAGGACGACGGCCCAGAAGGTGTCGACCCACGTCGGGTGCCTGCGGAGGAAGTCATAGAGGCGCTGCACGTAACCCAGAGTAGGGAAGCGAGATGTGTGCAGGGGTCAACCGGAGGATCGATCCGGGCCCGACGCGCGTACTCCGCAAGGTGGAGGCCGTGATCATCTGTCCGCCTAGTCTGTTGCGGTGACGGACGAAACAGCGGCCGATACGGCGGACGAAGCGGCAGGCGGGGCGGCGGGCGGCTGGCGTGGCTGGCGGGCCGCGGCGGAGGCGGCGCTGTACGGGCCCGGCGGCTTCTACCGGCGCCCCGAGGGCCCGGCCGGGCACTTCCGTACGTCGGTGCACGCCTCGCCGCTGTTCGCCGAGGCCGTGGCGGGGCTGCTGTGCCGGGTCGACGAGGCGCTGGGGCGGCCCGGAACGCTCGACTTCGTCGACATGGGTGCCGGGCGGGGCGAGCTGGTCTCCGGCGTGCTCGCCGCGCTGCCCGCCGACGTGGCCGCCCGCGCGCGCGGGTACGCCGTCGAGGTCGCCGACCGCCCCGAAGGCCTCGATGGGCGGATCATCTGGCTGAGCGAACCCCCGGAGGGGATCACCGGGCTGCTCTTCGCCAACGAGTGGCTGGACAACGTACCCGTCGAGGTCGCGGAGGTGGACCCGGCGGGCGTCCCGCGGCTGGTGCTCGTACGGGAGGACGGGGCCGAGCGGCTCGGGGAGCCCCTGGCGGGGGCGGAGGCGCGGTGGCTCGCGCGATGGTGGCCGCTGCCGGCCGAGGAGGGACTGCGCGCGGAGATCGGGCTGCCCCGGGACACCGCCTGGGCGTCGGCCGTCTCACGCGTCGCGCGGGGGCTCGCGGTGGCGGTGGACTACGCGCACACGGCGGACGCACGCCCCCCGTTCGGGACGCTCACCGGCTTCCGGGAGGGGCGGGAGACGGCGCCCGTGCCGGACGGGTCGTGCGACATCACGGCGCACGTCGCGCTGGACGCCTGCGCCACGCTCCACACGGCGCGCACGCTGCCAGGCGCACGCCTGCTCACGCAACGCGAGGCATTGCGCGCCCTGGGCATCGCGGGCGCACGCCCTCCGCTCGCGCTTGCCTCCACCGACCCCGCGGCATACGTCCGCGCCCTCGCGAGCGCCGGCGAAGCCGCCGAGCTCACCGCGCCGGGCGGACTCGGCGACTTCGGCTGGCTGCTCCAGCCGGTTGGAATTCCGGACGCACCTCTCTAGAGCGGCCTGCTCGTCGTCCGGGGCGGCCTACTTGTCGATGTCCCCGACCACGAAGAACATCGACCCCAGGATCGCCACCATGTCGGCGACCAGCGTTCCCGGCAGCAGCTCGGTCAGGACCTGGATGTTGTTGTACGAGGCCGAGCGCAGCTTCAGCCGGTACGGGGTCTTCTCACCCTTGCTGACCAGGTAGTAGCCGTTGATGCCGAGCGGGTTCTCGGTCCATGCGTAGGTGTGGCCCTCGGGCGCCTTCAGGACCTTCGGGAGCCGCTGGTTGATCGGGCCGGGCGGCAGCTCGGCGAGCCGGTCGAGGCAGGCGTCGGCCAGGTCCAGCGCGTTGTGGGTCTGCTCCAGGAGGCACTCGAAGCGGGCCAGGCAGTCGCCCTCGCTCCGGCTCACCACCTTCAGGGTGTCCTGGAGTTCCCCGTACGCGAGGTAGGGCTCGTCGCGCCGCAGGTCGAAGTCGACGCCCGAGGCGCGCGCGATGGGGCCGCTCACGCCGTACGCGTGCACGATCTCCGGCGCGAGCCCACCCACGCCGCGGGTACGCCCCCGGAAGATCTCGTTGCCGAGCACCAGGTCGTCGAAGACGTCCATGCGCGAGCGCACGGCAGCGACGGCCGCACGCGCGCGTGAAGCCCATCCGGCCGGCAGGTCCTCCTTCAGACCGCCGACGCGGTTGAACATGTAGTGCATACGCCCGCCGGAGACCTCCTCCATGACGTTCTGGAGGACCTCGCGCTCCCGGAACGCGTAGAAGACCGGGGTGATGCCGCCCAGCTCCAGCGGATAGGACCCGAGGAACATCAGGTGGTTTAGCACCCGGTTCAGCTCGGCCAGCAGCGTGCGCGTCCACACCGCGCGCTCGGGCACCTCCATGCCGAGCATCCGCTCCACGGCGAGCACCACGCCCAGCTCGTTCGAGAACGCCGACAGCCAGTCGTGGCGGTTGGCGAGCATCACGATCTGCCGGTAGTCGCGGGCCTCGAAGAGCTTCTCCGCGCCCCGGTGCATATAGCCGATGACCGGCTCCGCGTGCACGATGCGCTCGCCGTCCAGCACGAGCCGCAGCCGCAGCACTCCGTGCGTGGAGGGGTGCTGCGGGCCGATATTCAGCACCATGTCGGTGCTCTCCGCGGCGCCGCCGATCCCGACCGTGGTCTCCGTCGTAGGAGTCATGGACACAGTCTCCCCTACGTAGGCTTGCCGCATGGAGACGGGGAGCCCGGAAAATGCCGAGGCGACGGGGGCGGAGCCGGTCTGGACCGGGCTGCCGCCCGGCCTGCTGCGCATGCGGAGGCTGCTGCTGGCGGTGTGGCTGGGGACGACGGCCCTGGTCGTCGGGCTGCTGCTCGGTCTGCTCGCCGGGCCGGGGTGGGCCGGCTTCGCGCTGCTGCCGCTGGCCCTGCTGGCGTGGGGCTGGGCGCTCCTCGGCCGCAACTGGCGCTCGTGGCGGTACACCGAGCGCGCCGACGACCTGTTGATCAGCCGCGGGGTGCTGTGGCGCGAGGAGACCGTCGTGCCGTACGGGCGGATGCAGCTCGTGGAGGTGACATCCGGTCCCGTCGAGCGGCACTTCGGGCTGGCCTCCGTGCAGCTGCACACCGCGGCCGCGGCGACCGACGCGACGATCCCGGGCCTCGACCCGGCCGAGGCGGAGCGGCTGCGCGACCGGCTCACCGAGCTGGGCGAGGCCCGATCGGCGGGCCTGTGACGACACCGGGCCTCGACGACGTACGACAGGGGCCGGCCGTGCCCGAGCGGCGGCTGCACCCCGTGACGCCGTTCCGGCGCGCGTGGGCGCCGGTCGCCGTGATAGCCGGGTGGGCGGTGCACGACCCGAACCAGGCCCAGGAGCAGCTGACGAGGCTGACCACGACCATGCTGCTGGCCGGGCTCGCCGTGCTGGTCCCAGTGGCCGCCCTCTACGGCTTCATGTCCTGGTGGTTCACCCACTTCTCGGTGACCGACAGCGAACTACGCATCCGTACCGGCCTGTTGTTCCGGCGCACCGCCCACATCCGGCTGGAGCGGATCCAGGCCGTGGACGTGACGCAGCCGCTCCTCGCGCGCGTGGCGGGTGTCGCGAAGCTCAGGATCGACGTCGTCGGGGCGGACAAGAAGGACGAACTGGCCTTTCTGGGCGAGGACGAGGCCCGCGCGCTGCGCGCGGAGCTGCTCGCGCGCGCGGCCGGTTTCGCGCCCGAGACGGCACGCGAGGTCGGTGAGGCGCCGGCGCGCGAGCTGATGCGGTTGCCCGCGCGCGAACTCGCGATCTCCCTGGTGCTGACGGGCGCGACCTGGGGGTCCCTGGTCGCGGCGCTCGTCGTACCGCCGGTGCTGTGGCTGGCCACGCACAGCGTGGTGACGGTCCTCGCCACGGCTCTGCCGCTGCTCGGCGCGACGGGCGCGAGCAGCGTGGGACGGTTCGTCGCCGAGTACGACTGGACGGTGGGCGAGTCCCCGGACGGGCTGCGCATCGACCACGGGCTGCTCGACCGCACGCACGAGACGGTGCCGCCGGGGCGGGTGCAGACCGTACGGATCGTGGAGCCGCTGCTGTGGCGGCGGCGCGGCTGGGTACGGGTGGAACTGGACGTGGCCGGGTCCTCGAACTCCGTCCTGGTGCCGGTCGCCCCGCGCGCGGTGGCCGAGTCGGTCGTCGCGCGCGTGCTGCCCGGGGTGACGGTGCCACCGCTGCGGTCCCTCGCCCGGCCCCCGCGACGAGCCGGACGGTGCGTGCCGCTGTGGTGGCGCGGTCACGGCATCACGGTCACGGACACCGTCTTCGCCGCGCGGCACGGCCTGCTCCGCCGGCGCCTGTCCCTGGTCCCGCACGCCAAGGTCCAGAGCGTACGGCTCACCCAGGGCCCCTGGGAGCGCCTCTGGCGGCTTGCCGACGTCCACGTGGACACGGGAGCCAACAAGACGGTGACAGCCCGCCTGAGAGACGCCCAGCAAGCCGCAGCACTGCTCCAGAGCCAGGCAGAAAGATCCCGGACGGGCCGCCGTGACGCCCGCCCGGACCGATGGATGACCTGAGCCGGCGGCAAGGCGCCGGCAAAGCGAACGGCCGACGCCGGTTCCCCGGTGTCGGCCGTGTGCGGTGGGCTCAGGAAGCCGCGGTGCGCAGGTTCTGCATGTCGATCTGTTCCGTCTCGTCGTGGGCCGTCAGGTCGATGACCTGGCCGACGACGCGCGACCCCTCGTCGGCGGGCTTGAACGCGGCCTCGGACTCGGCCTTGTGGAGGGCGAGCGCCTCCTGGCCCACCACGTCGGCGAGGTCCTCGTTCTGCACGGCAGCCAGCTCGGTGGACTCCTTCTGCGTACCGAAGAAGTCGAACCCGCCCGTGACCAGCGGACGCGGCATGGGCGCGGCCGGCAGTACGGCCACCGCGGTCGGCACCGTGAAGTGTCCCGCGGGCTGCTGCACGTTCTTGCCGGTCTCGGCCGGCACCGTCGTGGTGGTGGCGGCCGCGTGCTCGTGCCCGTCGGCCGCCTCGGGCTGCCCCTGTGCCTCGTCCTCCTGGGCGGCCTCCCGGACCGTCTCCCGGACGGATTCCGCCCCGGCGCCGTCACCGGCCGTCGCTTCGACCGAGGGCGCTTCGGCGGCGGGATGCTTCACCTCGTCCGCGACGCCGTCCCCTTTGGCGGCGGATCCCGCCTCGGAAGGCTCCTCCCCCTCGTCGAACCGGGACAGCGCCGCCTGAGCCCGCAGGAACAGCCGGGAACCGTCGGGCGAGAAAACCCCGGGAACCGCCTGCTTCGCGTCCTCGGCCGTCTCCGCACCCTCGGCGGCCTGTGCGGCCTCGGTCTCCCGCTCGGCCTCGGTCTCCCGCTCGGCGTCCGGCGCCGGCGAAGGCGCGGGCAGCAGCGCGCGCGAGGGCGCGGCCGTCTCTATCTCCAGCAGCCGGCGCCCCTCCAGGGCACTCGCCCGCTCGGTCTCCGCCGTGGCGTACCGCCGCAGCAGCGCGGCGTGCTCGTTGCGCAGCCCGGCCAGCTCGGTCCGCTTCGCGCGCAGCCGCTGCTCCAGCTTGGTGCGCAGCTCGCGCGACTCCTCCAGGTCGGTCTCCAGTTCGGCGACCCGTTCCTCGAAGCGCCACTCGTCACTCGCCCGCGCGCGCGTGAGGTCGGCCACCTGCTTGCCCGCGAGGCCGTCCCAGCGGCGCATCACGGCCGCACCGACGACCGCCGTCGCCGCGGCGATGGCAGCGACGACGCGCAGCACGCCCGTATCGGAGAACAACCAGGGACCAAACGCGCAGACGAGAGAGACGCCTGCGATCGCCGACGGCGGGAACAGCCGGTGCAAAGGCGGGGAATGGCGGTGACGTCCACGTGGCATGGCCAGAAACTTACCGCGCGTAGGGGAATCATGGTGCCCCGCCCCGTAAAAACACAGCCATAACGATGCCTTCACCCGACACCAGGAACGACACGACCGATCAGCGGGCCGCCGAATTCGGCAAGATCGCTTTCAGCGGTCGCTCAGCCGCCCGCTCAGCCACTGCAACGTCGCCGGAATCTCGCGCCGCCAGGTGTTGAAGTTGTGCCCGCCGCTCGGAAGGATGATCGACGAGATCCCGGTCAGATTCGTGGCCTGCACCTGATCGATGAACCTGAGCGTGTCCTTGTAGTTGTGCTCACCGATCCTGCTGCTGGTGACCAGCAGCGAAGTGGCCGGGGCGGGCAGATGCTTGAGGCACCACCACAGATCGGCACGATTGCGCAGATTCCGGTCGCCGCGGAAGAGATCACCGGTCGTGGGGTCGATCGGCGCCTTGTAGTAGGGCGACAGACCCGCGGCCGCCGCGTACGACGCCGGGTGGTGCATGGCGAGCTTCAGCGCGCAGTATCCGCCGGTGGAGTCCCCGACGATCCCCCAGCTGCCCGGTTTTCTGCCCACCCTGTAGTGGTCCGTCACGGCCTCGGGCAGATCCTTGGCGAAGAACGTCTCCGTCTGCGGGCCGCCCGGGATGTCCACGCATTCCGTGTCCCGCGGCGGTGCCACCGTCGGCCGCAGCATCACCAGGATCATCGGCTGCATCCGCCCGTTCTTGGCCAGTTCCTGCGCCGTACGCGGGTAGTGCAGCTTGTCCACCAGCGCCTGCGCCGTACCGGGGTAGCCGGTGAGTATGACGGCGGCGGGGAACGTGCGCGTGCGGTACCGGGGCTGGAAGTACTCCGGCGGCAGATAGACGTACGCAGGTGTGGCGATATGAGTCGTACGTCCCACGATGTCGACCTTCTGGATCTGTCCGGTCGACCGAGGCCCCGATCCGCTCACCCCCTGCAGCTGTTGGGTGCTCAGCACCTGGAGCGGGCCGCCGGGCGCGCCGTTGGCCGTGTGGTCGACCACGACGCCCTGGGCCGTCTCCCTGCCGAACAGGTCCGCCCAGCTCGCGTAGAAGCCGAAGGCCTGGTTGGCGGCGATCCCCAGGGACGAGAAGAGCGCCAGCTGGACCGCCAGCAGCAGTCCGACCCGCCCGGTGACGGACCGCCAGTTCTGCCGCGCCAGCCGTGGCCACAGCCACACCGTGCCGATGAACAGAAGCATGGCGAGCACGACCGTCAGCAGCAGCACCTTGTTGCTCGTGAGACCCATGGGCTGAACCTGCCTGCGCTTTCCGCCGGCGGCTCACCCACTCGTTCGTAGCGAGGGCTTGCCCCGGGCTTTCCTTTGCCTTTTGACGGGCTTTCCGGTGGGGAGTGAACCTCTTTCCCCAAGACACCGTCCTAGAGGGCGCAATGTCGCCGGATGCCCCGATCGGCACCGGATTCAAGGTCTCTCGCAGAACTACGGGATGCGATGTCTGTCAGGATAGATGGGGAAATGTCGGGCGAGGTTCCGAGCCGATCAAGCGCGATGCGGCGCATAGTCCGCGGCCCGCGCCCCGAGGCCGTCCCCGCACTGGTCGGCAGGGCGTGCGCTCTCGTGGGCGTCCTGGACATTGCCGCGGGCGTGTTCCCGCGCTTCCGTCACAGCCGTATGCACGCCATAGCCGAGGTACTGCCCGGCGCGCTCGGCCCGTTCGCCGCGGCGCTCTCGCTCAGCACCGGCGTGCTGTTGCTGCTGCTCGCACACGGGCTCAAGCGGCGCAAACGCCGGGCGTGGCGGGCCGCGGTCGCGCTCCTGCCGGCCGGTGCGGTCGCGCAGTTCGTGTACCGGCACTCCATCGTCGGGGCGCTGATCTCGGTGGCGCTGCTGCTGCCCCTCCTGCGCCACCGGGACGAGTTCGCGGCCCTGCCGGACCCGCGCAGCAGGTGGCGCGCGCTCGCCAACTTCGTGCTCATGGGCGCCGGTTCTCTCGTCCTCGGACTGGTCATCGTCAGCGTCCACCCCGACCGCACCATCGGCGACCCGAGCGTGGCCGATCGCCTGACGCATGTCATGTACGGCCTGTTCGGCTTCGAGGGACCGGTCGACTACCAGGGCAACACCTCCTGGACGGTCGCCTTCTCGCTGGGCGCCCTCGGCTGGATCACCGCGATCACCACCATCTACCTGGCCTTCCGGCCCGAACACCCGGCCGCACAGCTGACCGAGGAGGACGAGTCCCGGCTGCGCGCCCTGCTGGACAAGCACGGCAGCCGCGACTCCCTCGGCCACTTCGCCCTGCGCCGCGACAAGGCCGTCGTGTTCTCGCCCAGCGGCAAGGCGGCGGTGACGTACCGCGTCGTCTCCGGCGTGATGCTCGCCAGCGGTGATCCCATCGGCGACGTCGAGGCCTGGCCGGGCGCCATCGAGCGCTTCATGGACGAGGCCAAGGCCCACTCCTGGACGCCCGCCGTCATGGGCTGCTCCGAGACCGGCGGCGAGGTGTGGACCCGGGAGACCGGCCTGGACGCCCTGGAACTGGGCGACGAGGCGGTGGTGGACGTCGCGGATTTCTCCCTCGCCGGACGCGCGATGCGCAACGTGCGACAGATGGTCAAGCGCATCGAGCGAGCCGGCTACGAAACCCGGGTACGGCGCATCCGTGACCTGGGCGAAGCCGAACTGGAGCGCATCCGGCGCGCCGCGGAGGACTGGCGCGGAACGGACACCGAGCGCGGCTTCTCCATGGCGCTCGGCCGGATCGGCGACCCGGGCGACGGGGACTGCCTGATCGCCACCGCCCACAAGGCGGACGACGAGCCCGGCGAGTACGGCGACCTGAAGGCGATCCTGCACTTCGTGCCCTGGGGCACCGACGGCGCCTCCCTGGACCTCATGCGCCGCGACCGCTCCGCCGACCCCGGCATGAACGAGCTGCTCATCGTGGCCGCGCTCCAGGCAGCCCCGAAGTTCGGCATCACCCGCGTCTCGCTGAACTTCGCGATGTTCCGCTCGGCGCTGGCGCGCGGCGAGAAGATAGGCGCGGGCCCGGTGCTGCGCGCCTGGCGCGGGCTGCTGGTGTTCCTGTCCCGCTGGTTCCAGATCGAGTCGCTGTACAAGTTCAACGCCAAGTTCCAGCCGCGCTGGGAGCCGCGCTTCGTCGTCTACCGGGCCTCCGGCGACCTGCCCCGCATAGGCTTCGCGGCCATGCAGGCGGAGGGCTTCGTCGACCTCGCCCTGCCACTGCCGCGCTTCCTGCGCCGCCGCACCCCCGCCCGGCGCCCGTGCTCGCACGGGCTGGCGGAACGGGACGTCAAAGCGGCCTGACCCGAACCGGCCCGAGCGGAACCCCCGACCTCCAGCCCCGGGGGCTTCCGCTCGGGCCACGGGACCTGCCGCCCCGGCCCGGGGCCTACGCTGAACATATGAGCAACCAGAGCGGGCGCGGCCGAGTGACGGGCCTTCCGGCATGGGACCGCTGCGCGGTCATGGGGGTCGTGAACGTCACCCCCGACTCCTTCTCCGACGGCGGCCGCTTCTTCGACACGACCGCCGCCGTCAAACACGGGCTCGAACTGGTCGCCGAGGGCGCCGACCTGGTCGACGTCGGCGGCGAGTCCACCCGCCCCGGCGCCACCCGCGTCGACGAGGCCGAGGAGCTCCGGCGTGTCATCCCCGTCGTCCGCGGTCTCGCCTCCGAAGGCGCCGTCGTCTCCGTCGACACCATGCGCGCCTCGGTCGCCGAACAGGCCCTCGCGGCCGGCGCCGCCCTGGTCAACGACGTCAGCGGCGGCCTCGCCGACCCCGCGATGATCCCGGTCGTCGCCGCCTCCGGCGCCCCCTTCGTGGTCATGCACTGGCGCGGCTTCCTGGCGGGCGGCAACGTCCAGGGCGTGTACGACGACGTCGTCACCGAGGTCGTCGACGAACTCCACGCGCGCGTGGAGGCCGTCCTGGCCGGCGGCATCGCCCCCGACCGCATCGTCGTCGACCCCGGCCTCGGCTTCTCCAAGGAGGCCGAGCACGACCTCGCCCTGCTCGCCCGCCTCGACCGCCTGGGCGCGCTGGGGTATCCCGTCCTGGTCGCCGCCTCCCGCAAACGGTTCCTCGGCCGCGTCCTGGCCGGGCCCGAGGGGGCGCCCCCGCCGGCCCGGGAGCGGGACGCCGCCACGGCCGCCGTCTCCGCGCTCGCGGCACAGGCCGGGGCATGGGCGGTGCGTGTCCACGAGGTGCGCGCCACGGCGGACGCGGTACGGGTCGCACGGGCCGTGGAAGGCGCGCGCGCAGTGGGCACGCGCGCCGTGGGCGGTACACAGGGCGCGGAAGGAGCCCGGTGAGCGCCCCCCACACCGACGTCGAACAGGTCGAGCTCGCCAACACCGCCTTCTACGAGGCCATGGAGCGGGGCGACTTCGACGAACTGTCCTCGCTCTGGCTCACCCCGTCCGACCTCGGCGTCGACGAGGAGTACCACGACCCGGCGGACGCGGGCGTGATCTCCTGCGTGCATCCGGGCTGGCCCGTGCTCACGGGCCGCGGCGAGGTCCTCAGGTCGTACGCGCTGATCATGGCGAACACCGACTACATCCAGTTCTTCCTCACCGACGTCCATGTCTCCGTCACCGGTGACACCGCCCTGGTGACGTGCACCGAGAACATCCTCAGCGGCGGCCCCGCCCCCGAGCCCGGCGCGGAGCTCGGCCCGCTCGTGGGCCAGTTGGTCGTCGCCACGAATGTGTTCCGCCGCACATCCCTCGGCTGGAAGCTCTGGTCCCACCACGCCTCCCCGGTACTGGCCGAGAACGACGAGGAAGAGGACGACGACACACCTGCCTGAGCGGATGGGTGGCCCGCAGGGACCAAGAAGTGGTTGGAATCACGAACTCGCGGGTAAGTGGGGCTACCAACCCATGAGGCACCGGGTTCCCCAGGGGAAACGTGCGATGAACCCTCTCGGCTCCGGCCGAGGCCCCCGCCTCTGAGGCCCGGTTCTGTCAGTGCCCGCAGGTAGATTCGTCTGTGGTCGGTGTGCCGTCCGCACACGGCACGGACCGGCCGTTACCGACGATTGCAGGAGTGATTCGCGTGGATCGTGTCGCGCTGCGCGGCCTGAAGGCCCGCGGGCACCACGGTGTGTTCCCCAAGGAGCGCGAGGAGGGCCAGCCCTTCATCGTGGACCTCGTCCTTGGTCTGGACACCCGGCCGGCGGCGGCCGACGACGACCTCGCGCGGACCGTGCACTACGGCATCGTGGCCGAAGAGGTCGTGGCCGTGGTCGAGGGCGAGCCGGTGAACCTCATCGAGACGCTCGCCGAGCGCATCGCCCAGACCTGCCTGAAGCACGAAGGAGTCATGGAGGTCGAGGTCTGCGTCCACAAGCCGGACGCCCCGATCACGGTCCCCTTCGACGACGTGACCGTCACCATCACCCGGAGCCGAGTATGACCGCATTCTTCACGCGGGGTCCCAGCGACCCGACCGTACAGCCGGTACCCGCCTCCGTCGTCGAACAGGTCGACGCCGCCGACACCACTCTGAGCAACCCCAAACGGGCCGTGATCTCCCTCGGCTCCAACCTCGGCAACCGCCTGGAGACCCTCCAGGGCGCCATCGACGCGCTGGAGGACACCCCCGGCGTCCGCATCAAGGCCGTCTCCCCCGTGTACGAGACGGAGCCGTGGGGTGTGGAGCCCGGCAGCCAGCCCTCGTACTACAACGCGGTCGTGGTCCTGAAGACCACGCTCCCCCCGTCCTCCCTCCTGGAGCGGGCGCACGCCGTCGAGGAGGCCTTCAACCGCGTACGGGACCAGCGCTGGGGCCCGCGCACCCTCGACGTCGACATCGTCGCGTACGCCGAAGTCGTCTCCGACGACCCGCACCTCACCCTTCCCCACCCGCGCGCCCACGAGCGCGCCTTCGTGCTGGCCCCCTGGTACGACGTGGACCCCGACGCCCTGCTGCCCGGCCGCGGCCCGGTCGCGGGCCTCCTCGGCGCCGTCACCCGTGCCGGTGTCCAGGCCCGCACGGACCTGGAACTCCACCTGCCCGAGTAGTCGTTAAGGTCAAGGGCCGAGACGTCCGCACGGTCCGGCCACACCTACTCCGGGGGAGCTGAAGGAACACCGTGAGAGAGCTGCGCATCAGGGTGCTGGTCGGCGTGTTCGTCGTTGCCGGAGTGCTGTCCTGGGCGGGCGCCCGCCTGTGGAACTCGGTGGGCACGCTGCCGAGCGTCCCGCTGGCCGCCCCCATCGTCCTGGCCCTGATCGCCGCGGTTCTGCTCGCCACGGCGCTCTCCCTGCGCGCCCGCCTCAAGGCCCAGCGCGAGCGCCGCCCCGGCGCCAAGGGAGTCGACCCCCTGATGGCCGCCCGCGCGGTCGTCTTCGGCCAGGCCAGCGCCCTGGTCGCCGCGCTCGTCGCCGGGATGTACGGCGGCACGGGCGCCCTCCTCCTGGAACTCCTCGACATCCCCGCCCGCCGCGACCAGGCCATCTACGCCGCCCTCTCGGTCCTGGCCGGCATCGCCGTCATAGCGGCAGCCCTCTTCCTGGAACGCGTCTGCAAACTCCCGGAGGACGAGGACCACGACCACACCGGGGCCGAACCGGTGTGAACCCCTACCAGCCCTGGCGTGCGAGATACCCGTTGACCAGAAAATCGGGGTAGGGGTGAAGGCGGTAGCTGTAAAGGGTGAACGGTTTCGGGCCCTCGGCTCTGCGCTGACAGAAAGGGCACGTCGGCGCTGACCAGCAAACGGCCACGCCACGTCGCGGGCCGGAATCCGTCCCCGTCCGTGCAGCCGTCCAGAAAGCCTTCGGACGTCTCCCGGTCCCTGAGGACGACCCGGGGAAACCGCTGCCGCATATGGTGCGGGTCCCCACTCACGTACTGCCTCATCAGATCCGCCAAATATGACGAGCCCACACGTACGCGGAAGCCGGGCACGTCCCGCCGCAGGTAACCCGAGGGCCGCGTCACCGCTTCCAGGCGGGCGGGCAGCCCGGTTGCCGCCGTGAGGGCCGCCGCGTAACGCGAGGCGAATCCCTCATTGGCACCGATCATGTAGCCGAACTCGTAGCCCGGCTTGATGGTCAACCGCTCGCGGCACAGCTTTCGCGGAGGTGTCCATGTTTCGCGCCTGCATACGTCCGCCCACGGCGTTCACCATCTGCTTGCTGGACAGCCCATACCCCGTCGCGATCCCCCTTGATCAGCGATCATCTCGACTGCTCGGGGCCGTATCGGGCACCACCGACAATCAGGTCAGCGCGCCAGTATCAGGCTCATTGCCTCGGCACGGGTCGTAGCATCCCGAAGCTGGCCGCGCACCGCCGACGTCGTGGTCTTGGCGCCTGGCTTGCGGATGCCACGTACCGACATGCACATGTGCTCGGCCTCGATGACGACGATCACGCCTCGTGCCTCAAGGATCCTCATGAGGGAGTCGGCGATCTGCGTGGTGAGTCGTTCCTGCACCTGCAGGCGACGGGCGAACACCTCGACCAGCCGCGCAAGCTTCGACAGACCTGTGATCTTGCCCGTCTCCGCCGGGATGTACCCGACATGGGCCACACCATGGAACGGCAACATGTGATGTTCGCACAAAGATACGATTTCAATGTCCTTGACCAGGACCATCTCGTCGTGACCAAGATCGAACGTGGTCGTCAGGACGTCCTCGGGCTCCTGCCTGTGTCCCGCCAAGAGCTCCCGATAAGCCCGCGCCACCCGCGCCGGTGTCTCCCTCAGGCCTTCGCGGTCCGGGTCCTCGCCGACCGCGATCAGCAGTTCACGTACGGCGTTCTCGGCGCGCTTCTCGTCGAACTCGCCGATGGTGCCTTCGCCGTCCAGCGTCACGGGGTCGGTCATCTGGTGCCTCGTTCCTGTTTCTCCTACGCGGGCATGCAGAAATGCCGCGCCCCCCAAGGCTAGAACCTTGGGGGGCGCGGCATCCATTCCGGGCCTGGTGCGGCGGATGGGGCCGCACCAGCGGGCGGTCAGCTCTCCGGGCGGTCCTCCGGGGCCTGCTCCGTCACCGGGGCGGGCTCCGACGCCGTGGACTTGGCGGTGCTGATCGCGGGCGTAGCGCCGTTCGCGCCGTTGGTCAGTGCCAGCTCCTTCGGGGAGAGCACCGGCGGGCGGGTGGACGGCGTACGGCGGGAGGAGCCGGTCCACGCGGGCCGCGGCGGGCGCTTGTGGATCGGGGCGAAGATCTCGGCGATCTCCTCCTTGCCGAGTGTCTCCTTCTCCAGGAGCGCCAGGACGAGGTTGTCGAGGACGTCGCGGTTCTCGACCAGGATCTCCCAGGCCTCGTTGTGCGCGTTCTCGATGAGCTTCTTGACTTCCTCGTCCACCAGCGCGGCGACCTCTTCCGAGTAGTCGCGCTGGTGAGCCATCTCACGTCCGAGGAACGGCTCGGTGTTGTCGCCGCCGAACTTGATCGCACCCAGGCGCTCGGTCATGCCGTACTGGGTGACCATCGCGCGGGCGGTGGTGGTGGCCTTCTCGATGTCGTTCGCGGCACCCGTGGTCGGGTCGTGGAAGACGAGCTCCTCGGCCGCGCGGCCGCCCAGCATGTACGCCAGCTGGTCCAGCATCTCGTTGCGCGTCGTGGAGTACTTGTCCTCGTCCGGGAGCACCATCGTGTAGCCGAGGGCACGGCCGCGGGACAGGATCGTGATCTTGTGGACCGGGTCGGAGTTCGGGGAGGCCGCCGCGACCAGGGCGTGTCCGCCCTCGTGGTACGCGGTGATCTTCTTCTCCTTGTCCGACATGATCCGGGTCCGCTTCTGCGGACCCGCCACCACGCGGTCGATGGCCTCGTCCAGCATGGAGTTGTCGATCAGCTTCTTGTCGCTGCGGGCGGTGAGCAGCGCGGCCTCGTTGAGGACGTTGCTCAGGTCCGCACCGGTGAAGCCCGGGGTGCGACGGGCGACCGCCGAGAGATCGACGTCGGGCGCGACCGGCTTGCCCTTCTGGTGAACCTTGAGGATCTCCAGACGGCCCTGCAGGTCCGGCGGGTCGACCGCGATCTGGCGGTCGAAGCGGCCGGGGCGCAGGAGGGCCGGGTCGAGGATGTCGGGGCGGTTCGTCGCGGCGATGAGGATCACACCGCCCTTGACGTCGAAGCCGTCCATCTCGACGAGCAGCTGGTTCAGGGTCTGCTCGCGCTCGTCGTGACCACCGCCGAGGCCGGCGCCGCGGTGGCGGCCGACCGCATCGATCTCGTCGACGAAGACGATCGCCGGGGCGTTCGCCTTGGCCTGCTCGAACAGGTCACGTACCCGGGAGGCACCGACACCGACGAACATCTCGACGAAGTCGGAACCGGAGATCGAGTAGAAGGGGACCCCTGCCTCGCCGGCGACGGCACGCGCGAGCAGCGTCTTGCCGGTACCGGGGCGGCCGTAGAGGAGCACGCCCTTGGGGATCTTGGCGCCGACGGCCTGGAACTTCGCCGGCTCCTGCAGGAACTCCTTGATCTCCTGGAGCTCCTCGACGGCCTCGTCACAGCCCGCGACGTCCGAGAAGGTCGTCTTCGGGGTGTCCTTGGTGATGAGCTTCGCCTTGGACTTGCCGAAGTTCATGACCCGGGAGCCGCCGCCCTGCATCTGATTCATCAGGAACAGGAAGACGACCACGATCAGGACGAAGGGGAGCAGGGAGAGCAGCACGCCGACGAAGGCGTTCTGCTTCGTCGGGGAGACGGTGTACCCGTCGGGGATCTGCTTGTCCTGGTACTTGGTCTGCAGCGTGCCGGCGAGGGTCACGCCCTGGTCGCCGATGTAGCTCGCCTGGATCTTCGAGCTGCCGTCGACCTTCACGCCGTCCTTGAGCGTGACCTTGATGCTCTGCTCGTCACCAGTGGTGAGCTTGGCCGACTGGACCTTGTTGTCGTTGATCGCCGCCACGACCTGGCCGGTGTCCACCGTCTTGTAGCCGCCGGACGAGCCGACGACCTGCATCAACACGACCACGGCAAGGACGGCCAGCACGATCCACATGACCGGCCCACGGAAGTATCGCTTCACGTCCATCCATACGGAGCGGTGTCGCCCCGTCCCTCCTGCCATAGTGAGTTTGATAAGACAGTTCTTCTGACGGTACCCCAGCATTGTTGCGCGAAGCCGCACAGGACTGCTGCCAATCCCGTCTCTGCATGCTCCAACGGCGCGAAACCCGCTGGGGTTCCCGATCGTCTTACGAGACTGGGCCGTGTGAGGCTCAGCCGCCGTAGACGTGAGGCGCGAGCGTACCGACGAACGGGAGGTTCCGGTACTTCTCGGCGTAGTCGAGGCCGTAGCCCACGACGAACTCGTTGGGGATGTCGAAGCCGACCCACTCGACGTCGATGGCCACCTTGGCGGCGTCCGGCTTGCGCAGCAGCGTGCACACCTTGAGCGACTCCGGCTCGCGCGAGCCGAGGTTGGACAACAGCCAGGACAGGGTCAGGCCGGAGTCGATGATGTCCTCGACGATCAGGACGTGCTTGCCCTTGATGTCGGTGTCGAGGTCCTTGAGGATCCTGACGACACCGGAGGACTGAGTACCCGCGCCGTACGAGGACACGGCCATCCAGTCCATGGTGACGGGGGTGGACAGCGCCCGGGCGAGGTCCGCCATGACCATCACCGCACCCTTGAGCACGCCGACGATCAGCAGGTCCTTGCCCGCGTACTCCGCGTCGATCTTCGCGGCCAGCTCGGCCAGCTTCGCGTCGATCTCTTCCTTGGTGATGAGCACCTGCTGAAGGTCGGCACCCATGTCGTTCGCGTCCACCCGCATCACTTTCGGTCGTCCCGGTTCACGGCCGGCCGGCCCCTCCCGAAGGGGAGACCGGGCGTCTCCCCCATCAGGGAGATTCAGCCTTGCCGAATCACCAGTCTGCCACCCTGGCGCTGGGCGACGACTTTGCCCGGGAGATTGATGGCTCCCTGGCCGCGCCAGCCGGTGATCAGCCGGTCGACTTCCTCGATGTGCCGGGCGAACAGCGATCCGGCCGGGGCGCCCGCTCGGATGGCGGCGCGGCGCAGGATGCGGCGGCGCACGGCGGGCGGCAGGGCGTAGAGCTTGGCGCACTCGAGGAGGCCGGTGGCGTCGAGGACTGCGGATTCGGCCTGGCTGGCCCAGGCGTCCAGGGCGTCGGCGTCGTCGCGGGAGAGCTGGGCCGTGCGGGCGAGGGCCTCGACGACGCCCTTGCCGAGGGCCTTCTCCAGGGCGGGCAGGCCCTCGTGGCGGAGCCGGGAGCGCGTGTAGGCCGGGTCGGCGTTGTGCGGGTCGTCCCACACCGGGAGCGACTGGACCATGCAGGCCTTGCGGGCGGTCTGCCGGTCGAGCTGGAGGAAGGGGCGGCGATAACGGCCGTCGGCCCCCGAGACCGCGGCCATTCCGGACAGGGAGCGGATGCCGGAGCCGCGGGCGAGGCCGAGGAGGACGGTTTCGGCCTGGTCGTCGCGGGTGTGGCCGAGCAGGATCGCGGTGGCGCCGTGGCGTTCGGCCGCGGCGTCGAGGGCGGCGTAGCGGGCGTCGCGGGCGGCGGCTTCAGGGCCGCCTTCGCGGCCCACGGTCACGGCGATGGACTCGACCGGGTCGAGGGCGAGTTCGCGCAGCCTCAGGGCGACCTCGTCGGCGCGCAGGTCGGAGCCGGGCTGGAGGCCGTGGTCGACGGTGATGCCGCCGGCGCGGATGCCGAGCTTGGGCGCTTCGAACGCGAGGGCGGAGGCGAGTGCCATGGAGTCGGCGCCGCCGGAGCACGCCACGAGCACGAGCGGGGACGGGGAACGCTCGTACGCGCCGCCCGGGGAGTCGGCGGCGGGGATATGGGGGCTGTGGTCGGTGAGGATGTCGTGAAGAACGCGGCGGACCGCCAGGCGTATCGCCGCGACCGCAGGATGGGGACCCATGTCCGGTTCCCTTCATGAAGTTTTCGGGGGTGAGCCCGAGGCCGGTCACTCAGAGTGTGTCGATGGTGACAGAAACGGGCGGTTCCCCGAGCATTGCACGCCTACCCATCCCTCACGGTCCCTCGGACGGGTGATTGAAGGGGCGTTCGCCTGCCGTCGGCCGGATTCCGTTCACGACGTGCTCCATGCGCCTCACGACTCCGGCTTGCGGTGCACCCGTGCGACCCAGTCCGCCGGTTTGGCGATCTCCGCCTTGGTCGGCAGGGTGTTCGGGGAGGTCCACACGCGGTTGAAGCCGTCCATGCCGACCTGTTCGACGACGGCCCGTACGAAGCGTTCGCCGTCCCGGTACTGCCTGAGTTTGGCATCCAGACCCAGCAGCTTGCGCAGTGTCATGTCCAGGCGGGAGGCGCCCTTGGCGCGGCGCTGCTGGAACTTCTCGCGAATCTCCGAGACGCTCGGTACGACTTGCGGGCCGACCCCGTCCATGACGAAGTCGGCGTGGCCCTCCAGGAGGGACATCACGGCGGTGAGGCGGCCGAGGATCTCGCGCTGGGCGGGGGTCTGCACGAGCTCCACGAACGACCGGCCGCCGTCGTCCTCCTCGCCCTCGGGGCGGCCGCCGGCGAGCGACTGGGCGGCCTCTCGGATGCGTTCGAGGACCGTCATCGGGTCGACGTCGGTCTCCGCCAAGAACGACTGGATTTCACCCTCCAGGTGATCGCGCAGCCACGGCACCGCGGTGAACTGCGTGCGGTGCGTCTCCTCGTGCAGGCACACCCACAGGCGGAAGTCGTGCGGCTGTACGTCGAGTTCGCGCTCCACATGGACGATGTTCGGCGCGACCAGCAGCAGCCGGCCGCCGCCGTTCTCGCCAGCCGGGAGCTCACGGCTGGCCGGGGCGAAGGTCTCGTACTGGCCGAGGACGCGGGAGGACAGGAAGGAGAGCAGCATGCCGAGTTCGACGCCGGTCACCTTGCCGCCGACGGCGCCGAGGACCGCGCCGCCGGGTGTGCCGCCGCGCCGCTCCTGCATCTTGTCGAGCAGTGGCTTGAGGATCTCCCGGAACCCGGCGACGTTCGCCCGCACCCAGCCGGGGCGGTCGACGACGAGTACGGGGGTGTCGTGGGTGACTTCGGTGCCCATGCGGGTGAAGCCCCGCACGTGCTCCTCCGAGGCCTTGGCATGCCGACGCAACTCCGCGACGACGGCCCGGGCCTCGTCACGGCTCACGTCGGGCCCCGGCCGCACGAGCCGGGTCGCGGTCGCCACCGCGAGATTCCAGTCGACCATCTCCGTGCCACCGATGCTCGTCATGCGTCAACCGTACGTGAGCGTTCCCACTTGGGGCAGGCTGTGACGGGGTCGGCGACGTACGGGTTGATCGCAGGGCACTGACACGGGCACGGTCGAACCACTCTCGGCCCCACCCCGGAACGGCCGGCCGCGGGTGCCCACGACGGTGAGCGACAGGAGGTACGGCTGTGCGCCGCCGCTGGACGCCGGACGATGCGCTCGCGCCACGGCAACGGCCGGCGGCCGGAGGCGGCAGCACATGCACCGCGCTACGGCGACAGACAGCGAGGCA
>NZ_JBVHLX010000019.1:0-84023 GCF_055558775.1 Streptomyces sp. NPDC025638 | reverse complement strand
CAGACAGTGCCGCGGCGCCACCACGGCAAGCGGCTGACGGTGCGGCTGCCCCACCGCAGCAGGCGGTTGACTGCAGGCGATGCGATCGCGCCACGGCAACGGCCGGCGGCCGGAGGCGGCAGCACATGCACCGCGCTACGGCGACAGACAGCGAGGCAGACAGTGCCGCGGCGCCACCACGGCAAGCGGCTGACGGTGCGGCTGCCCCACCGCAGCAGGCGGTTGACTGCAGGCGATGCGATCGCGCCACGCCGACGAGCAACGGCCGGAGGCGGTGGAGCGCGCACCGCGCTACGGCGACAGACAGCGAGGCAGACAGTGCCGCGGCGCCACCACGGCAAGCGGCTGACGGAGGGCAATGCCGCCGCGCCGCGGCGGCAGGCGGTGGCGGCGGGCGGTGGATTGCAGGCGGTGCGGCTGTGCCATCGCGGCAGGCGGTGACGGCCGACGGTGGACTCCAACCGATGCGGACAGGCACCGGTGGCGGACAGCGAAGGCAAGCGGTGGGCTGCAGACGATGGAGCTGCGCCACCCCGGCAAGCTGCGAGCCGTAGTCGGCGCGATCAGGCCGCCGCTGTGAGCGGCGGACGGCAGGTGGGGTGATCGTGCCGCGGCGGCAGGCAGTGACGGCTGACGGCTGACGGCGGGCTCCAACCGGTGCGGGCACGCACCGGCGGCAGCGGCAGGCGGCAGGCGGCAGCAAGCGGGCGCCGGCGCTACCACGTCGCCGCCGAAGCGGCGGACGGCAGCCGGTGGTGCCGTGGCCGACCTCGCCGTAGGCGATCCGCCCCGCGTCCTCCTAACTGCAGCCGCACCCCGCCAGTGCCGTGGCCGTTCTGTCCAGTGCTGCCTGGGCGTCCAGGGGACTCGTCGTGTTCGTGGCCAGGAAGGCGAACGCCAGGAGGCGGCCGTCCTGGTCGACCACCGTGCCTGCCAGGGTGTTGACGCCGGTCAGGGTGCCCGTCTTGGCTCGGACGACGCCCGCCGCGCCGTCCGTGTAGCGGGCGCTGAGGGTGCCGGTGAAGCCCGCCACCGGGAGGCCCGTGAGGACCGGGCGGAGGTCGGGGTGGGCCGGTGAGCCCGCCTGGACGAGGAGGGCCGTCAGCAGGTCCGCCGTCAGTCTGTCGTTGCGGTTCAGGCCGCTCCCGTCGTGGAACGAGGCGCCGGACATGGGCAGCCCCAGCTTGTTCAGCCGGGAGGCGATCGCGGCCGCCCCGCCCTCGAAGCTCGCCCGTTTTCCGCTCGCGAGGGCCGTCTGGCGGGCCAGGGCCTCGGCGATGTCGTTGTCGCTGTTGGTCAGCATGCGTTCGACCAGGGCGGAGAGCGGGGGTGAGGAGACGGTGGCGAGGGTGGTGGAGCGCCCGGTGGCCTTGGAGGGGCCCGGTGCCGTCGTCCGGAGGCCGGCGTCCTTGAGGAAGCCGGCGAACTTGCGGGCCGCGTCCGCCGCCGGGTCGGCGACCCGGGTCGCCGGGCCACTGGCCGAGTCGTCGGTGCGGCCCTCGTCGGCCATCAGGGCGCTGACGGGAGCGAGGTTGTCGTTGACGCCGATGGGGTGGATCGAGGGGCCCGTGTAGAGGGTGGTGTCGTAGGAGAGGGTGATCTTCCGGACCCCGCGCTTCTTCAGAGCGGCAGCGGTGTCGACGGCCAGCGTGCGCAGGCTCGCCCAGCCGTCCGCCTTCTCGTGCGCGGTGAGCGTCGGGTCGCCGCCGCCGACCAGGACGAGCTCCTTGGTGTCCGGCTCCAGGGCGGCGCGGGTGGTGAGGCGATGGTCGGCGCCCAGCGCGGAGAGGGCGGCGACGGCCGTGGCGATCTTCGTGGTGGAGGCGGGGGTGAGGGCCGTGTCGGCGCCGGAGCCGTACAGCCGCTTTCCGCCGGCCACGTCGACCACCGCCGCGGTGTGGGCGCTGCCGAGCTCCGGGACGTCCAGAAGCGGCGCCAGGACGTCCGCGAGGGGCTTTCCGGACGCCGGGGCCTTCTTGGTGTTCACGGTGCCCGTGGCGCCGCCCAGGCCGGTCAGGACGGATGCGGCACTGGGGGCGGGCCGGGGTGCGGCGGCCGTCGTATCGGAGTTACGACCGTGATCTGTGCCACCTGCCCGCTCCTGGGCGGCCGCCCGCTCCCGCTCGGCCGTACGCTGACCATTGGCGTCCCAGGGGCCGGCGGTGGTCACGACGCCGGCGGCCAGTGCCAGCCCGGCGGTGGCGGCGCCCGCGGTGTACTGCCAGGTCTTGAGGGTCCGCGGACGCACAGGCCGGACGAGCGCCGCGAGGCGTGGTCCCATGGCCCGGGTGCCCCGCGCGACCCGTGCCAGACGCGGTCGTACGGCACCCGCGATCCGCACCACATGCGGTCTCGCGGCGCGCCAAGGCCTCAGTTCTGGCACAAGGACCAGCCCCTTTCGCGATCACACACCTGCGTGAGGGACACTTAACCACCAGAACTATGTGCTGATCATGGAGGAGCCACCGGTGGAGTTCGACGTCACGATCGAGATCCCGAAGGGTTCGCGGAACAAGTACGAGGTGGACCACGAGACCGGTCGGATCCGCCTGGACCGTCGCCTCTTCACCTCGACCGCCTACCCGACCGACTACGGCTTCGTCGAGAACACCCTCGGCGAGGACGGCGACCCGCTGGACGCGCTGGTCATCCTGGACGAGCCGACCTTCCCCGGGTGCCTGATCAAGTGCCGCGCGATCGGCATGTTCCGTATGACGGACGAGGCGGGCGGCGACGACAAGCTGCTGTGCGTTCCGGCCACCGACCCGCGTGTCGAGCACCTGCGCGACATCCACCACGTGTCGGAGTTCGACCGTCTGGAGATCCAGCACTTCTTCGAGGTCTACAAGGACCTGGAGCCCGGCAAGTCGGTCGAGGGCGCCAACTGGGTGGGCCGCACGGACGCCGAGACGGAGATCGAGCGGTCGTACAAGCGCTTCGAGGAGCAGGGCGGTCACTGAGACCCCGCTCCTGTGAACGGGCCGCACGCGCACGCGTGCGGCCCGTCGGCATCTCTGTGCGCATACTGAGCCTGTCGGAGTGTCGTACAGGGAGTGCTCTTCAGTGACGGACGCGGAGGACCGCAAGCCGCAGTCGGACGAGGCGAGGAGTGCGTACGACCCCGAGATCACGTCCGAGTTCGCCGTTCCGGAGGGGCTGGAGGTCCCCAAGGCCGCCGGTGAGTCCGAGACGACCTCGGAGTTCGTCCTGCCCGAGGGCCTGGATGCCCCGCAGCCGCCGGGCGCCGAGCCGGAGGGCTCGGCGTTCAGCCCGCCGAGCACCTACGACGCCCGGCAGGCCCCGGCCGTCTTCACCCCGGCGACGGGCATACCCGCCGTCAGCCTGACCAAGGACGCGCCCTGGCAGGACCGGATGCGCACGATGCTGCGCATGCCGGTGGCGGAGCGCCCGGCGCCGGAGCCGGTGCAGAAGGCGGAGGAGGGCGCTCCGGCCGTCCCGCGCGTGCTCGACCTGACCCTGCGCATCGGCGAGCTGCTGCTGGCGGGCGGCGAGAACGCCGAGGACGTGGAGGCGGCGATGTTCGCCGTCTGCCGGGCGTACGCGCTGGACCGCTGCGAGCCGACCGTCACCTTCACGCTGCTGTCGATCTCGTATCAACCGTCCCTGGTGGACGACCCGGTGACGGCGTCCCGGACGGTGCGCCGCCGGGGCACCGACTACACGCGGCTGGCGGCCGTCTTCCGGCTCGTGGACGACCTCACCGACCCGGAGACCCATGTCTCCCTCGAAGAGGCCTACCGGCGGCTCGCCGAGATCCGCCGCAACCGCCACCCGTACCCCGGCTGGGCGCTGACCGTGGCGAGCGGGCTGCTGGCCGGTGCGGCCTCGGTGCTGGTCGGCGGTGACCTGATCGTGTTCGTCGCGGCCATGCTGGGCGCGATGCTCGGCGACCGGCTGGCGTGGCTGTGCGCGGGGCGCGGGCTGCCGGAGTTCTACCAGTTCACGGTGGCCGCGATGCCGCCCGCGATGATCGGTGTCGCCTTCGCGCTGGCCCACGTCGATGTCAAGGCGTCCGCAGTCATCACCGGTGGACTGTTCGCGCTGCTGCCCGGGCGGGCGCTGGTGGCGGGCGTGCAGGACGGTCTGACCGGCTTCTACATCACCGCGGCGGCCCGGCTGCTGGAGGTCATGTACTTCTTCGTCGGCATCGTCATCGGGGTGCTGGTCATCCTGTACTTCGGCGTGAAGGTGGGCGGCACGCTCAACCCGGACGCGGCGCTGAACATCGCCGAGCGGCCGCTGCTGCAGATCGCCGCGTCCATGCTGCTGTCGCTGACCTTCGCGGTGCTGCTCCAGCAGGAACGGTCCACCGTGCTGCCGGTGACCCTCAACGGGGGCGTCGCCTGGTCGGTGTACGGCGCGATGCACTACGCCGGCGGTATCTCGCCGGTGGCCTCCACGGCCGTGGCCGCGGGCCTGGTCGGCCTGTTCGGGCAACTGCTGTCGAGGTACCGGTTCGCGTCCGCGCTGCCGTACACGACCGCGGCGATCGGGCCGTTGCTGCCGGGTTCGGCGACCTACTTCGGGCTGCTGTCGATGGCGCAGAACGAGGTCGACAAGGGTCTTGTGTCGCTGGCCAAGGCCGCGTCACTGGCCATGGCCATCGCCATCGGGGTGAACCTGGGGGCGGAGATCTCGCGGCTGTTCCTGCGGGTCGGCTCCGCCGGGAAGCGCCGGGCCGCCAAGCGGACCAGGGGTTTCTGAGCCGGGCGCCTGCCGGCGCCGCTCACTGGGCGCTGTGGTTGCCCTGCCCCTGGTTGTAGTCGTACGGGTACTGCTGCTGGTCGTAGTACTGGTTGTCGTAGCCCTGGTACTGCCGGCCGTACTCCTGATTGCCGTAGCCCTGGTCGCTGTAGGCCTGGTCGCCATAGGCCTGGTTCCCGTAGGCCTGATTGCCATAGCCCTGGTTGCCGTAAGCCTGATTCCCGTAGGCCTGGTTCGAGCCGTACGGCTGCTGCTGCGACTGCGACTGGGGCTGCTGCGGCTGCGCCTGCGCCTGCTCGTACGTCGGCTCGACGCGGCGCAGCCGGGTCGTGGCGTCGTCCATGACCGGGGCCCGATGCTGCTGCTGGAGGGGCTGCTGTCCGGCCGGGGCCTCGGCGGGCGGGTTCTTCCGGTTCTTGGAGCGGGCCCGCAGGAACTCGATGGCGATCGGGACCACCGAGATCAGGACGATCAGGATGAGGATCGCTTCGATGTTCTTGTTGACGAAGTCGATGTTGCCGAGCCACGAGCCGAGCAGGGTGACGCCCGCACCCCACAGGACGCCACCGATCACGTTGAAGACCAGGAACGAGCGGTACTTCATGCCGCTGACGCCCGCGATGATCGGCGTGAACGTCCGCACGATGGGCACGAAGCGGGCCAGGACCAGGGACTTCGGGCCGTACTTCTCGAAGAACTCGTGCGCCTTGGTGACGTTCTCCTGCTTGAAGAGACGGGAGTCCGGACGGTTGAAGAGCGACGGGCCGACCTTCTTGCCGAACATGTAGCCCGCCTGGTCGCCGAGGATCGCGGCGACGCAGATGAGGGCGATCGCGGCCCACAGCGGGAAGTCCAGCTGGTGGGAGGTGATCAGCAGACCGCAGGTGAACAGCAGCGAGTCACCCGGCAGGAAGAACCCGATGAGCAGGCCCGACTCGGCGAACACGATGAGCAGCAGGCCCCAGATGCTGTACGTGTCGAGCAGGTAGTTGGGGTCCAGCCAGCTCGGGCCGAGGGCGAGAGTCGTCACGGTTCCGGGCTCCTGAGGGTGAAGGCGGTACGGCGTCGTGCCGCCGTACAAAGCTATCAACGCAATGTGTCCGCCCCAGGTTCCACCGGTGTCTCCGGGATGCACTGTGCGGGCGCAGGCACAAAGCTGTGAGCCATGGGAATCGACGAATACGGCGGCGGCCAGGGGCCCCAGCCCGATGTGCTGGTGGTGACCACCAACGACGTGCCCGGTCACCGGGTGCAGGACGTCATCGGCGAGGTCTTCGGGCTGACCGTGCGGTCCCGGCACCTCGGCAGCCAGATCGGCGCGGGCCTGAAGTCGATGATCGGCGGTGAGCTGAAGGGGCTGACGAAGACCCTGGTGCAGACCCGCAACCAGGCCATGGAGCGGCTGGTGGAGCAGGCACGCGCGCGTGGCGCCAACGCGGTGCTGGCGTTCCGATTCGACGTGACCGACGCGGCCGACGTGGGCACGGAGGTGTGCGCCTACGGGACCGCGGTGGTCCTGGCCCGGGAGTAGGCCACCCGGGCCAGGGGGCAGGGGGCAGGGTCACGCTGTGTGCCGCGCCGCGTTCGCCGTGATCGCCTCCTTGAGGTGTTCGGCGAGGCCCGGCCGCATGGAGTCGTAGTACGCCTTGAAGCGCTCGTCGGACACGTACATCCCGCCGAGGGACTGGTGGAGCTCGTACGAGCACTCGTAGAACCACCGGCAGATGTGCCGGCGGTGTTCCTCGGCCATGTCCATGGCGGCCTCGCCGGTCGGCGGCTCGCCTGCGGCCATCAGGGCGTCGTAGCGTTCGCCCCAGGAGGCCACCTCGGCCTGCATGCGCTTCCAGTCGTCCTTGGTGTAGCGGGCGGCGCGGCGCTGTGACTCGGCGTACTCCGCGGTGCCACCCCAGCGCTGTTCCGCCTCCTCGGCGTACTGCTCGGGATCCTTGTCGCCGAAGACCTCGAACTTCTCCTCGGGCGTGAGGTTGATGCCCATCTTGCGTGCCTCCATGGCGTGCTCCACGGCCGCGGCCATCTTCTGCAGCTTCTCGATCCGGGCGGTCAGCAGTTCGTGCTGGCGGCGCAGGTGCGCGCGCGGGTCCGCGTCGGGGTCGTCGAGCAGGACCGCGACCTCGTCGAGCGGGAAGCCGAGCTCCCGGTAGAACAGGATCTGCTGCAGCCGGTCGAGGTCGGCGTCGCTGTAGCGCCGGTGGCCCGCGTGGCTGCGCTCGCTCGGGGCGAGCAGGCCGATCTCGTCGTAGTGGTGCAGGGCGCGCACCGTGACCCCGGCGAATCCGGCGACCTGTCCCACGGAGTAGCTCACATCCGCTCCTTCTCTCGGTACGCGCTCCACGATGGGCCCTCACGTGACGTGAGGTGCAAGCCCGTTGCACGGGCGTGCCCCGGCTGCACCCCTCCGGGTGTTACGCCCGTTTCGTCCGCTTATGGTGACCCCGTGGCCCAGGACTCCGCGCAACAGGCGCCCAGCACCGTCCCCTCGACGCCCGCGCGCGCCCTGCTGCCGTTGATCCTGCCCGCTCTCGCCGTGGGCGTGATCTCCAGCCTGCTCTACGTCGGGGTGAGCGTGGCGGCCGAGAAGCTCCAGGGCGTGCTGTGGCAGAACCTGCCCCGTGCCCTGGGGATCGGCGGCTACTCCACGCTGTGGATCTTCGTCATGCTCACCGCGACCGGGATCGCGGTCGGGCTGGTGGTGTGGAAGGTGCCCGGGCATGCGGGACCCGACCCGGCCACCGTGGGGCTGAACGCGCCCACGCTGCCGCTCTACGTGCTGCCGGGCCTGCTGGTGGCGGCCGCCCTGATGCTCGCGGGCGGCCCGAGCCTCGGCCCGGAGAACCCGATCATCGCGGTGAACGTGGGCCTCGCGGTGTGGCTGGGCCACCGGTTCCTCCCCGGGCTGCCGGGCGGGCTGTGGGGGGCGCTGGCGGAGGCGGCGACGATCGGCGCGCTGTTCGGCACGCCGGTGGCGGCGGCCCTGGTCATCTCGGAGGCGCTGGCCGGACAGCAGACCAGGGGGCTGTTGTGGGACAACCTCTTCGCTCCCCTGGCCGCCGGCGCGGCCGGTTCCATCACGACCGACCTGCTCCACCACGCTTCCTTCGACCTCCATCTGCCCCCGATCGACCGGCCGGACGCGGTCGACGTGCTGTCGGCGATCGTCGTCGCGTCGGTCGGGGCGCTGCTCGGCCTGTGTGCCGTCCACGCCTTCCCGTACCTCCACGCGGCCTTCCAGCGGCTGCGGCACCCGATGCTGATGCTTCCGGTGGGCGGGCTCGTGCTGGGGGCCCTGGGGGCCCTGGGCGGCCCCCTGACGCTCTTCAAGGGCCTGGACCAGCTGTCGGAGCTGGCGCACGACCCCGAGGGCTGGTCGGCCGGGCAGTTCGCCACGATGACGGTGGTGAAGCTGGCCGCCCTGACGGTCGCCGCGACCTGTGGCTTCCGCGGCGGCCGGATCTTCCCCTCCGTGTTCGTGGGCACCGCCCTGGGGCTCTGCGCCCACGCCCTGGTGCCCGCGGTCTCGCCCGCCGTGGGCGTGGCGGCGGGTGTGCTGGGCATGCTCCTGGCCATCACCCGGCAGGGCTGGGTGAGCCTGTTCACCGCCGCGGTTCTGGTCGCCTCGCCGACGATCACCGCGCTGCTGTGCGTCGCCTCGCTGCCGGCCTGGCTGCTGGTGACGGGGCGGCCGCAGATGCAACTGCGGCCGGACGGGAAGCCGGTGCGGTGACCGGCCGGACGCTCCACCCGCCTTCTCTCCTCACTTCCCCTCCTGTCACTCCCCCTCCTAGGAGACACGACCATGGCACTGCACAAGGGTCCGGAGAAGCACGAACAGCGGACCGTGTCCATCAACCCGTTCTTCGGCGAGGCCAATCCGGTCGTCGGCATGACCGAGGCCCCACCGACGCACCGGCTCCCGGACAACCCCCTGGCGCCGAACACGGCGTATCAGCTGGTGCACGACGAGCTGATGCTGGACGGCAACTCCCGGCTCAACCTGGCCACGTTCGTCACCACCTGGATGGAGCCGCAGGCCGGGGTCCTGATGGCGGAGTGCCGGGACAAGAACATGATCGACAAGGACGAGTACCCGCGCACGGCCGAACTGGAGCGGCGCTGTGTGGCGATGCTCGCCGACCTGTGGAACGCGCCCGATCCGGCGGCCGCGGTGGGCTGTTCGACGACCGGCTCCAGCGAGGCGTGCATGCTCGCCGGGATGGCGCTCAAGCGGCGCTGGGCGCAGCGCAACGCCGACCGCTATCCGGCGCGCGACGTGCGGCCGAACCTCGTCATGGGGGTCAACGTCCAGGTCTGCTGGGACAAGTTCTGCAACTTCTGGGAGGTGGAGGCCCGCCTGGTCCCCATGGAGGGCGACCGCTACCACCTCGACCCGCAGGCCGCGGCCGAGCTGTGCGACGAGAACACCATCGGGGTCGTCGGCATCCTCGGCTCGACGTTCGACGGGTCGTACGAGCCGATCGCGGACCTGTGCTCCGCCCTGGACGCCCTCCAGGAGCGCACCGGCCTCGACGTCCCGGTGCATGTGGACGGGGCGTCCGGCGGCATGATCGCGCCCTTCCTCGACGAGGACCTGGTGTGGGACTTCCGCCTCCCGCGCGTGGCCTCGATCAACACCTCGGGGCACAAGTACGGGCTGGTATACCCGGGCGTCGGCTGGGCGCTGTGGCGGGATCAGACGGCGCTGCCCGAAGAGCTCGTCTTCCGGGTCAACTACCTGGGCGGCGACATGCCGACCTTCGCGCTGAACTTCTCGCGTCCCGGCGCCCAGGTGGTCGCGCAGTACTACACGTTCCTGCGGCTGGGCCGGGACGGCTACCGGGCCGTGCAGCAGACCACCCGGGACGTGGCGGGCGGGCTCGCCGAGCGGATCGAGGCGCTCGGCGACTTCCGGCTGCTGACCCGGGGCGACCAGCTGCCGGTGTTCGCCTTCACCACCGCCCCCGACGTGACGTCGTACGACGTCTTCGACGTCTCCCGGCGGCTGCGCGAGAGCGGCTGGCTGGTGCCTGCGTACACCTTCCCGCCCAACCGGGAGGACCTGTCCGTCCTGCGGGTGGTGTGCCGCAACGGCTTCTCCCTCGACCTGGCCGACATGTTCCTGGACGACCTGGACCGACTCCTGCCGGAACTGCGCCGCCAGCCGCATCCCCAGACCCGGGACAAGGCGGCAGCCACCGGCTTCCACCACTGAGTCCGGCCGGCGACTCAGTGGTGGACGCTGACGCCGGCTAGTGGCTCAGGCGCGCGAACCGGCGTACCGCCAGCGGGAAGAACACCGTGAGCAGTGCCAGTGGCCAGGCGACCGCCGCCCAGGTGTGCCCCGGTTCCGCGCCGGGGCTGCCGAGCAGGTGTCGTACCGCCGTGGCCGTCTGGGACAGCGGGTTCCACTGGACGGCCGTGCCCAGCCAGTCGGGCATGGAGTCGGGGGTGGCGAAGGCGTTGGAGAGGAAGCCGACCGGCCAGACCAGGATCTGCACGGCCTGGACCAGTTCCGGCTTCCCGGCGATCAGGGCCAGGTGGATGCCGATCCACAGCATCGCGAAGCGGAACAGGAGGAGCAGGCCGAAGGCGCCGAGGAAGGCCCCCGCACCGCCGTGCGCGCGCCAGCCCAGCGCGTACGCCGTGCCGGTCATCAGCGCGAGCGCGAGCGCCGACTGGAGCATGTCGGCGGCCGAACGGCCCACCAGCACCGCCCCGTTGGCCATGGGCATGGAGCGGAAGCGGTCGATGACGCCCTTGTCCAGGTCCCGGGTGACCGCGAGCATCGTGCCCTCCAGGCCGAAGGCCATGGTGAGCGCGAGCATGCCGGGGACCAGGTAGTCGACGTAGTGACCCGGCACGCCCCGGCCGCCGCCGATCAGATAGCCGAACATCAGCAGCAGCATCACCGGGAAGGCCACGGCGACGAGCACCTGCCCCGGCTGCCGTGCCCAGTGGGCGAGTTCACGGCGGGTCATGGTCCAGGAGTCGGTCACGGCGTGGGCGTAGCCGCTCATACGGCCTCCTTCGTACGGTCCGTACGGTCGTCGCGTCCGGTGAGGTGCAGGAACACCTCGTCCAGGGTCGGGCGACGCAGGGCGACGTCCGCCGCCTCGATACCGGACGCCTCCAGAGCCCGTACGACCCCGGAGAGCGCCGCCATGCGGTCGGTGACCGGGGCACTGAGCAGACGGCGGTCGGGGTCGACGGAGACGTCCGCGGCGGGCAGCGGCAACAGCGCGACGGCGGCGCCCAGTTGGCCCGCGTCGCGCAGGACGACGTCGATCCGGTCGCCGCCGGTGAGCGCCTTCAGTTCGTCCGGTGTGCCGTCGGCGACGACCCGGCCGCGGTCGACGACCGAGATGCGGTCGGCGAGTTGGTCGGCCTCTTCCAGGTACTGCGTGGTGAGCAGGACCGTCGTACCGTCGCCGACCAGCGAGCGGACCGACGCCCACACCTCGGCGCGGCCGCGCGGGTCGAGGCCGGTGGTCGGCTCGTCCAGGAAGAGCACCTCCGGGTCGGTGATCAGGGAGGCGGCGAGGTCGAGCCGACGGCGCATGCCGCCGCTGTAGGCGCGGACCGGTTTGCGGCCTGCGTCCGCGAGGTCGAAGCGCTCCAGGAGTTCGTCGGCGCGCACGCGCGCGTGGCGGGCGCCGAGGTGGTGGAGGCGGGCGAACATCTCCAGGTTCTGGCGGCCGCCCAGCTCCTCGTCGAGGGCCGCGTGCTGACCGAGCAGGCCGATGCGCCGGCGGACCGCGCGGGCCTCGGTCACCACGTCGTGTCCGGCCACCTCGATCCGGCCGCCGTCCGGCCGCAGCAGGGTGGACAGGATCCGGACCAGGGTCGTCTTGCCCGCCCCGTTGGGCCCGAGCACCCCGTGCACCATGCCCCGGGCGACCTGGAGGTCAAGTTCGTCCAGCGCCTGTTTTCCGCCATGTCCGCGATATGTCTTGCGTGCTCCTACGACGGTGATCGCCGTGTCGGCCACTGACCACTCCTCTATTAGTCAAACTTGACTACCCACCCGAAGGTAACGCGGCCACCCCGATTGGTCAAACTTGATTAGCGATGGTCCCCGGGATGCCGCTCCCCCGTCGCGTACGGGTTCTCCTGCCCCTCGGCGAGGACGCCCACGAACGGCTCGCCCTCGCCGGCGAAGGTGTAGGCGCCGCGCTCAAGGCGTGCGATCAGCCCATGGGTCCACGCGGCGTCGGAGTCGGCCGTGTGGACCCACAGGTTCATGATCTCGCCGATGTGGCCCAGCTGTTCGGGGCCGTCCTCGGGGATGTAGTGCTCGGTGACGGCGGACCGCCACTGCTCGATCCGCCGGATCCGCTCCTTCAGCAGGGCCACCGCCTCGTCCCGCGGCAGCTCGACGAGGAAGCCGATGGCCGCCGACTGGATGTCCATCTTCTGGTCGTAGGCGACCAGGGACTCCCGCAGCAGCCGGAAGAACTCCTCGCTCCCCCGGTCCGTGATCTCGTACTCGGTGCGCGGCGGGCCACCGGCCGTGGACGGCGCGATCTCGTGCGCGTGCAGCAGTCCCTGCTTGGCCATCTGCTTCAGGGCGTGGTAGATCGAGCCGGGCTTGGCGTTGGACCACTCGTGCGCGCCCCAGTACTCCAGGTCGTTGCGCACCTGGTAGCCATGGGCCCGCCCGTGCTGGCGCACCGCGCCCAGCACGAGGAGACGGATCGCTGACATGCGGTCCAGCGTATGACCCGCGGGGTCAGCCCCAGGACGTGCCCTGCTCCTGGGCCACCAGCTCGAACGCCGTCTTCCCGTCCAGCGACTCGCGGATGATGTCGGCGTGGCCGGCGTGCCGTGCCGTCTCGCGGATCAGATGGAGCACCAGCCAGCGCATGGAGACGGCCTCGTCCGGCGGGAACCAGGGGTCGTTCGGCAGCGGGAAGGTGTCGTCCAGGCTGGGGAGCGAGCGGACGAACCGCTCCGTCTCCGCGGCGACCTCCTCCCAGTACGCCAACTGCTGGGCCGTCGTCTCGCCCTCGGCGAGCGCGAAGCACTCGTGCCAGTTCGACTCGTCCCGCTTGACCGCCGGCGGCTCGCCCTTGGCGCGGGCGATCCAGCCCTGCTCGACCTCGGCAACATGCTTGACCAGCCCGGCCAGGGACAGCTCACTGGCGCTGGGCCTGCTGGTGGCCTGCTCGTCCGTCAGCCCCAGCACCGCGCGCCGGATGCCCCCGCGCTGCTCCGCGAGGAAGGCGAGCAGCGCCCCCCGCTCGTCGCCCTGCGCCTCGGCTCGCACATGAGTGACCATGACCGGCCCCTTTCATCGGGTCCAACGGCTTTCCCTTGCCTGACACCGATGACGTTACGGACCCTTGCGGTCAGCTTCTGTCCTCAAGGGCGGGGCCGGGTCGGACGGAATGCTCGACGTACTCGAACACGACCCCGCCCGGGTGGCGCACCGTGGCATTGCGGCCGGTGGGGACCTCGTTCGGGCCGGAGACGAGTTCCCCGCCGTGCCGGTCGAGGAGCTCGTGGAGACCGTCCAGGCCGTCGACGAGCAGGGTGCTCTGGACCTCCCGGAACGGGGCGAGCTGCGCCGCGCTCCCCGCGACGACCAGGAAGCCGCCGATGCTCACGACCTCCACCCCGCCATAGGGGAACCGCGACCGGACGTCCTCGCCGGTCAGCTCACGCAGAGCGGGCAGGGCCCGGTCGATGTCGTCCACATACACGCGCGCCAGCGTCGCCAGCACCTTCATCTCCGTACTCCCATGTCCGTACTCCCACGGCCGGGGTCAGAACGGGAACTCGCTGCGCCCGTGCTGGACCGAGATCCACTTCAGGGTGGTGAAGGCGTCCAGGGTCGTCTCGCCGTTGAGCCGGCCGATGCCGGAGTGCTTCTCGCCGCCGAAGGGGACCAGCGGCTCGTCGTGGATGGTGCCGTCGTTCACATGGAACATGCCGGTGTCGACCCGCTTCGCGAACGCCACGCCCCGCTCGATGTCGGCGGTGTGGACGGCGCCGCCCAGGCCGTACGGGGTGTCGTTGACGATGCGGACCGCCTCCTCCTCACCGTCGAACGGGACCAGCAGGGCGACGGGGCCGAAAATCTCCTTGTGCAGCAGGGAGGAGTCGGTCGGCACGTCCGTCAGGACGGAGGGCTCCACCAGGTTGTCCGTCGTCGTGCCGCGGACCAGGACCGTGGCACCCTCGGCGACGGCCTGCTCGATCGTGGCCGAGATGGCGTTCGCCTGGAGGGAGTTGATGACCGGTCCGATGACGGTCTGCGGATCGCTCGGATCGCCCGTCTTCAGCGTCTTGACCTTGGCGACGAACTTCTCGGTGAACTCGTCCGCGACCGAGCGGTCCACCAGGACGCGGTTCGCCGCCATACAGACCTGGCCCTGGTCGACGTACCGGCTGAAGACGGCCGCGTCGACCGCGTAGTCGATGTCCGCGTCGTCGAGGACCACCAGCGCGCTGTTGCCGCCCAGTTCCAGGACCGAGCGCTTGAGCTGCGAGGCGCAGACGGTGGCGATGTGCCGGCCGACCTTGTCGGAGCCGGTGAAGGAGATCAGCTTGGGGACCGGGTGCTCTATGAAGGCGTCGCCTATCTCCGCTATGTCGGTGAGCACCACGTTCAGCAGGCCCGGCGGCAGCCCCGCGTCCTCGAAGAGCTTGGCGATCAGCGTGCCGCCGCAGATCGGGGTGTCCTGGTGGGGCTTGAGGACGACGGCGTTGCCGAGCGCGAGGGCCGAGGCGACGGGCTTGATCGACAGCAGAAAGGAGAAGTTGAAGGGGCTGATGACGCCCACCACGCCGACCGGGACGCGGTAGAGGCGGTTCTCCTTGCCGTCGATCGGCGAGGGCAGGAATCTCCCCTCGCAGCGCAGCGCCAGCTGGGCCGCCTCACGCAGGAACTCCTTTGCGAGGTGCAGCTCGAACCCGGCCTTCATATGGGTGCCGCCGAGCTCGGCGATGATCATCTCGGTGATCTCGCGCTCCCGCTCCTCGACGAGGCGCAGGACCTTCTCGAAGAAGACACGGCGGCGGTAGGGATTGGTCTCGGCCCATTCCCGCTGGGCACGCGCGGCCGCCCGGTAGGCCTCGTCGACCTCGTCGATGGTGGCTATCGTGATCGAGGCCAGCTTCTCGCCGTCGTACGGGTTGAAGTCGATGATGTCCCAGGAACCGGTGCCCGGACGCCACTCACCGTCGATGTACTGCACGGCCAGGTCGGTGAAGCAGGACGACATGTGATCCCTCGATCCCCTTACTGCCGAAGCAGTCGAGACGGACACCCGATCGACTTCACGATCCGATCGGTCTGATGAGACTGATCACATGTCATCGTACTTGTGTTTGCCGTGAGTTGAGATGACACCTGAGCAAACGAACGCGTGAAGTCAAGAGGGCGTGAATCAGGACAACTGAAGAAGCCCGCGCAACAGGTCCCGGCTCTCGTCCGGCCCCGGGCTGTCCTGCTGAAGCTCCTTGAGCGCCTGCTCGTACTGGGTCACGTCCTCGCGTTTGTCCAGATACAGCGCACTGGTGAGCTGCTCCAGATACACGACATCGGACAGATCGGACTCCGGGAAACTGAGGATGGTGAACGCCCCGCTCTCACCGGAGTGCCCGCCGAAGCTGAACGGCATGATCTGAAGCCGTACGTTGGGCCGTTCGGAGAACTCGATCAGATGCTGGAGCTGGCCGCGCATCACCTCGCGGTCGCCGTACGGCCGGCGCAGGGCCGCCTCGTCGAGGACGATGTGGAAGTCCGGGGCGTTCTCGGAGACGAGGTACTTCTGCCGCTCCAGGCGCAGCGCCACGCGCCGCTCGACGTCGGCGACGCTCGCGCCCTTCATGCCGCGCCGGACGACCGCGCGCGCGTAGTCCTCGGTCTGCAGCAGGCCGTGCACGAACTGCACCTCGTACGCCCGGATCAAGGAGGCGGCGCCCTCCAGGCCCACATAGGTGGGGAACCAGCTCGGCAGTACGTCGGAATAACTGTGCCACCAGCCCGCGACGTTGGCCTCCCGGGCGAGGGACAGCAGCGACTCGCGCTCCGCCTCGTCGGAGATGCCGTACAGCGTCAGCAGGTCTTCGACGTCCCGTGTTTTGAAGCTCACCCGGCCCAACTCCATCCGGCTGATCTTCGATTCGGAGGCACGGATCGAGTAACCCGCCGCCTCGCGCGTGATCCCCCGCGCCTCACGCAGTCGCCTGAGTTGTGATCCGAGCAGCATGCGCCGCACCACCGATCCCGGCTCTCCCGCGCTCACGTTCGCCAGCCTCCCCAACGTCTTCAGGGGCCGAAGTCTGCCACTAAAACACTTCGAGCAGTACTCGTCCGGTTACGGAAACGGAAAGAGGCCAAAGTTTCCGCACAGGATGAAGCAAGCAACAGGTGAGCCAAGTGCATGAGGTTGGCGGAAAAAATGGCCAACAAGCGGTACGGGACTGCTCAATTCGGTCTCGTGCACGTGCATCTGCCCTTGCATCTGCTGTGCGCATCCGAAACCATGGTCCCGCGCCACCGCTGCATCGCAACGACCGCGAATTCCCGGGAGTGCCTCGCATGGGGACGAATGGATCGACCATGCTCGAGCCGTTACGGCAGGGCCTTCCGCCGCTGGATCCCGCGGCCGTGTCCAACGCTGCCTCCTGTGCCCTTCCCGCCCGCTACGAAGCGGTGCGCGAAGCCCGGCTGTTCACGCGCAGAACCCTCGACCAATGGGACGTGGGCGACCGCTTCGACGACATATGCCTGGTCGTCTCGGAGCTGGTCACCAACGCCCTGCGGCATGCGCTGCCGGGCGACGCCACGTGTTGCGCCGAGCAAACCCCGGCCGTGCGGCTGCACCTGATGCGCTGGACCGACCGGCTGGTGTGCGCGGTGCGCGACCCCAGCCACGACACCCCGGTGGCCCGCCCCTCGGACGACTTCTCGGCCGAGTCGGGCCGCGGGCTGTTCCTGGTCGACTCCTTCAGCGACAGCTGGGGCTGGCACCCGCTCGCCGGCACGCTCAACGGCAAGGTCGTCTGGGCGCTGTTCCGGCTCCAGTCGGCCGAATGACGAAGCGCGGCGTCACCTGACGTCGCGCTTCTACGCGCGTTACTGGGCGTGATGCCGCGATTACCCCGACACGTCCCTGTAGTGAACGGCCGGCGTCAGCTCGCTATCAGATGGTCGAACTCACCGTCCTTGACGCCGAGGAGCATCGCCTCGATCTCCGCGCGCGTATAGACAAGGGCGGGGCCGTCCGGAAATCGCGAATTGCGCACGGCCACGTCCCCGCCCGGCAGGCGGGCGAACTCCACGCAGGAACCCTGCGAGTTGCTGTGCCTGCTCTTCTGCCAGGCCACTCCGTCCAGCTGCGCGGCAGCCATGCCGTTGTACACGTCGTACCCCCCGTACACGCTGTCAACGTCGCGGTCCACAGGTCGCTCCCCGGTGGTGCACTGGCTGATGTGGCCATGGATGCTGTAGTCAACTGACCCGGATCATAACCCCCTTCACGTGCAGATGCGTGGGCAGATGCACGTGCACGGGGGGTGCTCCTACGGTTACAGCTTTGACGTCCGCTTTACCGAAGCTCTTCCAGCGTCTGCCCCAGAGCCCGCAGGACATGCGAACGCCAGCCCCCGTCCATGATCTTCCGCGCCATCAACTGTGCCGGGTCGTCCGGATCGAATCCCTCATGTACTAGGAAGAGACGCGTACCACGCCCTTCGTGTTCCAGCGTCCACGTGATGGTCCAGTCCGCGGGATTGGCCGGATCGGCATCGGCCCACCGGACGGACAGCATCCGCTCGCTGTCGTAGGCGAGAACCTGCACGTCGACGACGCCGGAGAAGCGGGTGTTGGGACGCGGGACCGAGGTGAGCCGGTATCGGTGTCCGACCTCGAGGCGGAAATTCTCCGACCCGGGCATCTGCCACTGAACAAGCAGTTCCGGCTCCGTCAGGGCGCGCCAGACCTTCGCCGGCGGGTGCGGGAGGTACTGGTCGACGCGAATCGTGGTGAGGTCGTCCGCGGGCGGGGTGTCGGTCATGACCGGTCATCGTCGGGCATACGGTCGAGCAGTTCGCCGAGCCCCTTCAGTTGCCCGCGCCAGAACCGCTCGTACGGGTGGAGCCAGTCCTGCAGGTCGGCGAGCGGGGCGGCCTCCAGACGGTAGATGCGCTGCCGGCCGGAACGCTGCTCGGAGACGAGGCCGGCCTCTCGGAGCACCTTGAGGTGTTCCGAGAGGCTGGGGCGACGCATGTCGAAGTGGTCGGCCAGGGCCTGGACGGGCTGGGGCCCCCGCTCGCGCAGCAGTCGCAGCACCTCGCGGCGCGTGGCGTTGGCCAGCGCCGCGAAGATCCGGTCCTCGACGGCCCCAGTCGTCGTCATGCCCCGTCCTTTCCTAGCGCCGAGCCTCCGTGAGCAGCATCAGACCGTTGCCGTCCGGGTCCCGGAAGGAGGCCATACGGCCCCAGGGGAACTCGTCCGGCCCCTGCACGTCGACGTCCGCTGCGGCGAGCCGGGCGCAGTCGGCGTCCACGTCGGTCGTCACCAACATGATCCCCCGGCCGGAACCCGGCTCGAAATCCCCCATCCCCGGCCCCGAGAGCGTGAACACGGTCTGCGCCCCGCGCGGGGCGACCTGAAGCCACCGGCCCTGCGGCATGTCCAGGTCAGCGGTGACCTCAAACCCGAGGACGTCCCGGTAGAAGCACAGGGCACGGTCCTGATCGGTGACGGGGAGGGTGACGAAGGAGGCATGAGTGATGTTCATGGGGAGGACGATAGGTAGGAGATTCCCTACGAGTCAAGCGTAGGGAATCTCCTACCTATCCGAGGGGTGCTCAGCGAATACCCACCCGGCGCCCGGAAACCCTCTTGGCAAGTCCTGGTAGCTTGCTGCGGGCGTTCCGGCCAACCGGGCGGCCGACCGGCTACAGCTTGGGAGCTTCCAGTGACTTCGGCTACTACGAAGGTGCGGATCGCGGCCACGGCCGCGGGTATGGCGGGTGCGCTCGCGCTGACCGCGTGCAGCGGTGGCGGCGGCTCCGACGACAGTCCCTCCCCCACCCCGAGCGCGACCGCGTCCACGGCGGACACCGGCGGCACGGGCGGCAAGACCTCCTCGTCCGGCAAGCTGCAGGGCAGCTGGCTCGCCACGACCGACGGCAAGGCCGTGGCCCTGGTCGTCACCGACAAGCAGGCCGGGCTCTTCGCGACCGGCGGGACCGTGTGCACCGGCACCGCGGGCGCGGAGGCGGGCATGCAGATGATCCACCTGACCTGCACCGACGGCAGCAAGGACCGCGGCACCGGGATGGTCGACTCGGTGTCGAAGAACTCCATGCAGGTGACCTGGTCGGGCAAGGTCGGCAAGGAGACCTACACCAAGGCCGAGGGCGGAAAGCTGCCGTCCGGGCTGCCGACCGGCAACCTCGGCTCTTGACCGACGGCACCGTCACGACCTCGACAGGGACCCCCTCATGCGCGCCATTCCGCTCACCGTCACCGCCCTCACCGCCGCTCTCCTCCTGACCGCCTGCGACGACGGCACAAGCGGCGGCAAGGGCAAGAGCGGCTCGGCCTGCGAGCTCGGCAAGGTCTCGGTGCAGATCGGCACGGCGAGCGTGGCCCCGGCGGCCGGTGACACGGGCGAGGTGCCCGTCAGCATCACCAACCAGAGCGCCCCGTGCACCCTGGACGGCTTCGCCGGCGTGGAGCTGAAAGCGGGCGGCACCTCGGTCAAGGTCCCCGCGCTCCAGGGCGCGAAGGCGCAGAAGCTGAAGCTCGCCAAGGGCGACTTCGCCTCCTTCACGATCAGCTATGTGCGCGGCAAGGCGGGTGACGCGACGAGCCTGGAGGCCAAGAACGTGAAGATCACCCTGCCCGGCTCCGGCACCGCCATGAGCTTCCCCTGGTCGTACGGCCCCGTCGCCGAAAAGGGCGGCGCGGGCACCCCGAACGCCTCGGTGAGTGCCTTCCAGCAGGCCGGCGACTGAAGTACCGAAGTACGGCCGAGCGGCGGACGGACCAGGGTCAGTCCAGCCGCGGACGAGCCCTGACCTGGGCCCGGTCCGCCGCCTGCGCCCCTTCCGTCCAGCCTGCCTCGTCGCTCACCCCGCGCAGCCGGGTGGTGGTGGTCTGCGGGAACATGCGCTCCATGCGGTCGGTGACGGCTGTCTCCCGGGTGGCCAGGACCGGAAGGAGGTCCTCGGTGACCTGGGTGTCGGCGGCGGTCGCGAGGCGGTCGCCGACGCGATGGGCGTAGGCCGCGAGGAAGGACTGTCTGAAGGCCTTGGTCCGCTTGCGCCCGCCCGCTCTCTGGGCCGCCTCCGCCTTCGTCATCGCGTGCGTGGCCTGCACGAGGAGCGAGGTGTAGAGGAGTTCGACCGCCTCCAGATCGGGTTCGAAACCGACGACCGTGGAGAAGCCGAGCGGCTCGTTCCACACGGCACGGCAGTGGTTGGCGTCGGCGACTGCGTGCAGCAGCACGGCCTTGGCCTGCTCGTACGGCGGCTCGACAGCGATCCGGCAGGCGCCGGGCGCATCCTTCGCGGGGGCGTCCGCCGCCAGCAGCGCCTCGTCGATGCTGTGCCGGGCCATCAGCTCCTGCGCCTTGGCGCTCAGCGCCTCCGCCTCCTCCGGGAAGCCGGTCGCCTCGGCCTTGGCGAGCAGCGCACGGATGCGGGTGAGCATGCGGGAGGCCGGCCGGTGCTCACGGCGCGGCTCCTCCAGGGGTTCCAGGGCGGGCAGGCGCAGCAGCAGGCGGTACAGCTCCAGGACGGTGGTCGCGTGCGAGAAGCGGTCGGCCCCGCGCGCCGGGGCGTCCGGCAGGGCGTCGAGCTGGGCGGTCCAGCGGGGGCCGCGCGGTCGGTCGTGCGGCATCTGCGCTCTGATCAGCGCCGCCGCCAGGTGTAGGTGCTCGTCGTCCAGCTCGCGCCGTACGAGCCGTACGACGTCGGCGGGCTGCCAGCCGCGCCGCCACGCGGTCGCCACGAACTCCTCGCCCCGCCGCGCGAGTTCGCCGTCCGCGGCGGGGTCGGCGGCGAGAAGGGACGCACCGGTGTCGAGGCCTGAGTCGTTGTCGTCGTAGAGGGCGGCCCGGAAGGCCCGCTCGACGGTGCTGGTCGTGCTACTGCTCACCCGTCGATCGTGCCATGCGCCACGGGCAGCACGCCCGGGCCGTCCACAGCCTGTGGACAACGACCTTGGAGTGTCAGGCGCGCGCCGACTCCCGCAGGGCCAGTTCGAGGGCGCCCGCGGCCGCGCACGGGATGTCCGGGCGGACACCCGTACCCTCCCAGTTGGTGCCGGACACCGGGTTGATCGACCGGCCGACCGGGACGGTGGCCTCCAGGTGCGGGTGGACCGTCCAGCCCTCGCGCGGGTGCGCCCCGCCCCCGGTCGTCTCCCCGACGATCACCGCGCGGCCCAACTGCTGCAGGTTGTAGGCCAGTTCCTCGGCACCGGAGAAGGTGTGACCGCTGGTGAGCACATACACCGGCTTGGTCCCACCCAACCGGGCGCCCGGGACGTACGGCAGGCTCCAGGACTGGTCGTAGCGCTCCCCCACGCGCGCGTACTGGGTGTTCAGATGTGTGCGCTCGTCGAGCAGATAGCTGCACACGAAGGCCACCGTCTCCGGGTCGCCGCCGCGGTTCCCCCTGAGGTCGAGGATCAGCGCGTCGGCGCGCGCGACCAGGGTGAGCGCGGCCGACAGCGGTTCGGCGGACCAGGCGAGCGGGAAGAGCGCGGGGGCCAGTTCGAGGAGCGCGGTCCCGCCGGTCAGCAGTTCCACGCGCGGGACGCCGCCCAGCGAGGTGTCGAACTGGCGGCGCATCGCGGCCAGCGTGGCCTCGCCCTGGCCCTGCGGGACCCGCTCGGGGTGGTACTTGAGGCGTAGGTGCAGATCGCCGTTGTCGGACTGGAGGTCCGCGGTGACCCGGGCGCCGAGTTCCTCGGCACGGTCGACGTCGTACGCCCCCTCCCCCAGCCGGCGCCGCAGCAGCGCGGCCAGCCGGGCGGCGACCTCCGGGAAGACGTAGTGCTCGGTGACGAGCCGGGCGGTCTCCTCGACGACGGCGGCGACGTCGGCCACGGGGGCGGGGCCGGTGGTGTCGGGCGTGCTGGGCGTGCTGGAGGCGCTGGGGGTCAGGGTGGTCATGGCCGGGAGTACAGCACCGGGCTTGCAAAAGCGTCAAGAGAATTGGACGCTTGACGTATGACCGAGCACGAGCCGGAGAACGGCGCCGGTGTCGAGGACGTACTGGAGATCTCCGCACCTGACCAGTTCGCCGCACTCGCCCACCCCCTGCGGCAGCGGCTGCTCTTCGCACTGACCCACCGGTCCGCCACGATCAGCCAGTTGGCGGTGCGGCTGGGAGTGGCCAAGGGCAGCGTCGGGCACCACCTCAAGGTGCTGCGCGAGGCAGGGCTCGTACGGATCGTGGAGACGCAGCGGGTGCGGGGCGGGACCGAGCACTACTACCGGCGGGTCGGCCGGCGTCTGCGGGTCGCCGAGCCGCAGGCGGCGGGCACGGCGGCGCTGCTCGGCGCGGTCGCCCAGGAACTGGACCGCGCCCCCGGGGACCCGCTGCTCTCGCTCCGGCATCTGCGCCTCACCCCCGAGCGGGCGCAGCGGTTGCGGGACACCTTGGCCGAACTGGTCGACACGGCCGAGGAGGACGGGGACGAGGAGACGGTGCACTCGGTGCTGGTGGTGATGTACGAGCACACGAAGTCGCCGTAGCCCCGGGCCGGGACGGAGCGCGTCCCGCTCCCCGAAATTCGGTCGCCCCTCCGGGGGGTGACGCCGAGCATGGCCGCCATGGTGGACACATCTCTCTACGCGGCCTTCCTGATCGCCGCCTTCGCGCTCTGCATCACGCCCGGCCCCGACATGATGTTCATCGTGGCGATGGGCGGCCGGGGCGGACCCCTGACCGGGGTGACCGCCGCCTTCGGGGTGGCCTGCGCGATGTTCGTGCACTCGGTCGCCGCGGCCCTCGGGCTGTCGGCCCTGTTCCTGACCCTGCCGGCGCTCTATCACGTGCTGCGCTGGGCGGGCGCCGCCTATCTGCTGTACCTCGCGGTCAAGGCGTTCCGCAGCGGCGCGGCACCCGTCGCGGCGGACGGGGCGGCGGACACGGGGCGGCGCCGGGCCTTCTGGCGGGGCGCCGTCACCAATCTGCTCAACCCCAAGGTGATCCTCTTCAACGTCTCCTTCCTGCCGCAGTTCGTGAACCCTGAACTCGGGCACGTGCGCGAGCAGTTCCTCGTCCTCGGCGTCACGATCACGCTCATGGGCCTCCTGGTGGACGGCTCGGTCGGACTGCTCTCCGGGAAGCTCTCCGCGCTGCTGCGGCGCAGCCGGCGAGTGGCCCGGGGGCTCGACATCTTCAGCGGGACGGTGTTCGCGGGGCTGGCGGTCCGGCTGGCGGCGACCCCGAAGTAGAGCGACCCACCAAGTGTCAACTTCGGGTTGACGGCCTCAGGGTGTCAACCTATGGTTGACACATGACGACGAACTCTCCCGGAACGGCATCCGTACGGCTCGACGACCTCATCGAGGCCATCAAGAAGGTCCACGCCGAACCGCTCGACCAGCTCCAGGACGCGGTGATCGCCGCCGACCACCTGGCCGACGTGGCCGACCACCTGATCGGTCACTTCGTCGACCAGGCACGGCGCTCGGGCGCGTCCTGGACGGACATCGGCAAGAGCATGGGCGTCACCCGGCAGGCGGCGCAGAAGCGCTTCGTGCCCAAGGAGTCGGCCGACCTCGACCCGAGCCAGGGCTTCAGCCGCTACACCCCGCGCGCGCAGAACGTGGTCATGGCCGCCCACAACGAGGCCAAGGCCGCGCGGAACGCCGAGGTCCTGCCCGAGCATCTCGTCCTGGGCCTGCTCGCCGAGCCCGAGGGTCTGGCCGGCAAGGCACTCGTCGAGCAGGGCGTCTCTGCCGACGCGATCCGCGAGGCGGCGTCCGCCGCTCTGCCGCCGGCGGCCGAGGAGGTGCCCGAGCTGGTCCCCTACAGCGCCGCGGCCAAGAAGCCGCTGGAGCTCACCTTCCGCGAGGCGCTGCGCCTCGGCCACAACTACATCGGCACCGAACACCTCCTGCTGGCGCTGCTGGAGTACGAGAACGGCGAAGGCATCCTCAGCGGCCTCGGCGTCAGCAAGCAGAAGACCGAGCAGTACGTCGCCAAGGTGCTCTCGCAGCTGGTGCAGACGCGGACGGCGGACCAGTCGGAGGACTGAAGCGGAACGCGGACCACTCGGAGGACTGAAACCGCAGGTCACGACGGATTGTCAGTGCCGCCTGCCACACTCGCGACCATGACCGACCGCTGGGCGCTCGCTCCGGCCGAGGACGGTGGCGTGGAGCTCGCCCCCCTCGGTCCGGACGGGCTGCCCGTCGGTCCGGTGCGGCGGGAGGACGATCTCGCCGAGGCGGTGCGGGGCCGACCGGAGGTGACGCGCTGGGTGTGGCGGTCGACCCCCGAGGTCTATCCGCGTCTGCTCGCCACGGGGGTGCGAGTGGAGCGGTGCTACGACATCGAGGACGCCGAGACACTCCTGCTGGGCCACGAGGGGCGGTCCGGCGAGCCGCGCTCGGCCGCCGCCGCCCTGGCCCGGCTGCGCGGCGGCCCCGTACCGCCCGATCCACCGCTGCGCGCCGCCGAACCGGGCGCGCAGTCCCCGCTGTTCGAGCCACAGGGCGCCCGCCTGCCGCTCGATAGCCTCCTCACGGTCTACGCCGACCAGCAGCGGCGGCACGACCGGGCCGAGCACCCCGACCGGATGCGGCTGCTGACGGCCGCCGAGTCGGCGGGCATGCTGGTGGCCGCCGAGATGAACCGCGCGGGCCTGCCCTGGAGCGCGGACGTCCACCGCGAGCTGCTGCGCGAACTGCTCGGCGAGCGGTATGCGGGCGGCGGTGAGCCCCGTCGGCTGGCCGAGCTCGCGGAGGAGGTGTCGGCCGCGTTCGGCCGCCGGGTGCGGCCCGATCTGCCCGTCGATGTGATCAAGGCCTTCGCGCAGGCCGGGATCAAGGTGAAGTCCACCCGCCGCTGGGAGATCGAGTCCATCGACCACCCGGCCGTGAAGCCGCTGCTGGAGTACAAGAAGCTGTACCGCATCTGGGTGGCCCACGGCTGGTCCTGGCTGCAGGACTGGGTGCGGGACGGGCGGTTCAGGCCGGAGTTCCTCGCGGGCGGTACGGTCACCGGGCGCTGGGTGACCAACGGCGGGGGCGCGCTGCAGATCCCCAAGGTGATCCGGCGGGCCGTGGTCGCCGACCCGGGCTGGCGGCTGGTCGTGGCGGACGCCGACCAGATGGAGCCGCGCGTGCTGGCGGCGATCTCCCGCGACCCCGGTCTGATGGAGGTGGCGGGGCGGGAGACCGACCTGTACCAGGCCGTCTCCGACCGGGCCTTCTCCGGCGACCGTGCCCAGGCCAAGCTCGCCGTGCTCGGCGCGGTCTACGGCCAGACCTCCGGCGACGGCCTGAAGAACCTCGCCGCGCTCAGACGCCGCTTCCCCAAGGCGGTGGCCTACGTCGACGAGGCGGCGCGGGCCGGCGAGGAGGGGCGGCTGGTGCGCACCTGGCTGGGCCGGACCTGCCCACCCGCGGCGGGAGCGGACGAGGACGCGGCGGCGGAGGAGGCGGGCATCCCGGCCGGGGAGGCCGAGCCCGACGGGCGGCAGTGGGTGCCCGGCTATGCCTCCACCAATGCCCGTGCCCGCGGTCGCTTCGCCCGCAACTTCGTCGTCCAGGGCAGTGCCGCCGACTGGGCCCTGCTGCTGCTCGCCGCGCTGCGCCGGACCTGCGCCGGCCTGGCGGCCGAGCTGGTCTTCTTCCAGCACGACGAGGTCATCGTGCACTGCCCGAAGGAAGAGGCGGACACGGTGGTGACGGCGATCCGCGAGGCGGCCGACCTTGCGGGCCGGCTGACCTTCGGGGAGACGCCGGTGCGCTTTCCGTTCACCACGGCGGTGGTGGAGTGCTATGCGGACGCCAAGTGAATCCGCGGCCGCCGCAAGCAAATCGGCGGCCGACGGGAGGGCCGAGGAGACGACCGGCGGTCAGCAGGTTCCGCCGAGCAGCTCCCGCAGTTCCGCCACGACCGACTTCGCGTCCGTCCCGTCCAGTGCGGAAAGCGCGGCACGCCACTCGCCGTTCGCCTCTTCGACGCACCCCCGGCCGCGCAGCAGGAGCCCGTACTGGTGGCGGGCGAGACCGCCCATATAGCGATCGGCGCGGTCCTCCGCACGGCGCAGCAGTTCCGCGCACTCGTGCCAGGCGCGCTCGGCATGGCCCAGCCGCCGCAGTGCGCGGACCAGTCCGAGCCGGGTCTGGGACTCGCCGTGCCAGTCGCCGTGGCCGCCGAGGATGCGCAGGCTCTCCTCGAAGTGCGCGGCGGCCGCGGCCGGTTCGCCGAGGGTGAGATGGGCGTAGCCCATGTTGCAGTGCGCCGAGTGCTGCACGATGACGGCACCGATCTCGTCCCCGATCGCCAGCGAGCGCCGGTGCTGCTCGATGGCGGCCCGGGGGTCGGTGTGCTCGTACAGGTTGCCCAGATGGCTGAGGGTGACAGCCTCGCCGTAGGGGTCCTTCAGCTGCCGTGAGTACTCCAGGCTCTGCCGCAGCGCGTCCTCGGACTCGGCGTACCGTCCGAGCCCCTCCAGCAGCAGCCCCCGGTTGTTGAGGCAACGGCGGATCCAGGACCTCGTGCCGAGGTGCCGCCAGATCACCAGGGCCTGGTCGTTGAGACGGAGGGCGTCGTTCTGCCGGCCGGTCAGGAAGTGCAGCCCCGCGAGATCGCCCAGCGCATACGCCTCGGCGGCCTCGTCCCCGAGCCTGCGGGCGGTATCGAGGGCGGCCCGGCCGAGCACCTCCATCTCGGCGACACGGCCGCGGCGCTGGACGTACGGGAAGACGAGGCGGATGAGGGTGGACAGATGGGCGGCCGTGCGGCCGTCGGGCGCGCCGACTGTCGTGGGGTCGGCGGGGTGCGCGTCGGGACGCGCGTTTGGACGCGCGTCCGGCGATACGTCTGGCGATGAGCCCGGGGATGCGTCCCGGGCTTCGTCTCCGGCTTCGTCCGGGGCTTCGACCGGCGATGCGTCCGGCGATGCGTCCGCGTGCCGCTCCACCAGCGCGACGATGTTCTCCAGCTCCACATCGCCCCAGGCGAAGGCCTGTTCGGCGGAGTCGAAGGGCGGTACGGCCGCCACGTCCGCCGCGTGCCCGGGCGGCTGCGCGGCGGTCGGGTGGCGGCGGTCGTCCTGGTCGAGGCCGGGTTCGACGATCGCGGTCAGGGCGCGCTCGGCGACAGCGGCGTACCAGCGCAGGGCCGCGACGGCGGCGTCGGTGCCGTCACCGGTGGCGGCGTCGGCCCCCGCCAGTTCGCGGGCGAAGTCGCGGACCAGGTCGTGCGGTGCGTAGCGGCCGTACGCCGTCTCCTCCAGGAGGGCCACGTCGAGCAGGCGGTCCAGGGCGGCCTCGGCCCGGCGCTCGTCGGTGCCGGTGAGGCGGGCGAGCAGGGGTGCGCCGTATGCCGGGAGATCGAGCGCGCCGAGGCGGCGCAGGGCGAGGGCCGCGTCCCGGTCGGCCTCGCGCTCGGAGGCGGCGAGCGCGTCGTGGGCGACGGCCAGGGAGCGACGGACGCTCAGATCGTCGTACTCAAGGTGGCGCAACCGCCCCTCGGTGGCGGCCAGTTGAACGGCCAGGACGTCCGGGGTGAGCGCGCTGCGGGCGGCGAGCCGGGCGGCGACCACCCGCAGGGCCAGCGGCAGACGCCCGGTGAGGCCGACGAGCGGGTGCCCGGCGTGGAGCCCGTCGCGGCCGCTCACCGCACGCAGCAGCGCGGCGCTGTCCTCGCCCGTCAGCGGCCCGAGCGGAAAGCGGCGGGCGCCGTCGAGGGCGGTCAAGGGCGAGCGGCTGGTGACGATCACGGCGCAACCGGGGCCGGCCGGGAGCAGGGGGCGTACCTGAGCGGCGTTCGCAGCGTCGTCCAGGACCATCAGGGTGCGGGTCGGAGCGAGGATGGAGCGGAGCAACGCGGCGGCCGCGTCGGGGTGTTCGGGGATGCTCCGGGACTCTGCACCGAGGTCGCGGAGGAGCGCGGCGAGCGCCTGGGAGGGGGCGAGCGGGGGCACTCCGGGGGTGGCACCATGCAGGTTGACGTACAGCTGGCCATCAGGGAATCGTTCCCGCAGCCGATGCGCCGCGTGCAGCGCCAGGGCGCTCTTGCCCACGCCGGCCATGCCGGTGATGACGGCGACGGCAGGGGCCTTGGGGTCGACGAGCAGGCTGCGCAGTTCGTGCAGTTCAGGGATGCGACCGGTGAAGTGCGCGGGCGGCGGAGGCAGTTGAGCCGGCGCGGGCTGTCTGTCACCGGGCACCCGGCCTTCCGCCGTATCCGGACCCCCGCCCTCGCCACCGGTCCGGCTCTGGTCATCGGTCCGGCCCTCGTCACCGGTCCGGCTCTGGTCATCGGATCCGGACGGCTGTCTCCGCGGGGTCTCCTCGGGCGCGGGCGACACCTGGGCGCGGGCCTCGACGGCCACGGCTCCCGGACGGCCGTCGTACGACGGCTCCGCGCTGCCCGCTCCCCCGACGACCGGTGCCGGGAACCCCCGGAGCACCTCGACATGGGCGGCACGGATCGCCGGGCCGGGGTCGATGCCGAGTTCCTCGACCAGACGGGTGCGCAGGTCGCGGTGGACGGCGAGGGCCTCGGCCTGGCGGCCGGTGCGGTGCAGGGCGAGCATCAGCTGGCGGTGGTAGGCCTCGCGCAGCGGATGCTCGGCGACCAGGGCCGCCAACTCCGGTACCAGGCCGGACAGTCGCGTACCGCCGACGGCGAGCTCGGCGTCGTACCGCCACTCGATCAGGAGCAGCCGCGCCTCCCCCAGACGCTGCACGAAGGCGTATCCGCCGAGTTCGGCGGAGACCCCGCTCAGCGGCGTGCCGCGCCACAGCGCCAGCGCCGCCGCGCAGGCCCGCAGCACCTCGGCCCAGTCCCGGCGGGCGTGCGCGGCCCGTGCCTCGGCCACCCGCGCGTCGAAGACATGGACGTCCAGCTCGCCCTCGTCGACCCGCAGCAGATAGCCCGGCGCCACGGCCCGCAGCCGCTCGGGTTCGTCGAGGAGCCGGCGCAGGCGGGCGACATGGTTGTGCAGCGAGGCCTGCGCCGACGCCGGGGGCGCACCGCCCCACAGCGCGTCCTTGAGCGACTCGACCGAGACGACACGGCCGGCCTCCAGCAGCAGCGCGGCAAGCAGCGCGCGCACCTTGGGACTGCCGATCGCCCGGACCGCGGGCCCGGAGCCACTGCGGTCACCGGTGTCGTGGGTGAGGGCGGTGTCGTACACGACCGGGTCGTTCTCGGCGCCGTCGCCGGGGCCGTCGGCGTCGTACTCACCGCTGTACGAAATCCCGTACAGCGCTCGGTCATACAGAACGGGTGGTCCCAGCAGCCCGAACCGCAGCCCGCACCGCCGTATCACGCCGCTCCACTGCCTTCCCGCCCGGTCCCGTCCGACCGTGCTCCGCACCGGCATGCCCGCCGTCCATGGCGGATTTCCGCCCTGTCCAAGGCGGTTTCCCGCCACCCTCTCCCTGTCGGTCCGGGCCGGAATCCGCTACGGTTCCGGCTTACTCCCGTCGCTCTGCGTCGACTTCGCGCCAACCGCCTCGCGACCTACGGGAGAACCGTTGGCCACATGTTAGCGATCCGTTGGTGCGCCCTGATGTGATCACTGCATCGGATCTGGCCCGCCGGCGCGCGCGTGCGACGCGTAACTCGGGGGAGTGTCGCCGTAGGCCAGATCCGGGGACACATGAGGGCCCCGGTCGGCGGAGGTGAACGACCGGGGCCCTCGTCCCCACTTTTCTTCTCTTCTCTTCTTCCAGCTCTTCTCTTCTTCCGGCGTCAGACGACGGGCGGGCGCCCCAGCCGGGTCAGCCGCCACACCGTCCGCCAGCGCATGGGCCGTCGCTCACCGGCCGGCTCCCGCAGCCCTTCCACGAACCCGCCGAACCAGGCCCGCAGCCCGCCCGCCGAGCGGGTGCGCAGCAGGGTGAGCAGCGCCCAGACCCCGAGGTGGACCGGGATCAGCGGCAGGGGCAGCCGGCGCCGGACCAGCCAGACGCGGTTGCGGGCGGTCACCCGGTAGTAGATGGCGTGCCGGGCGGGCGAGGTCTTCGGGTGCTGGAGGAGCAGTTCGGGCGCGTAGAGGATCTTCCAACCGGCGTCGGCGGCCCGCCAGGCCAGGTCCGTCTCCTCGTGCGCGAAGAAGAACTCGGCGGGCCAGTCCCCGGTCTCCGCCAGCATCGCCATGCGCAGGGCATGTCCGCCGCCGAGGAAGCCGGTGACATAACCGCCCCGCATGGGGTCGGAGTTGCCGACGCGGGGCACGTGCCGCTGCTGGGTCTCGCCGTGCTCGTCGGCGATACGGAAGCCGACGATGCCCAGGCGCGGATCGGCGGCGTACAGATCCCGTACGCGGCGCAGCACATCGGCGTCGACCAGCAGCCCGTCGTCGTCCAGCTCGACGACGGCATCCACGTCACCGAACTCCCGGAGCCGGGCCAGGGCGACATTGCGCCCGCCGGGGCAGCCGAGGTTCTCCTCCACGTCGATGGTGGTGACCTCGCCGGGAAGCGACAGCCGCAGGGCGAACTCGGGCAGCCGGCACCCGTTGCCGACGATCACGATCCGGGCCGGGGGCACGTCCTGCTTGGCCACGGACTCCAGCAGGGCATCGACTTCGGCGGGCCGGTTCCCCATGGTCACCACGGCAACGGCGATCCTCGGCTCCACCACGTCTCTCACCCCATCCGGCCCTGGGCGGCGCCCGCGTCCTGACCGCGTGGCGCTCGCCGTTCACCAAGATGTTGCCTCAAGGGCGGTAGTTGTCCTGGGGCCGGTTTAGTTTGCGCCCTTTTTACGGCGGTTTTCCTTGCGCCGCACGAACTTCGGCCCCGACCAGTCGTCCCCGAGCGCGGTGACCTTCAACTCCACGACGCCGAGGGGCAGGAGCATGTCACGGAGATCGTTTTCGGCAATGTCGCTGACAGCCCCGGGATGTCCCACCGCGCCGGGGCATGCCACAGCCGCACCTGCTGTGCCGGCTCGATGCCGAGCTTCCGGGCGAGGGGTGTGCCCGAGTAGCCGCCTCCGACCGCGGGGGATCCGCCCATGTGCCGCCTCCGGTGCTCGCGTGTCCCGTGACACGATCTACGCACTCCGGCTGCCCGCCGCTGTACGCCGCCCCAGCCGAGCGCGCCCGAAGGCCCACGCGCCCAGACCCGTCAGCAGGGCCGCCCCGACTCCGTAGACCGGCAGCCACAGGGTGGTCGTGGATGCCAGGCAGTCGGCAATCGCGTCATGGCGGTGGACGACCTGCGCATAGGCCAGGGCGGTACGGTCGCGGCCGACGAGGTTCGCCAACGAGGCCTCCGTGCGGAGGCTTTCGAAGGCGCCCAGCCGATTGCACTGTTTGCGGGTCCCCGCCATCGGAAAGAGCCACGCCCAGCGCTGCATCATCGGAGCCAGCGCGACCGCGACACACAGGCTTCTCGGTGACGCCGCCCGGTATGCCCCACCTGCACGCCGAGCTGGGCGGGATGCGCTACCTGACCGACCAGCCCGTCGTGGCTCAACTCGTGGACCATCTCGGGCTGCCGACGACCCGCTTCCCGGTCGACGAGCCGCAGAACCTCGTCTATCTGCGCGGCCACCGCTTCACCCAGGCCCAGTGGAACGATCCCACGGTCGTGCCCTACGCTCTGCCGGCCGCGATCCGGGGCAAGACACCGGACGACGCTCTCATGTCGGTCATCGAGCGCTTCGTCCCCGGCGCCGCCACCATGGACCACCAGGCGTGGGACAAGATCAAACCGACGGCGTCGGCCAACGGCCGGTTCCTCTACGACATCGGGTTCTGGAACCTGCTGCTCGACGCGGTCGGCCAAGAGGGGTGGAACTTCCTCCACGACGGCTTCGGCTACGGCTCGGTGGTCGACAACGTCAACAGCATCGAGGCCATGGAGGCGTCGGTGGCCGACTTCGTCGGCTCCCCGCCGCCGCACTACCGGCTCCTGGTCAACGGCTATCAGACGATGCCCGAGGAACTCGTCCGGCGATTCGAGGCGGAGGGCGGGAGCGTCCACCTCCACCACCAGGTCCGCCGGATCGACCGGGAGACCGTCCATGGCGAGGACGTGCTGGCCCTCGCCCTCTCCGTCTGGCCCGAGGGACGGCCGCTCACGGTGCGGGCACGGCACGTCGTTCTGGCGATGCCCCAGCGCTCGATCGAGCTGCTGGACCCGGACACCTTCCTCTTCACCAGCGACCGGTTCCTGTCCGACCTCGGCTCGATCGTCCCGAGGCCCGCCTCCAAGCTCTTCCTCGGCTACGACCGGCCGTGGTGGGAGGATCTCGGCCTGCGGGCCGGCCGCTCGGTGACCGACCTGCCGCTGCGCCAGACCACTACTGGGGCGTGGAGGGGAAGCAGCCCAGGGCCGACCCCGACAACCGCAACGCCCTGCTGCTGGCCTCCTACAACGACCTCAACGACGTCGAGTTCTGGAACGAGTTGCTGACCCGGCCCAACCGCCTCGCCCCGGTGTCGGTGACCCGCCCTCCCCGGCCGATGGACGCGACGGCGTCAGGCCCGCTGGTAGACGAGGCACAGCGCCAGCTGCGCCAACTGCACGGCCCCGACGCCCGTATCCCCGAACCGACGTCCGCCTACTTCCAGAACTGGGTGCAGGCCCCGTACGGAGCCGCGTACCACTTCTGGCAGGTGGGGGCGAAGAGTTGGGAGGTCATGCCACGCATGCGCCGCCCGCTGCGCGACGCCAACCTCTACGTCTGCGGAGATGCCTGGTCGACCGGACAGGGATGGGTCTACGGCGCGCTCACCCAGGCCGAGCTGATGCTAGAGGAACACTTCGGCCTGCCCCGCCCGCCGTGGCTCCCGGCGAGTGTGTATCTCGGCCCGTAGGGCTGCTCCACGCATGACGCTGAGCGGCCACCGGACCGGTCTCCGCCTCCCTCCACGAAGGCACCATCGCCGCCCTCAAGGCACACACCGGCAAACGCGGCATGTCCGCGTACGTCGAAGCCCTCATCCGGCGCCGGCTCCGGGAGGCGCGACGCAGCCGGGGACGGCGCCACCTCCGCCGAACGAAAAAGCCCAGCTCAGAGCTGTTCTGAGCTGGGCTTCGATGGAGCCGCCTTCGGGATTCGAACCCGAGACCTACGCATTACGAGTTGTCCGATCTTGGTCCGGGGGCGTCCACTGGTATCCGCGAAGCAGGCTTCATGCCTGCTCAGTGGGGCCCCCAGACTGCGACGGACCACAGCGGACACGACCGGAAGCAGCGCCGATTGAGACCATGATTGAGACCATGGCGCAGGGTTGCATGTTGCTCAGCCATCCAGAAAGCCAGCAACGCCCTGCCCGAGTTGAGCGGCAGTCTGGCCCGTCGACAACATCAGATTCAACGTCTGCACCACCTTCTTGATCTTCTCCCACAAGCCAGTGCGGTTCAGATCTTCCTGCGCAGTCGTTCGCGTGACAGAGCCCACCAGGGCGAACAAAGCATCATCAAGCGGCTGAGTACCGGCAAATCGAACATTATGTATAGCTTGCAACAAAGCCGTCAAGTGACTCAGCATTGCGCGCTTGACTATGTTGGGCAGTTCCGCCTCAGCCACTTCCCCCATCAAGTCATTGATCATTTCGATGATGCGGGCCAAGTCATCATCCGAGACCGTAACTTCGGGCATGGAGCGATGCAGTTCGTAGGAACAGTGCGACAGGCTGTTGACTGCGGCAGACTGCGGTACCACGCCATTCGTAGCGAACGTGGTAAAGACACCAAATAGGTTCTGCCGTGCCGCAACCTGGATCATGCCCCGCTCGATGCTGTCCAGCCCGGCGAGCAGATGCTCCTTGCGCTCCTCGTCCTCCGACAGGGCGTGAACGGCTTCTCGAATCTGCGCCGGCAGACCTACGACGCCGCTGACGATAGCCGCCTCTCCAGCCAGTCCGCGCTCATTGCCGATCAGCTCAACGATGGCAATCCACGCCTCCTTCGTCTGCTGCTGCTGCTCGTTTGGAAAGGCTTCATGCAGGTCCAGGAGAAGCTTGTGCAGTCGGCCGGCGGGGTTGTCCATGTAGTGCACCATGGGTGCACCGTAGCCGCAGGGGCCGACAGCCGTGACCAGCGGGCGAAATCGTCGTCCACGCTCTCAGATCTTCGCGGGAGCCCCTGTTTGACTGGCCACTGAAGGTGGCTGCACGAGGCGCCCTGGGCCATGTCTCACCTCCGTCACAGAACGTTGGTTGCCTGATCGGCCGTGCGTCTTTGGCCCCACGATGGCGTGGTGGAAGTTGCTGAGCTGGTGTTGAAGTACGTCGAAGCCCTAGCGTGGCCGCTGGTGACGGTTGGCCTGGTCTGGGGGCTGCGCGGCCATATCCATGGCGCCTTCACTCGCATGACGCGCCTTGAGACGCCAGCAGGAGCAATCGAGTTTGCATCAGATGCCCGCGAGGTTCGCACTGAGGCAGAAGAGTTGGCGGCTGCATCTGGATCGGCGGAGCCGACGACGGCAGGTCCGGGGGAAGAGCACCAGTCTCGGTTCGGCATCTTCCAAGAGGCGTGGGATATGACCGATACATCACCGATTGGGGCGCTCATCACGGCTTGGCTTGTGCTGGAGTCGATTTACGCCAAGGCCCTCGCGGAGCGCGGAGGTGTGCCCCAGTCCGTAGGGGGAGTGATGCGGCCATCGATCCCCGTGAGGGTCGACGCAAGGTTGACTGAACTGGGGCTCTCCCCGGGTGCACTCGCGGTCTTTCAAGATCTGCGCCAACTACGCAATCGGGCGATACACGGCTTTGATGTGGTGACGCCAGTCGCCGCACGAGATTTCGTCGAGAGCGCTCGATACGTTGCGCTAGAGGTCTACGCGCTGCCCAAATTCCCCGACTCCGGGCACGCCGAAGACGCAGCCAGTTAGGTCGCCACAACGTGCTTCCTCGCGCGAGGGCAGGAGTGCGACGGAAGCCGCCACACCGCTGGGACGGACACAGCGTCGTGTCTGTTCAGAAGGCTTCCCCGGATGACAACGGACGGTGACGGACGTTCCCAAAGCGTGGACGGATTGAGACCACGATTGAGACCGGCCCAGCGCTCATGCGCCGCCGTCCGGGACCCCTCCGCAGCGGCCTGAAGTCGTGGGATTCTTGGGAGTGACGACCGGCGCACGGAGAGGGAGAGCGAGTGTCGCAGCAGGCCAACCCTCGGGGAACCTTCCTGAAGATTGCCGACGCGGTGAAGCGGCAGATCGAGGACGACCCTGACATGACGGAGCTCCCGTCCCTGGCTCAGGTCATGCGCGACCACAAGGTCTCACGCGGGGTCGCGCTCCGTGCATTCGGCGTGCTGCGGCAGGAAGGCGTGGCTGAACCAGCACCCGGCGAGCGGTGGCGCGTCGTGCGCTCGGGTGATCGAGTCGACCGGCGCCCGCTCGATCAGCGGATGGCAGACGTCATCACGGCTGACGGACTCAAGGTAGGGGAAGCGTTCCCGAGTGCTTCCGCGCTCGCCGAACGGTTCGGGGTCTCCCGTCCCACGGTGACCAAGGCTCTGGAAAAGTTGGAGACCGCCGGCGTGCTGGCGGGGGGAGGACAGGGCAGGGTGCGGACGGTCCGCGCTGTGCCGACGCGAGAGGAGCGTTCGTAGCTTGCCGACGTTGACGGAGTGGGCCTATCCCCTGGCTGAGTCCCTGCTCGCCGAGCCGCTGCCGCGGCGGTGGAAGCACTGCCTAGGGGTCGCCGAGAGGGCACGCACGATCGCCCTCGTTCTTGGCCAGGACGCGGATCTGTTGGAGGCCGCGGCGGTACTGCACGACATCGGTTATGCGCCGGACCTGGCCAAGACAGGCTTTCACCCGCTGGACGGCGCCCGCTACCTCCGGGATGTGGCCAACGCTGACGAACGTGTCGTCAACCTAGTCGCCCATCACTCCTGTGCCTGGTTGGAGGCGGAAGCGCGTGGCCTGCGTGAGGAACTGGAGGGCGAGTTCCCCCGCGAGAGCGCGCACCTGAACGACGCCCTCTGCTACTGCGACATGAACACCACGCCGGACGGCACGCCCACGAACCCGATCGACCGGATCAACGAGATCGCTGGACGCTACGGGCCCGATAGCTTGATCGGAAAGTTCATCCGCCGCGCGGAGCCCGAGATCCACGCGTGCACGTCCCGCGTCCTCGAACGCGTCGCCACCGCCAAGCGTCAGCCGATGTAGGGAGCGGTACGCGTTCGGTCCATGGCGTGCTCGATACGGAGCCGCATCGTGGGGTGGACGTCAAACTCTCGCAGGTCCGTTGGGTCAACCCAACGGACCTGCGTCGTCTCATTGCTCGTACGCAGCTCGCCGCCGACAGGCTTTGCGCGGAAGCAGATGCTGAACTGCTGGCGGACTTCTCCGTCGTCGTACTGCATGACGTGGCCAGGGTCCGTGTAGATCCCCGACAGCTCGACGACTTCCGCCTTGATGCCCGTCTCTTCCCAGACTTCCCGAACCACCGTGTCACTGATGGACTCACCCACGTCGTGGCCACCGCCGGGTAGCGCCCAACGTCCGTTGTCGGATCGCTGAATCATGAGCACCTGCCCCGCATCGTTTTGGACGAACGCCACGACCGAGGGAACGACCGAGTTGGCCGGCGGGGCGTCCTGATCGTGCAAGTAGTCGATGCGTCCCATGCTCACGCTCCCGTGATGTCGTGTTCCGTTACTGGCCTGGCGCCTTCCCAGGTCTGCTCAACGCTATTGGCAAAGGTGTCGAACAGCCCACCTCCGGGGAGCCGCCGCAGATGGAACACGGGCGCCATGTATGCGCCGATGCCGTAGACGTGGGTGTTGGCCAACATCTCGTCATCAGCGCGGTAGATCGAGTTGTAGAGCACCGTGTCATGCAGGCGGAAGGAAATCTCGGGGTGGCTGGTGAACAGCGGGCGGTAGTTCATCAGCGCATTACGGATCTTGCCATCCATGATGCGATGTCCTTCGTCGATGCCGCGTCGGATGACGGCTTCGCACTCTGGATCACCCATGAGTACCCGGATGCGGACGCCGTTCTCGGACTTCTCCTTCAGTGTCGAGAAGAAGAGAGGGTCCTCCGCCAGGTAGATGCCGGCGTACACAAGGATGTCTATGCACTTCGTGGCGCGCTCGCACATCTCGCGCCAGAGACCTGACGGCACCGTGTGTCGATGCGGGTAGGCAGTAACGATCTCGGCCTTCGTCAGGTCCGATGCGCTCTCGGCATTGCGGTCGTCGTCCCAGAGCGTCGTCACGTCGACCTTGAGAGCCGCCGCCGTTGCGTACTGATGCCGCCGGTACGGCGCCTTGCCTTGCGTAATCCAGCGCTCAACGGTCTTCGGATTGACCTTGATCTCCTCAGCGAGGCTCTGAATGGTCATGCCTCGCGCCAACAGGGCCGACCGCAACCGCTCGTTGGACATCTGCCCCCTCCGTTGGACATCTAGGGAGCTCTTGACGGTAGCGAGATCAACCAGAGCTGTCTACGTGCGGGGTGACCAACTCCCCTGACCTGGGGCGATTCTGATTGTGCGCCAAGAAGTCCCGGCGCAAACACCAATGGGTTCCGTGCCAGTACTTGACGGGCTCCTATGCAGTACCTGTAAAACAGGTACTGCAACAGGTCCTCCGGGCCCGCTTACACGCGGTCCGAGCGGCAGCAGCACCACCCGCCGGCCATCACCGGAGGGGAGCGGCAGACACAGCCCGTCGGCTGTCAGACCCGGTGCGAACAATCCGGACATCGGTCCACCTGCGAGGGGAACGAACCCCAAGCGCGGGTGGGTGCATTGGCACCGAGAGGGCGTACCGGAGGGGCAAGAAAGGCCTCGTTGAACGGCGCATCGATAGGACCGGGCGACACGGTTTCCCAGTGTCGCCACGAACGGACTAGGCAGTCCCTCGCGTTGTGCGTGAGTGCCGAAACGGGCGATGTCCAGGGAAGACACGGCCGCAGCGTCACAGACGCTACGCGGCCGTACCCAAGCACGAGGACGGGCCCGTCATGGGCCCGTCACTCGTCATGCGGGCAGGGCGCCGGCGTCACGTCGGTGGCCTGCCCGTTTGATGAGCAAACAGAGCGGTCCCCGGGTGGCACCCCAGGGGACCGCGGACAGGCACCTTAAGAGGAGGCACCTGTGGTCACCAGTCTGACAGAGACGGAGCGGGCGGAACTGGCCCGGAAGGCTGCTGAGGCGAACAAGCGCAGTGAGGACAACACCCGTGCCCGGAGCGGCCGTTGATGGCCGACTCGGAGCACGAGAAGACGAAGCCTCCGCTGCCGGTACGCCCGCCGCGTCCCCATCCGCACGCGGTCTGACCGGCCGCTTCCAACCGCCCCGATGGTCGCAGGCCAGGTTCGACTCCCGGCCGGGGCACTGTGGCCCGCCGCGCTCGCGGTGGTGGCCGCCCTGCCGGGCCGACCGCCCTCAACTCCCCGCGGTCCCCGGCTCCCTTCCATCCCTTCGAGCTGGGAGCTCCCATGCGCAATTACGTCTCCGGCCACCGGGCCGACACCCCACAGGACTTCTTCGAACTCGCCCTCGGTGCCCCTGCTGACCTCTGGCTCGACGCCGAGGGCGAGAGCGAGGAGGAGCGCGCGGCCCGGCTGGACGCAGCCCGCGACATCATCACCGACCCGGACTTCTACGACCTGCCCGCGCGCGTCGTCCAGCACGACCCGGAGCTCTTCAACGTGGTCGCGCTGCCCCGCCTCACCCGCCGCCGCGCACCGCGTAAGGCGGTTGCGGCATGAGCGGGGGTCTGACGCTGGACGACCTGTCCATGCCGCTGCGGGCGCTGCGCCTGCTCACCGCGGACTTCGGGCACCTTCCGGCACCGATGCTGGACGTGTCCACCATCTACCCGGACCGGCTGAAGCTGGCTTTCCACTACGACCTGGCCCACTTCGAGGCGTGGCGTGAAGCCCTCGGCATCGCTCCGGACACCGTGCAGCACGGTACGCAGGGTCCCGACGGCGGGACGCGCGTGCTCAAGACGTCCACCGAGTACGCGGGCGCGGTCCTTGAGCTGGTGGCTTACGCCGACATGCCCGACCCAGCACCGACCGGAGCGTCGGCCTGATGTCCGCCGCGTGGGGCAAGTGCTTCGACCCGTCCGGCGCCCGCTACGGCGTGCCCACCTACCCCTGGAAGCTCGCACCCGTCGGGCTCGCGACGCGCCGGCAGTTACGGGCCCGTGGCCTGCGCCCGGGTGGCCAACCGGTAGCGGCACAGGCCATGCGCATGAACCGGCGCACCGGAACGCCTCGGGTCGCCTACCTCTACCACGTCGACCGGGCGCTTCAGGTGAGGCCGATGACCTCCCGCAAGTGGGGTGCGCTCGCGCTGGCCATGCTCGCCCGCCGCACGTGCTCGAAGTGCCGTGTCGCCTACAGCTATTGCCTGCCGACCTCGCTTGGCATGTGTGTGCTGTGCGCCTACCCCGACGAACACGAAAGGAAGTGATCACATGGACATGGAGTGGAAGGAAGCCGCCCGCAGGGCGGTGCACTGGAGTCTGCCGGTCGGTCTGACCGGCTTGTCGCTGGGCTGGACCGTGTACGCGGTGGGGGAGATCCTCGCCCACCAGGCTCCGGCGCCGCTCGCGTACACCGTGGCTGGGATCTACGACGCGGTGTGGCTGTACGCGCTGGCCATGGAGACCGCGCACCGCCGGCAGGGATCGTCCGGCAAACTGCCCGCCTGCCTCGGCTGGCTGTTCCTGGTCACGTCGGTCGGTGTGCTGTTCACCCACGGCCTGATGAACGCCACCGCGGTCGTTGCGGTCATCGGCGCGGTCGTTCCCGCCGCGGCCAAGGCCACGCTGATCATGGCCGTGGAGCGGGACGCCACCCGCATCTCCTCCGCCGCGCAGCGGCAGATCGACGCCGTGCGCAGCGCGACGCGGGACCAGGTGGCTATCGGCCGCGCGGTCACCCGGGCCAAGGCCGACCGGCACGCCACGGCGGCCGTGCTGGAGCGCGAGGAGGGCAAGGCCCGCGGCAAGGCGCACAAGGTGCGTCACGAAGCGGCCGAAGAGCTGACGAAGCTTGCCGCAAAGCATCCGGTGGCCGACGTCCCGCAGGAGGTTCCCGCGCTGTTCTCGGACGAGGATCTCGCCCGGGTGCTGGGCCAGTGGACACAGGATGGTGTGTCCCCCGTGTCCCCGCAGGTCGGCCCTGTGTCCCCGGTCGGCGAACTGCCTGCGCCGCAGGATGAGGGACACGCCCCCGTCGATCTGTCGGGGCTGGCCGAAGCGGCGGCCGTGGCGGGCATCGAGACTCCCGAGCCGGGCGAGCCGCTGACTGACGACCAACTCACGGTCGTGCTGCGGTGGCTGCGCCATTCCGAGAACCCGCCGCTGTCCTACCGCAAGGCGCTGGCCGCGTATCGCGCGGCGGGCTTCTCTGCGAAGGAGGAGCGGGTGCGCAAGGCGTATGCCGCTCTGATCGACGCGGAGGCGTAACAGCGTCCGGCACACACCAATGACGGCCAGCCCAGGGAAAGTGGGCTGGCCGTCGTTGCGACTGCCGGAAGCAGTCGGCCGCACCAGTGAAGCAGACCCGGTGAGCCCCGGCGAGCGGCACCCTCGCAGACCCGGCGCGCAGACCTGGCGAGCCTGGTGCGGCATCCCGGCGGGCGCTCCCCCGCCGACAACAGCGCACAGTCCGAACCCCATTGACCGGCAAGGGAGTACCGCTGTGACGACTTCGGCCAGCACGGATGCCGCCGAGTACGTCGAGTTCTTCTTCATCCTCACCGCGCAGCTTCCCGGCGGTGACCAGGCCACGATCTCCGACACCGTCACCGTGACGCGCGGCGCCTCCCGCATCCAGGTGTACCGGGACATCCGGGACTTCGTCGCGCGCGAACTGGGCGACGCCCGCTTCACCGTCCTGTTCTTCTCGCTGGAACTCAACCAGCTCTGACCAGCACCTTTTTCTCGTGCAGGAGCCCGGACGCCAAGCCGTCCAAAGCACCGCGTCCGGGCCCTGCCCTCCTCCACAAAGGAGTGGCTCCCAGCATGACCGAGATCAGCACCGAACCGGTAGCCGTTCCGGCTGCCACCGCACCCTCTCCTGAGCCGTCCCCACCCACCACAACGGAGACAGCCCCGGCCGCGGCCGAGGTGGACCACACGCCCGGCGGCTGGCCGGTCGTACCGCTCGCCCTGTCCGGGGCGAACACCACGGTGGGCACGATCGCCGCCGCCTGTCTGGCAGGCGGGCCCATCGCCGCCCTGGTGGCCGCCACCGGAGCCGTCATCCTCGGCACGGTGGCCGCCACCCGCTCCCGCAAGCCCAACTCCCGCCGCGATGCCCGGCGCGCGGCCGCCCGCGCCGCCGGCCGCTCGGCTGCCCACAGTGCGGGCCTGCGCCACGGTCGGTCGGGAGCAGGAGGCAGCCGATCCGGTGGCCGTTCACCCGGCTCCCGCCGCTCCCGTGGCACGTCGGGCAGTATGCCTGGCCAGCACCGCCGCGGTACCGGCCACGCCAGCGGCGCCGTGGGCGCCAAGACCCGCGGCAAGGCTGGTGGAGGCGCGTCCAAGCACACGACCGGCGCCGGTAAAGCCACGGGCCGGGTCGGACAGATCAAGGCTCTGCGAGCCTCACAGCAGGCAGCGGCCGGCTCGCGCGCCGGGCAGCGGGCGCAGACCACGGCCGCTCGCCGCGCGATCGCCGACGCTCGCCGCAACGCCAAGGCCACGGCCGGCAACGCCCGGTTCGGCAAGCGCGGCACTGTCGGGGGCCGCCTGTTGGGTGGCGCCGCCCGCAAGGCCCGCGCCGCGCGGGATGCGGCGATCGCCAAGCACCGTGCCAAGCGCGACGCCAAGACGGACGGCAAGGTCGCCGCGCAGCGTGCCGCAGTCCGTAAAGCCCCCGCCCGCAAGGCAGCCAGGAAAGCGCTGCGCAGGTCCGCTGCCCGTTTCCACGGCCGCCGCCTGCTCGGCGCTCTGCTCGCCGCACCGGTCGGGCTGCTGGGACTGATCACCACTCCGATCGGCCGGAAGCTCAACATCCCGTGGCTGATCCACCCCGGCCGGCGCCTGTACCGGCGCCTCGCCCGTGCCGCCGGCGACCAGCGCGCCCAGCGGGACGAAGCCATCCGCGAGGAGCTGAGCGAGCAGGAAGCCGCCGCGGACGCGGCAGCCGCCCACGACGGCACGGACGGCATCGCCGACAGCATCCAGCGGCCGACCGCTCAGGTTCCCACCCGCACCCCCGTCTCAGCGCAGGCCAGTGAAGGAGAGCACGTGTCCGGATTCCGGTTCGAAGAGGCCGCGGCCGAGATGGAGCAGGCCGCCAACTCCTACGACCCCTACGACTGCATGGAGATCCTCGCCATGGTCGAGGGCCTGCCGGCCGCCCTCACGTCGGTGGCCAACGTCATGAAGATCCTCGCCGAGCGGTCCGACAACGAGTTCCCGCTGGAGAAGGAAGTCGCGGACGGCTTCAACGACATCTTCGGCGCCCTGATGAGCGCCGTCGCGGTCGCCGACGACATGGGCCCGCTGTTCAGGCAGGTCCACGCGCAGGACATCGCCCGCCACGAGGACCCCCGCAACGGCACCGAGGCCGAGAAGGGATGGAACGTCTGAGATGAGCAGCACCGCCACCACCAACAAGCAGCAGGGTAGTGGCCCGGTGCTGGACTGGACGGCCGGTCACGGACCCGTGACCGGCGCCCTGTCCGCCACCACCGGAGCCTTCGCCGTCGCCACCACCGGTGCAGCCACCGGCATGCCGCCCGGCTGGGCGCTCGCCGTCGGGGCGGCCGGCGCTCTGGGACACACCGTGGCCGGGCTGCGGGTGCGCAACGCCGGCCGCACCCTCGCCACCCGTGCCGCCTCCTGGCTCGTCGGGGCTGGCTGGACCACCTGGGCCATGGCCAACGGCCCCCTCACCTGGGCCGCCCTCGGCTCCCTGGCCACCATCGGCGTCGGCATCGGCGCCGCCGCCCGCTCCGCCGCGCTGTACGAGGAAGCGCGCGAAGAGGAGGCCATCGCCGCCGAACAGCGGCAGATCGCCCGGGAGCTGTCCGCGGAGCGCCGCGCGATCGCCGCGGAATGGGTCGACCGCATCCAGCGCGTGTGCTCCATCACCGTGCGCGTGCTGGGAGTTGAGATGTGGAAGACCGGCGCCGGGTACTCCATCGACGCCGAACTCCCGCCCGGCGGCGCCACCTGGAACAAGATCGCCGCCGAGTCCCCGCGGCTGTCCGCGGACGCCCGGCTGCCGCACGGCTGCACCGCCACCGCCTCCCCCGGCATCCACCAGGGCCGCGTCATCCTTGACGTGACCACGGTCAACGTCCTGGAAGAAGAACGCACCTACCCCACCGACTACGGGCCGCTGTCCGTGCACACAGGCATCCCGTGGGGCTACCGCACGAACGCAGAGCAGATCCTCGCCTACCTGCGCGAACAGTGCGCGCTCGTGGTCGGCCCGACGGGATCGGGCAAGACGAACATGGTGCACGCGGTCCTCGCCGGGTTCGCCCGCGCCGAGGACATGCTGACCTGGGTGATCGACCTCAACGCCGGATCGGCCGGCCTGCCCTGGGTGCTGCCCGCCCTCAACGGGGAGCTCACACGGGAGGACGGCAGGCCCGTGCGGCCCGGGATCGACTGGCTGGCCGGGACGTTCGACGAGGCCGTGACGATGCTGGACGCGGCCGTGCGCGTGGCCAAGCAGCGCAAGATGGGCTACCAGGACCTGCTCGCCAAGGCCAACACGGACCTGTTGCCGGTCAGCCCCAAGATTCCTCAGGTCATGCTTGTGATCGACGAGGGCGCGGAGATCCTGGCCAGCCCGGACCGGCAGATGCGCAAGCTCGCGGAAAAGATCCTTGAAGTCATCAGGATCGCCCGCGCCATGGGCGTGCGCACCGTGCTCACCGCCCTCGGGGCGACCGGCAGCGTGCTGGGCAACCTGATGATCCGGCGAGAAGCCAAGGTCCGTGTCGCCCTCACCGGCGGCGAGACCGAGGGCATGGACCTGAGCAAGATGTTCCCCGGCTCCCGCGGCCTGCGCGTGGACCAGGCCCCCTACAAGGGCGCCGGGTTCATGGGCACCCCCGAGTCACCGGCCGCGCTGTTCAAGGCCTGGCGGATCCTGCCCAACCAGATCCGGGACATCATCGCGGCCACCTCCGACCGGCACCCCGCACTCGACGACGTCTCCGCCAAGGCCGCCGGCCCTGCCTACGCCCGCCGCTGGGACGCCGACCGGATTGGGTGGATGCGCGAGCACATCCCCGACGACGACAGCACCGACGCCGGGCCGTCCGCACTGGGGTTGAGGCTGTCCGCGCTGAGCGGCCAGGAGACGGAACAGGTCTCGCCGGAAGACGAGATGCTGCGCCGCTTCCGGGCCGAGATCGACGCGCAGTTCGGCACCGCACCCGATCCGCACACCCCCACCCCCGACGCGCCGCCGGCTGTCTCGGGTGGGCTGAACCTGTCCGCTCTGCGTGGCGAGCAGGACAGCCCCGCACAGCAGGAAGCCCTCACACTGCTGCTCGCCGCCGGACCCGAAGGCACCGGGGCCTCCGCGATCGCCCGCGCGCTCGCCAGCGCTCATGGAACGACCCGGCAGACAGTCGTCGGCTGGCTCAAGGCGTGGGTCAAGGACGGCACCGCCGTCCGCATCGGGGAGGGCACCAAAGCCCGCTACGTCCACCGCCGACACGTCCCCGAGCAACCCCCGCAGGACTGATCACTTGTCGCTTGTCGCCCCGCCAGAACATGGGCCACTTCCCCGGGCGCGGAAGCCCGAAAACGGCTTGTGACCTGCGAGGCGACAAGCGACAAGCGACAAGACAAGCGACAAGCCGCACGACAAGCAACACGACAAGCCATAGCGCGGGCAGCACCCCCGGGATGCTGCCCGCCGCGCGTTTTCCGGGAGGCCGCTCGTGATCGTGACCCTGTCCGCCGTCGCACTCCTCGGAGTGCTGGCCTTCGTCCTGCTGCGTGGCCGCTACGTCGGCCCGTTCAGCGCGCTCGTGCTGTTCCTGTTCGGCTTCTTCACCGCCGGCACCAGCGCCGCCGCCACGATCCGCGCCATATGCCTGGCGCTCGCCGATGCCGCCCGCCACATCACCTGAATCCCTGCCTGGAGCCCCGATGCCTGACCACTCCGCGGCCTGGCAGCCGCGCATGACCGACGCCGAAGCCACCGCCGAAGCCCACCGGATCATCGCCGACGCCTATTCGCCCATGCCGCAGACGCCGACCTCCTACCGCGACACCACCCCGCTGCCCACCTACGGCACCACCCCGCCCGTCGTTCAGCCCGATCGCCGGATCGTGCCCGCGTGGGCCGCGGGCACGGCGGTCGCCGGCATCGGTACCGGCGCCGCGTTCGTCGGGATCGGCTGCGGAATCTGGCTCGCCTGCCAAGGATTCGCCGCCGTGACGTTGACCAGCGTCCTGTTCGTCACGCTGCCGATCGCAGCCGTGGGCGCGCTCGCCGCCGCCATCGGCTCCGCCCTGCGGTCGCTGAAGGCCACGCACAACGAGACCCACCACCACTACGCCGGGCCCGTCCGGCAGGAGACCAACCAGATCACCGCCCCGGCGTACGGGCTCATCGCCCGCAACCGCAACGAACTGCACCGCTGATCAAACCCGAGAGGAACCCAGCGTGTTCGAGATCCGCGTGATCTGCGAACCGGACGACGCCGACCGCGTCAGCCAGACCGTGGCTGCCGCGTTCGACACCGGCGCCGCACGCCAGTACCCCACCCGCGACGGCAAGCGCACCCGGCTGTACTTCACCGCCAACCACCGACCCACCACACCCGAAAGCGAGTGACCATGTCGTTCGGAGAGACCCCGATCACCATCATCGGCAACCTGACCGCCGACCCGGAACTGAAGTTCACCGACTCCGGCCAGGCGCTTGCCAAGTTCACCGTCGCCTCCACCCCGCGCACCTTCGACCGCGAGGCCAACCAGTGGAAGGACGGCACATCCACGTTCTTCCGCTGCGCCGCCTGGCGCGCCCTCGCCGAACACGTCGCCGAATCCCTCGGCAAGGGCTCGCGCGTGGTGCTGTCCGGCCGGATCCGCCAGCACGACTGGAAGACCCCGGAGGGCGACAACCGCTCGATGCTCGCCGTCGAGGTCGACGAAATCGGCGCGTCCCTGCGCTTCACCACCGTCACGATCAACGCCAAGCGCACCAGCGGCAACGGCTCCGCCGACGCCTCCGGCGACCCGTGGAACACCGACGGCAACGCCCCGAAGCCTCCGTTCTAGGTCGGCCCGGGGCGGCCATCGTCTCGCCAAAGTCCATGGCCGCCCCGGCTCCCTTGTCCTGACCACAAAAGCAGGGAGAGCCGTTGCTGTTCTACCTGACCACCCACAAACGGCACTGGGTGAAACTCACCAAGGTGCCGCTGTTCCTCAAATCCGAGCACTTCACCGCAGCGCGCACACCGCCCGTGGCACTGGGCCGCTACGCGGTCGACTCCGGCGGCTTCTCGGAGCTCCAGCGCCACGGCCGCTGGACGCGTACCCCGCGGCAGTACGTGGGCGACCTGCGCCGCATCTGGGAGGGCGTGGGCCCCTTCGACTGGGCCGCGCCGCAGGACTGGATGTGCGAGGACGTCATCATCCACGGCGGCACCATCGGCGGGCAGCGCTTCGTCGGCACCCACCTCAGCGTGGGCGAGCATCAGCGCCGCACCGTGGCCAACTACCTGGACCTGCGCTCCCTGGCACCCGAGTTGCCGATCGTGCCGGTTCTGCAAGGCCGCACCCTCGCCGACTACGAGCGGTGCGTGAGCCTCTACGAGCGCGCCGGCGTCGACCTGGCCCGGGAGCCCACCGTGGGGCTGGGCTCGGTGTGCCGGTTGCAGTCCACTCGCGAGGGTGCCGCGATCGTCACCGCCATGGCCGCGCACGGGCTGAGGCTGCACGGTTTCGGCTTCAAGACGCTGGGGCTGGAGCGCGTCGGCCACCTGCTGGCTTCCGCCGATTCCGCAGCCTGGAGTTACCACGCCCGCCGCAGAGCGCCGCTGGCCGGACACCCGCACAAGAACTGCGCCAACTGCCTGCCGTACGCGCTGCGCTGGCGCTCCCGCGTCCTTGACGCGCTGCCCACCTGGCAGCAACCCGCCCTGGACGCGGCCTGATCGCCCGGAGCGGCCACCGTCTCGCCAAAGTCCGTGGCCGCCCCGGCTCCCTTGTCCTGACCACAGAACAGGAGAACCTCCAGCATGCCCCAATCCACTGCCTCAGCGCTGCTGTCCGCAGCGCTACAAGCCGCCGCGCGCGGGTGGTGCGTCCACCCGCTCCGGCCCGACGGCAAGGGCTCAGCGCTGCACGGCGAACGAACCTGCCCGCGCACCGGCGAGTGCGCCGGCGGCCACGTGAAGTGGGAACAGCGCGCCACCACCGACCCCGACCGCATCCGCGCCGCGTGGTCCGTGGGCGCGTTCAACGTCGGTATCGCCCCGGGCCCCTCGGGTCTGGTCGTCGTCGACCTGGACGTGCCCAAGGAGAAAGACGGGAAGAACAGTTCGGCCGCGCCTTGCGGCGCGACGTCCTTCCTGGCGCTCTGCGAGCGCGCCGACGAGTCGTGGCCGACTACCTACACGGTCCGGACGCCCTCCGGCGGCATGCACCTGTACTTCACCGCCCCGGCGGGCGTCCAACTGCACAACACCGCCCGCACCGTGGCCCCATACGTCGACACCCGCGCGTGGGGCGGCAACGTCGTCGCCGCAGGCAGCACGACCCCGCAGGGCGCGTACGAGGTGGCCGACGACGCGCCCGTGGCCGCCCTGCCCACCTGGCTGCTGTCCCGCCTCCAGAACCCGCCCACACGCGAGGCGGCACCTGCCCCGCTGCGGATCCCGGGACAGGCCACCCGCCGCGCCACGGTGGCGCTGGAGCGCGAGACGGCCGCCGTCCGCGACACCCCCGAAGGTGGGGGCACGGAGGGCGGGCGGAACAACCAACTGCTGGTAAGCGCCCGCGCCCTGGGACGATTCGTCGCCTGGGGCGAGATCACCCGGGACATGGTTGAGGAGGCTTTTCAGGCGGCCGGCGAGGCGGCCGGACTGTCCGCGACCGAGTGCCGGACCACCATCCGCAGTGCCCTGGACTGGTCGATCCGCACCGCCCGCCCCCGGGAGGTCGCATGAGCCCCCAGCGCGCGCCTGAAAAGCCTCACCCGCCCACACCGGGCCGTTCGCGCCCGTCTGCGGCCACCCCTGACCCCCGCCGTGGCACGAAGGACGACGGCCGTCAGGCCGTCCTTTCAGCCCTTCCCCCCGGCCAGTACTCCAGCGCCCCACCTGCCGGCGACGGACGGTTCCCCGTGGCCTGGCTGCGCATCTGCGCCCCCAAGAACGTCACGCCGACGGCCACTTCGACGTGTCTGTGCGGCAGGGACCGCAGCGCCATCGGCCACGGCAAGGTGCACGCCCTCATCGCCGAGCACGAAGCCCACCGCGACGTCTGCCCGCACCGCACCACCCAGGAAAGGAGGAACGCCGCATGACCAGGGCCAACACGCCCGAGCCGTCCATCGACGGCGCGGCCCTGCTCGACGAGGTCGAAGCGTTCCACCGGCGCTTCAACGTCTTCCCCAGAGAAGCCGCGTACGTCGCCGTCACGCTGTGGGACGCACACGCCCACCTGATCGACGCGTTCGACGGCACCGCCCGACTCGCCTTCCTCTCCCCAGAGCCGGGATCGGGCAAGTCCCGCGCCCTGGAAATCGTGGAGACCCTCACCCCGCGCGCGGCCACCACCGTCAACGCCTCCGCCAACGCGCTGTTCCGACTCGTGGAAGCCGACGGAGGGACACCCACGCTCCTCTTCGACGAGATCGACACCGTGTTCGGCCCCAAGGCCGGCGGCAACGAAGAGGTCCGCGGCTTCCTCAACTCCGGCTACCGGCGCGGCGCCAAGTCCCTGCGCTGCGTCGGGGACGGCTCCAACCAGAACACCGAGTGGTTCTCCTCGTTCTGCGCCGTCGCCATGGCCGGACTCGGCTCCCTCCCGGACACGATCCTGACCCGCTCGGTCATCATCCGCATGCGCAAGAAGGCCCCCAACGAGAAGGCCGAACCCTACCGCCGGCGCGTCCACGAGAAGCAGGGTCATGCCCTGCGTGACCGGCTCGCCAAGTGGGCCGACACCGTCAAGGAAGCCGTCGCCACGGCCTGGCCGGAGATGCCCGAGGGAGTCTCCGACCGACCCGCAGACGTGTGGGAACCACTCCTCGCGGTCGCCGACGCGGCTGGCGGGCACTGGCCTGAGCGAGCCCGCGCGGCCTGCCTGGAACTGGTCCGTGCTGCCGGCGAGGGCAACGGTTCCTCCCTCGGCATCCGGCTATTGACCGACCTGCGAGACAAGGTGTTCTGCGGCTCAGAGCGCATGCCCACGGCCGTGATCCTCGAAGTCCTGCACCGGATCGACGACGCCCCGTGGACCGACATGGACGGCAACGGCAAGCCCCTGAACGCCCGGATGCTGTCGAAGATGCTCGGGGAGTACGTCACCGCCACCAACGAGCCGATCCGGCCCCGGTCCATCCGCACCGCCCAGGGCGTACCCAAGGGGTACTACGCCGAAGATCTCACGGACGCGTGGCTGCGCTACTGCCCCCCACTCCCCGAGAAATCCGCTACGTCCGCTACATCCGCTACACCGCAGGTCAACGGGGGTGAATCCGTAGCGGAAGAGCTTCCCGGCATCCGCTACATCACGCCCGAAGCCGCTACCGCCGACCGCACGGCGTAGCACTACGCATCCGCTACATCCCGCCCATCCGCTACACGCAACAGGCCCCTGACCTGGGATGTAGCGGATGTAGCGGACGTAGCGGATCTGGGAGAAGGACCGAGCCCAGACAGCCCCCGACCGAGGAGACAACTCGGATGAGCACAGCTACCGCTGCGCCTGTCGACCGGCTTCTCTACACGCCGGAAGAGGCCGCCGAAGCACTCGCCATCGGCCGTTCGACCCTGTACGAGCTGATGGCGGACGGAGTCCTGACCTACATCAAGTTGGGCCGCTGCCGCCGCATCCGGCGGACGGACCTCGAAACCTACGTGGCTGGCCTCGCCCCGCTGCCCAACTGACCGCGCACAGTCGAGGCGCCCCCGGACAACGCGTCCGGGGGCGCCTCTTGCATGGAGGAGAACATTGAGCCCCCGCCCCAAGAAGCCGAACATGGAATCGTCCATCTACCTGGGCAAAGACGGCTGGTGGCACGGCCGCGTCACGATGGGCGTCAAGGACGACGGCAGTCCCGACCGCCGTCACCGCCGAGCCAAGACGGAAGCCGAGATCAAGCGCAAGGTGCGCGAGTTGGAGGATCTTCGGGACAAGGGACGCGCTCCCCAGGCTGGCCACAAGCCGACCGTAGAGAAGTGGATGACCACCTATCTCACCGATATCGCTTCCCTGAAGCTCAAGCCGCGTTCCCTGGATGACTACTGGTCGAAGACCAGGAACGACATCATCCCCGGCATCGGCAAACACCGGCTCGACAAGCTTCAGCCGGAGCACTTGGAGCGGATGTACCGCGTCATGCTCGACGAAGGGCACGCGCCGTCTCACGTGCTCAAGGTGCACCGCATTCTGTCGCGCGCCCTGAAGATCGCCCATCGTCGGCGCATGGTCGTCGAGAACGTAGCCACCCTGGTGGACCCGCCCACGGTCGACGAGACCGAGGCGAACCCGTTCACGACGGAGGAGGCCAAAGCGTTCCTGGAGGCCGCCGCCAAGCGCCCCACTTTCATGCGGTGGTGTGTCGGCGTAGGCATGGGGTTCCGGCAGGGCGAGACGCTGGGCCTGAGGTGGCCGTACGTCGACTTCGACCACGAGCTGTTCCACCCCCAGTGGCAGCTTCAACGCCTCACGTGGCGGCACGGCTGCGAGGACCCGCACGCGTGTGGCGCCAAGTTCCACCGCTTCGAGCCGTGCCCTCCCAACTGCATGACTCACAAGGGCTACAAGCGGGGATGCCCGAAGCCGTGCCCGAAGGACTGCACGAACCACGCTCGCGCGTGCCCTGACCGGAAGGACGGTGGACTGACGTTCACCCGTCCCAAGACCAAGAAGAGCCGCAACGCCGTGCCGATCCCGCCGCCGTTCATCCCCTACCTGCGCGAGCACAAAGCACAGCAGGAGGAAATGCGGTCCGCGGCCGGGGAGCTCTGGCAGGAACACAAGCTCGTCTTCACCCGCCCGGACGGCCGTCCGCTCGATCCTCGCCAGGACTGGGCGGAATTCAAGGAGCTGTTGGCAGAGGCCGGGATCGACGACCGCCGCCTATATGACGGGAGCCGTCACACCGCCGGCACGATCCTGAATGAGCTCGGGGTCGACATGCCCACGATCATGGAGATCCTGCGCCACACCCAGATCAGCCAGACCCGGAGGTACGTCAAGGGCAGGTCCCATCTGTCGAAGGACGCCATGCGCCGCATGGGCGACACGTTCATGCCGAGCCCGGAGCGGCAGCCGGAACCGTCAATTGAGACCAGAATTGAGACCACGGACAGCCGAGCGGCACGCGCGCGGCGCCGCCGTCGCCTCCGCTAAACGAGAAAGCCCAGCTCAGACACTGTCTGGGCTGGGCTTAGAAAGAGCCGCCTTCGGGATTCGAACCCGAGACCTACGCATTACGAGTGCGTTGCTCTGGCCATCTGAGCTAAGGCGGCGCGCTGTCCGCACTATGGTGCGATCAGCAACGTCGGTAAGTCTACACAGTTTCCGGGGGTGCTCCGACCACGCCCCGGGAGCGGGGCTCCCGGGGCCCGGCGGGGTGGTTACGAGCAGCGTTTTCCCTGTGTGGGAGGCGTTCCGTGGAGGAGGTAGGCGTTGATCGTGGAGTCGATGCAGCTGCTGCCGCGGCCGTAGGCGGTGTGGCCGTCGCCGACGTAGGTGAGGAGGCGGCCGGAGGAGAGCTGGCGGGCGAGGGACTGGGCCCAGCCGTACGGGGTCGCGGGGTCGCGGGTGGTGCCGACGACGACGATCGGCGCCGCGCCCCTGGCCTCGATGCGGTGGGGTGCGCCGCTGGGCCGCACCGGCCAGTAGGTGCAGTTCAGGGAGGCCCAGGCCAGGCCCTCGCCGAAGACGGGGGACGCCTTCTCGAAGGCGGGGAGGGACTTCTTCACCTGGTCGGGGCCGGTGAAGGCCGCCGGGAGGTCCAGGCAGTTCACTGCGGCGTTGGCGGACATCAGGTTCGTGTAGTGGCCGCTGCCGCTGCGCTCGTAGTAGCTGTCGGAGAGGGAGAGCAGCCCGGCGCCGTCGTTCTCGTTCATCGCCGAGTTGAGCGAGTCGCGCAGCTGCGGCCAGGCCCCCTCGTCGTACATCGCCGCGATCACCCCCGTGGTGGCGAGCGCTTCGCCGAGCTTGCGTCCGTCGGGGTCGCCCGTGGGGACGGGGTGGGCGTCGACCTTGCGGAAAAAGGCCTTGAGGTGGTCGCCGACCTGGGCGGGTGTCGTGCCCTTGCCGCCGAGCGGGCAGTCGGACTGCCGTACGCAGTCTTTCGCGAACGCCTGGAACGCGGTCTCGAAGCCCGCCGTCTGGTCGAGGTTCAGCCTGCGTGCGGTCAGGGACGGGTCCATCGCGCCGTCCAGGACCAGGCGGCCCACCCGCTCCGGGAACAGCCCGGCGTAGGTCGCGCCGAGGAACGTCCCGTACGACGCGCCCACGTAGTTCAGCTTCGGGTCCCCGAGCGCCGACCGCAGGACGTCCATGTCCCGGGCCGCCTCGACGGTGGAGACATGGCGGAGCAGGCCGGCCGAGTGGGCCCCGCACCCCTCCGCGAAGTCCTTGTACTCCCCGACCAGCGCGTTCGTCTCCTTCTGGTCGTCGGGGGTGACGTCCGTCTGCGTGTACGTGTCCATCTGGCGCCCGTCGAGACACTCGACGGGCTCGCTGCGGGCGACGCCGCGCGGGTCCATCGCCACCATGTCGTAGCGGGCGCGGACCGCCTCCGGGTAGCCCAGGCCGGCGTACTGCTGCAGGTACGCGACCGCCGAGCCCCCCGGCCCGCCCGGGTTGACCAGCAGCGAGCCGAGCGGTTTGCCCTTGTCGGTGGCCTTCTTGCGGGCGACGGCGAGTTTGATGTCTCCCGCGCCGGGCTTGGCGTAGTTCAGCGGGGCCTTCAGCGTCGCGCATTCGAAGTCGGGGACGCCGCAGTCGCGCCAGGCGAGCTTCTGTCCGTAGTACGGGTCCAGCGCGGCCGGCGTCGAGCGGGGCAGCGCGGCCAGCACCGCCTCCGCCTCCGCCGGCGCCTCGCCGGTCGACGCGGGCGGGTTCCCGGAGGAGCACGCGGAGACGAGCAGGGCGGCTGCCGCGAGGAAAGCGGCTGCGGCCCCACCATGAGGCCGGGGGCGAAGTCGGGGTCGAGGCCGGCGGGAAGTTCGCCTGGTGTGCATCATCTGAGCGTAACCCTGAGCGACGGTATAAGTGCTGTGCGTCCGCAATGCGGCCCGTACGGATGACGTCGTCAACCGCGGGTGATGAATTCAGCCTGCTCTCACTGCCATTGTCAGCCCGCTTTCAGTGCCATCAGGCCATTGTCAGCCCGCTCTCAGAGCCATGGTCATCGCCTCCACCGCCAGCAGGGGCGCCACATTGCGGTCGAGGGCCTCACGGCAGGCCGAGATCGCCTCGATGCGGCGCAGGGTCGACTCCGGAGAGCCGCCGCGGGCCAGCCGCTCCAGGGCGTCCTCGGCGTCCGCGTTGGCGATGGCCACACGGGAGCCGAGCTGGAGGGCGAGGACATCGCGGTAGAACGCCGTGAGGTCGGTCAGGGCGAGGTCCAGGCTGTCGCGCTGCGTGCGGGTTCTGCGGCGCTTCTGCATGTCCTCCAGGTCCTTCATCACGCCCGCCGTGCCGCGCGGGAGCCGTCCGCCCTGGGCCGCGCCCAGCGCCGCCTTCAGCTCCTCGGTCTCCTTGCCGTCCATCTCCTCGGCGAGCTGCTTGGCGTCCTCCGCGGCCGCGTCGACCAGCTCCTGGGCGGCCCTGAGGCAGGAGCCGACCTCGTCGAGGCGCAGCGGCAGCTTCAGCACGGCGGCGCGGCGCTCGCGGGCGGCCGGGTCGGTGGCCAGGCGGCGGGCCCGGTCGACATGGCCCTGCGTGGCGCGGGCCGCGGCGGCGGCCACGTCGGGCTCGATGCCCTCGCGCCGTACGAGCATGTCGGCGACGGCGTCGACCGAGGGCGTGCGCAGGTTGAGGTGGCGGCAGCGGGAGCGGATGGTGGGCAGCACGTCCTCCAGCGACGGGGCGCACAGCAGCCAGACCGTGCGGGGGGCGGGCTCCTCCACGGCCTTGAGGACGGCGTTGGCGGACTTCTCGTTCAGCCGTTCCGCGTCCTCGACGAGGATGATCTGCCAACGGCCGTTCGCCGGTGACGTGAACGACTTGCGGACCGTGTCCCGCATGTCCTTGACCAGGATCTCGGAGCCGACCGCGGCGACCGTGGTGACGTCCGCGTGGGTGCCGATCAGCGCCGTGTGGCAGCCGTCGCAGAAGCCGCAGCCGGGGGCTCCGCCGAGGGCACGGTCGGGGCTCACGCACTGCAGGGCCGCGGCGAAGGCCCGCGCCGTCTGGTTCCGGCCCGCGCCGGGCGGGCCCGTGAACAGCCAGGCGTGCGTCATCTTCGACGCCTCCGGCGGCGGGGCGTCCGTGGCGGCCGCGGTGACGAGCGCGTCGGCGTCCCGAGCGGCCGCGTCGAGCAGCTCGCTCACCTTCTCCTGCCCGACGAGGTCGTCCCACACCGTCATGGGTCACGCCGCCCTTCCGTCACATTTCGCGTTCCGGTGTCCATTGTGCGGGCGACCACTGACAGCCGGGGCCGTGGTGACGTTCCCGGTCAGCCCCTGCGTCCCCGCCCGCGGCCCCGGCCGCCCTGGTCCTCGTCGTACCCGTCTTCCTCGTACGACCCCAGCAGCTCGTCCGCGAGCGTCGGCAGATCGTCCAGCGGTGTCTCCTCGGCCCAGTCGGACCGCGGCCGCCGTCGCGCGACGCCGTCCTCGTCGACCTGCGGAAGCTCCCGCGTACGGTTGTCGGCGGCGGGACCGGCGGCCGACCGCTCGTCCCGGAAGAACCCCTGCGGCATCCGCTCCGCCGGGTCCCCGTCCCGCACGGGAGGCAGTACGGCGGTCTCGTCCGCCGCACCGGGAGCGACCGGAGGCAGCACAGCCGTCTCGTCCGCAGCGCCCGCAGCCACGGGGGGCAGCACGGCCGTCTCGTCCGCAGCACCCGGAGGTACCGGCGGCTGCGGAAGCTTCGCCGTCACCTCGGCCTCGGACTCCCCGGACGGCTTGCGGGACCGGGACGGCCGAGCGCCGCCCTCGGGCTCTGCCTGGTCTGCCCGAACCACGGGCGTCGGCACGGTCGCCGCCTCCCGCGCGGCGGCGGGAGCCGCCGGCCGGGGTGCCGCGGTGACCGTCGGCTGGGGTGCCGCGGGCTGTTGTGCGGCCACGTCGGCGGCGGCCGACGCCGCTGCCGCCTGGCGCCGGGCCTCCTCGGCGCGCAGCAGCGCCGCCTCGGCCTTGCGCTGCTTCTCCAGGCGCCGGGCCTCGGCCTCGGCGTGCAGCCTGGCCTCCTCCTCGGCCTGCTTGCGCCGCCGCTCCTCCTCGGCCCTGCGCCGGGCCTCCTCGGCGGCCCTGGCCTCTTCCTCGGCGAGGAGCCGGGCCCGCTCCTCCTCGGCACGCCTGCGTGCTTCCTCGGCCCGCTGCCGGGCCTCCTCCGCCTGCCGCTCGGCCTCGCGCCGCTGCGCCTCCTCCAGCTCGCGCCGCTTGCGCTCCTCCTCCTCGGCGCGCAGCTTGGCGAGCTGTTCCTGGCGCTCACGTTCCAGGCGCTCCTCCTCGGCCTTGCGCGCGGCCTCCTCCTCGGCCTTGCGGCGGGCCTCCTCCTCGGCGGCCTTGCGGGCCTCCTCGGCGGCCTTCACCTCGGCCTCGGACAGCGGGAGCACGGTGTCGAGCCGGTGCCGGATCACGGTCGTGACGGCCTCGGGCTCCTGGCCCGCGTCCACGACCAGATAGCGCCCGGGGTCGGCGGCGGCCAGCGTCAGGAAACCGGCCCGCACGCGCGCGTGGAACTCGGCAGGCTCCGACTCCAGCCGGTCCGGAGCCTCGGTGAACCGCTCGCGGGCGGCCTCCGGCGCGACGTCCAGCAGGACGGTCAGATGGGGGACCAGTCCGTTGGTCGCCCAGCGGTTGATCCGGGCGATCTCGGTCGGGGACAGGTCCCGGCCCGCCCCCTGGTAGGCCACCGACGAGTCGATGTACCGGTCGGAGATGACGACGGCCCCCCGCTCCAGCGCGGGCCGCACGACCGTGTCGACGTGCTCGGCGCGGTCCGCCGCGTACAGCAGCGCCTCCGCCCGGTGCGAGAGCCCCGCCGACGACACGTCCAGCAGGATCGAGCGCAGCCGCTTGCCCACGGGAGTCGCCCCCGGCTCGCGGGTGAGCACGACCTCGTGGCCCTTGGCCCGGATCCACTCCGCGAGGGCCTCGGCCTGGGTGGACTTCCCGGCGCCGTCGCCGCCCTCCAGGGCGATGAAGAAGCCGTTCGTGGCCGGCGTCTGTGCCGGGTCGTCTCCGCCGAGCAGCGCGTCCCGCAGGTCGTGCCGCAGCGGCACGCCGGAGCGGTCGTCGACCTTGGCCAGCACCAGCGCGGCCACCGGCAGCAGCAGCGCGCCGACCAGCATGAGGGTGAAGGCGGCGCCGCCGTGCGCGAAGACGAACTTGCCGTTCTCCAGCCGGTGCGGGCCGATGAGGGCCGCCACCAGGGGTGCGATCAGCGCGCCGAGCGCCACGAAGACCCGTACGACCGCGTGCAGGTGTTCGGTGGTGCGCGGCCGGCGGAAGTCCTCGGTCTCCTGGTCGAGCAGCGTGTGCCCGGTGTTGGCGGCCACGCCCGCGCCGACCCCGGCGAGCGCGACGATCAGCAGCACGCTGGTGACGTCCGGGACGAGCCCGGCGGCAAGCAGCGCGACGCCCGCGAAGGCGATCGCCAGCGACAGCAGCCGGCGTCGGGACAGCGACGGCAGCACGGCGGGGGCCGTGCGGATGCCGACGACGACTCCGCCGGTCAGGGCGAGCACCAGCAGGCCGTACAGCACCGGGCCGCCGCCCAGGTCCTTGGCCTGCAGCACGGACACGGCGACGGCGGCGGAGATCGCCCCGGCGACGGTGGCGCAGGCGAGGACGAGCAGCGGAACGGCCCCCGTGCGGCCGTTGTCCACGCCCGTGCCCGTCCTGGGGCGGCGCAGTCCCTCCAGCGGGGACCGCGGGCGCGGGGTGCGCGCGTCGGGCAGCTCCAGGTAGGTCAGCACGGACAGGGACGCGGCGAACAGACCGGCAGCCACATACGAGCCGAGAGCCGCCTGGTGCTGGGCGAACCAGGCGCTCAGGGTGCCGAGGAGGTTGTTGAGCAGCGCCGCGGCGACGAGGGCGGCGGCCGCCAGGGGGACCGCGACGAAGCCCGTGCGCAGCGACAGGCGGCGCAGGGCGTCCATGTGGTCCGGCAGCGGTCGTACCGTCGCGCCCTCGGGGGGCGGGGCGGGCAGCAGGGCGGGGGCGGTGCTCTCCCGGCACACCGACCAGAAGCGCTCGGCGACACCGGTCACGAAGGCGGTGACCAGCAGGACCGGCAGCGCGTTGGCCGGCGTCCAGTCGATCCACAGGGGCGCGATGATCAGCAGTACGGCGCGCAGACCGTCGGCGCCGACCATCGTCCAGCGGCGGTCGAGCGGGCCGTCCTGCGAGGTCAGAGAGGTGAGCGGGCCCAGGAGTACGGCGCCGAAGAGCAGGGTGGCCAGGATGCGTGCCCCGAAGACGGTCGCCACTGCGAACGCCACGCCCCGGTAGCCGCCGCCGAACGAGCCCTCGGCGATCGCCGCCTGGAGGGCGAGCAGGACCAGCACCAGGAGCGCGAGGGCGTCGCCCACGCCGCTCACGAGCTGTGCGCTCCACAACCGCTTCAGCTGCGGCTGGCGCAGCAGGGCGCGGACCGCCCGCTCGCGGGAGTCCGCTACGAGGGTGTCGTCGGGCGCTGTGGTGAGGGCCGTTGGCTGCTCGGCTCGCGTCATGCTTTCAGCCTATCGGCAGGGACCGACAGCCCGCCGCGCCCGTCCGAACGTGCGCACGCCCCGACACCAAAGTGATGCCGGGGCGTGCGTTTTGCGAACAAGATGTGAAGCAGGATGTGAAGACCGGCGGTCCCAGTCGTCCGCCGAGCGGTCTCAGTCCTCCGCCGACGCCTTGGAAGCAGCGGCCTTCGAGGCCGTCGTCGCCTTCTTGGCGGCGGTCTTCTTGGCCGTCGTCGTCTTCTTCGCCGTGGTCGTCTTCTTGGCGGCCGTCTTGGTGGCGGTCGCCTTCTTGGCCGGAGCCTTCTTGGCCGCGGCCTTCTTCGCGGGCGCCTTCTTCGCCGTCTTCTTGGCGGGGCCCTTGGCGCGCTTCTCGGCGAGCAGCTCGAAGCCGCGCTCCGGGGTGATCTCCTCGACGCTGTCGCCCGAGCGCAGGGTCGCGTTGGTCTCGCCGTCGGTGACGTACGGCCCGAATCGACCGTCCTTCACGACGACCGGCTTTCCGCTGACGGGGTCCTCGCCCAGCTCCTTCAGCGGCGGCTTGGCGGCCGCGCGGCCACGCTGCTTCGGCTGGGCGTAGATCGCCTGGGCCTCCTCCAGCGTGATCGTGAAGATCTGGTCCTCGGCCTGCAGGGACCGCGAGTCCGTGCCCTTCTTCAAGTACGGGCCGTAGCGGCCGTTCTGCGCGGTGATCTCCACGCCGTCCGCGTCCGTGCCGACGGAACGCGGCAGCGACATCAGCCGGAGGGCGTCCTCCAGGGTCACCGTGTCCGGCGACATCGACTTGAACAGCGAGGCCGTACGCGGCTTGACGGCGTTCTTGCCGGTCTTCGGGGTGCCCTCGGGGAGCACCTCGGTGACGTACGGGCCGTAGCGGCCGTCCCTGGCGATGATCTGGTGGCCGCTCTGCGGGTCCGTGCCCAGCTCGAAGTCGCCGCTCGGCTTGGCGAGCAGTTCCTCCGCGAGCTCGACGGACAGCTCGTCCGGGGCGAGGTCGTCGGGGATGTCCGCGCGCTGGTGCTGCTCGGTGTCCTTCTCGCCACGCTCGATGTAGGGGCCGTAGCGGCCGACCCGCAGCACGATGCCGTTGCCCACGGGGAACGACGACACCTCGCGCGCGTCGATCGCGCCCAGGTCGGTCACCAGCTCCTTGAGGCCGCCGAGGTGGTCCCCGTCGCCGTTGCCCGCCTCGGCCGCGTTGCCGTTGTTCGTGCCCTCGCCGAAGTAGAACCGCTTCAGCCACGGCACGGCCTGCGCCTCGCCGCGCGCGATGCGGTCGAGGTCGTCCTCCATCTTGGCGGTGAAGTCGTAGTCGACGAGCCGCCCGAAGTGCTTCTCCAGCAGGTTGACCACAGCGAAGGACAGGAAGGACGGCACCAGGGCCGTGCCCTTCTTGAACACATAGCCGCGGTCGAGGATCGTGCCGATGATCGACGCGTACGTCGACGGGCGGCCGATCTCGCGCTCTTCGAGCTCCTTGACCAGGCTGGCCTCGGTGTAGCGGGCCGGGGGCTTGGTGGCGTGCCCGTCGACCGTGATCTCCTCGGCCGTCAGCGCGTCGCCCTCGTTGACCTGGGGCAGCCGGCGCTCGCGGTCGTCGAGCTCGGCGTTCGGGTCGTCGGCCCCCTCGACGTAGGCCTTCAGGAAGCCGTGGAAGGTGATCGTCTTGCCGGACGCGCTGAACTCGACGTCCCGGCCGTCGGCGGCGGTGCCACCGATCTTGACGGTGACGCTGTTGCCGGTCGCGTCCTTCATCTGGGAGGCGACGGTCCGCTTCCAGATCAGCTCGTAGAGCTTGAACTGGTCGCCGGTCAGCCCGGTCTCCGCCGGAGTGCGGAAACGATCACCCGAAGGACGGATCGCCTCGTGCGCCTCCTGGGCGTTCTTGACCTTCCCGGCGTACGTGCGCGGCTGCGCCGGCAGGTAGTCGGCGCCGTACAGCTGCGTGACCTGGGCGCGAGCGGCCGCGACCGCGGTGTCGCTCAGCGTCGTGGAGTCCGTACGCATGTACGTGATGTAGCCGTTCTCGTACAGCTTCTGCGCGACCTGCATGGTCGCCTTCGCGCCGAAGCCGAGCTTGCGGCTGGCCTCCTGCTGCAGCGTCGTCGTACGGAACGGGGCGTACGGCGAGCGGCGGTACGGCTTGGACTCGACGGACCGCACGGAGAACCGGGTGTTCTCCAGGGCGGCGGCGAGGGCGCGGGCGTTCGCCTCGTCGAGGTGGAGGGTGTTCGCGGTCTTGAGCTGCCCGAGCGAGTCGAAGTCACGGCCCTGGGCGACCCGCCTGCCGTCGACGGACTGAAGACGGGCGACCAGGGTCGACGGGTCGCTCGAGTCGCCGGCGCGGCCGGTCCCGAAGGTGCCCGTCAGGTCCCAGTACTCGGCGGAACGGAAGGCGATGCGCTCACGTTCGCGCTCCACCACGAGCCGGGTCGCGACCGACTGGACACGGCCGGCCGACAGACGCGGCATGACCTTCTTCCACAGGACCGGCGAGACCTCGTAGCCGTAGAGGCGGTCGAGGATGCGGCGGGTCTCCTGGGCGTCGACCATGCGCTGGTTCAGGTCGCGCGGGTTGGCGACGGCCTCGCGGATCGCCTCCTTGGTGATCTCGTGGAAGACCATCCGCTTGACCGGGACCTTGGGCTTGAGGACCTCCAGGAGGTGCCACGCGATGGCCTCGCCCTCGCGGTCCTCATCGGTGGCGAGGAAGAGCTCGTCGGAGTCCTTCAGCAGGTCCTTGAGCTTCTTGACCTGGGCCCTCTTGTCGGCGTTGACGACATAGATCGGCTCGAAGTCGTGCTCGACGTCCACGCCGAGGCGGCGGACCTCGCCGGTGTACTTCTCCGGCACCTCCGCGGCGCCGTTGGGAAGGTCGCGGATGTGCCCGACGCTCGCTTCGACTACGTAGCCGGGGCCCAGGTAGCCCTTGATCGTCTTCGCCTTGGCAGGCGACTCGACGATGACGAGTCGGCGGCCGCCCTGTGCGGTCTCGCTGGTCGGGGACAACTTCGCTCTTCTCTCCGGTCGACGCTGGGGCCTGCCCGGGCCTGTGTCCCGGGGTCGTGTCGTGGTGACGCTGCGGAGTGTGACGGTACATCCCGCCCCCGTGTCAAACGGGAAAAGCCCACAACGGCCACTCGAACGGTAACCCGACTACCGGCATTCCTGCCGCCCGGAGTGCCAGGCCGCCGTCACGGCCCTGTCCGGAGCGTGACGCTCCCCTTACGCATACGGCAGTACGCGACCCGCGGTCACAGGCGGGTGAGGCAGTACGCGCCGAGGCCCAGGGCGACCACTCCGGCGAGTGCCGCGAGGGTGGCCGACGCGACCTGATTCACGCCATGGGCGACCGGTTCGCGGTGCCGGACCCGGGCGCCGGTCCACACCAGCAATGCGCCTCCGAACAGGGCGAACACCACTCCCGCGAAGATCGCCGGTCCGCTCTCCATGGCTTGCCTGCCCCTTTTCCGCCGCTCATGAGTGCCCAGGGGCCGGAGACTGGCACGCACGGGCGGCGTGCGGGCGAACCCGAGGTGAACGACGAGCCGACAGCTTTTCGTACGCGCATTCGAATAGTCTCGATGCGAGACCGGACACAGATATTTTTCCGGCCGTTTTCTTGCCGTCGGCGCGTCCCGGGTCGCGCCGCGTCCCGTCCACGCCCCCTCCGAGCCCGGTGCCACGCCGGTGCGACGCCGGTCACCCGACCGGTGTGCCGTACAGCACGGGTGGTGTGCGCGTGTCGCGCGGCCGGCGTGCGCGACGGGTGTCCGTACGCCAGGTGACGCTCACCCGGGTCGGCCCGACGCCGTAGCCACCCGGCCGGAGCCGGCCGCGGACCGCGGACTCAGCCGGCCGGTTCGAGGAAGCCCTGTTCCACCAGCAGCCGGATCTGCGCGGGCGTGCTGTCGCGCAGCACCACCGGGTCCTCGCCCATCAGCTGGGCGATGGCGTCGATGATGCGGCCCGCGCTCAGCGTGCCGTCACACACGCCCGCAAAGCCGGCCCCGACCGTGTCCACCCGGGTGGCGCGGCGCATACCGCGGTGCTGGCGCAGCACCACATGCTCCGGGTCCTCGGCGCCGGGCAGCCCGACCTGCTCCTGGACGACCTCGGCGACGAGCCTGAAGTGGCCCTCCAGCAGGGCGGCGTCGTCGTGCCCACGGAGATAGTCGAGACGGGCGAAGTGCGCCCGCACCGTTTCACCGAGCGGCTGTTCGATCGAGTGCGGCCATTCCTCCACGACGACCGAGGGCTCGGCGGCCGAGGTCCTGCGCAGCGTGATCCAGCCGAAGCCGACCGCCTTGACCTTGCGCGCCTCGAACTCGTCGAGCCAGGCGTCGTACCGCGCCTGGTACTCCGCCGGGTCACCGCGGTGGTCACCTGCGTCCCTCAGCCACAACTCGGCGTACTGCGTGACGTCCTGCACCTCGCGCTGCACGACCCAGGCGTCGCACCCGCGCGGCACCCACGACCTGATCCTGTCCTGCCAGTCCTCCCCTTCCACGTGCTGCCAGTTGACGAGGAACTGCGCGAACCCGCCCTCGTTCAGACGCTCGCCCGCTCCCTGAACGAGCGAGCGGCACAGATCGTCCCCGCCCATCCCGCCGTCGCGATAGGTCAGACGGGCGCCGGGCGAGATCACGAACGGCGGGTTCGACACGATCAGGTCGTACGTCTCGTCGTCCTTGAGCGGCTCGAAGAGCGAGCCCTCGCGCAGATCGGCCGCCGGGGCGCCGGACAGGGCGAGTGTCAGCGCGGTGATGTGCAGCGCGCGCGGGTTGAGGTCGGTCGCCGTCACGCGTGTGGCGTGCTGGGCGGCGTGCAGCGCCTGGATGCCGGAGCCGGTGCCGAGGTCGAGCGCGGCGGCGACGGGCGTGCGGACGGTGATGCCGGCCAGGGTCGTGGAGGCCCCGCCGACGCCGAGGACCACGGCCGAGTCGGTCTGACGGCTCTGGCCGCCGATGCCGCCCGCGCCGCCGACGGCGCATCCGAGGTCCGACACGATGAACCAGTCCTCGCCGTCCGGGCCGCCGTAGGGCCGGATGTCCACGGTGGCGGCGACCTCGTCGTCGCCGACGCGCGTCAGCCACTGGCTCTGCAGGCACTCCTCGACGGGCAGCACGTCCGCCACGCGCGCGTGCGGCACGGGCTGCTGGAGCAGGAACAGCCGTACGAGTGTCTCCAGCGGCGTGTCCCCGCGGGTGGCCCTGAGTGCGGGCACGGTCTCGCTGCGGGCCAGGGCCGCATACGCGGGGGCGCCGAGCAGTTCGAGCAGCCCGTCGGCGGTGAAGGCGGCGCCGAGCAGGCCGGCACGGAGCCGGGCGGCGACATCGGGACGGTCGGAGGACGGCAGGGGGGACAGGGTGGCGTTACTCACGTCCCCCATTGTGTCCGCTCGGACCGACATCGCACGTACCCGAACCGGCCCGCGTCAGCCGCCCGCCCCGGTGCTCAGCCCGCCGTCGCCGAGGCCGAGGAGGAGGCCGACTTGCAGCTCTCCTGCTTGGCCATCGCCTTGCCGACGTCGCCCTCCTCAAGATTCTTCAGCGCGTCGTTCCCGGTCGTGCTCAGCTTGTCGAGCTGGGTGGCGATGTCCTTGAGGCCGTCGGCGAACTTCGCCTGGTCCTTGGTGTCGAGCTCGTCGACCTGCTTCTTCAGGGAGGCGTAGGACGCGCCGATCTGGTTGAGCTCCTTGACCGCGTCCTGCTGCTTCTTCTTGCCGTTGTCCACATCCGGCGCCCCGGCCGAGTTCACGGCGGCGCCGATCGCCTTGTAGGCGTCGGACATGTCCTGGAAGGCCTTCGCGTCGGTCTTCTGGACGTCCGCGGGCGCGCTGTTGTCCGAGGTCTGCTTCTGGATCGCGGCGTTGGCGGCCGCGATCTTCTTGGCCTGCGGCTGGACCGCGTCGCAGACCTGCTTGGCCCAGGCATCCAGCTTGTCGTTGTTGTCGCTTCCGCCGCCGCTGCTGCATCCCGTCAGCGCCGCCATGAGTACCGCACCGCCGGACAGTGCGGCCGCGAGCTTCTTGTTCACCGGATCGGTCCCTTCCCTGGCTCTCGGCCCCCGGACCCTACACGCCGGATGGGTGACAGTCGCACGCCGAACAGCAGATAAGGACCATTTTGCTCCTCTTTGCACCAAGCGAGAGAAGGCTCACCATGAGGGCGTGCGCACACACGAACGGGCGGGCGGCACATCAATGCGCGCCACCCGCCCGTCCGTTGAACGGTCCGCCGTAAGACGGCCTACGAAACCACCGCAGGATCGGCCGACTTGCTCACCCGTTCGGCACTGTCCTCGTCGCCCACGGCGATGCCACGCCGCTTGGAGACGTACACGGCACCGACGATCACGAGCAGCGCGAGGACCGCGATCGCGATCCGTACGCCGAGGTTCTTGTCATTGCCGTACGAGAACTTGATGACCGCGGGCGCGATGAGCAGCGACACCAGGTTCATCACCTTCAGCAGCGGGTTGATCGCCGGCCCGGCGGTGTCCTTGAAGGGGTCGCCGACCGTGTCACCGATCACCGTGGCCGCATGGGCCTCGCTGCCCTTGCCGCCGTGGTGGCCGTCCTCGACCAGCTTCTTGGCGTTGTCCCAGGCACCACCGGAGTTGGCAAGGAACACCGCCATGAGCGTGCCCGCGCCGATCGCGCCCGCGAGATAGGAGCCGAGGGCGCCGACACCGAGCGTGAACCCGATGAAGATCGGTGCCATGACCGCGAGAAGGCCCGGCGTGGCCAGCTCCCTGAGGGCGTCCTTGGTGCAGATGTCGACGACCTTGCCGTACTCGGGCTTCTCCGTGAAGTCCATGATCCCGGGCTTCTCACGGAACTGCCGTCGCACCTCGTACACCACGGAACCCGCCGACCGCGACACGGCGTTGATGGCGAGTCCGGAGAAGAGGAAGACGACCGCCGCACCCGCGATCAGGCCGACCAGGTTGTTCGGCTGCGAGATGTCCAGCGACAGGCTCATCGGCGCGCCCGGGCCGGTCAGTTTCGCGCCCACGTCCTGCACGCCGGTGGTGATCGCGTCGCGGTACGACCCGAAGAGCGCCGATGCCGCGAGGACGGCGGTGGCGATGGCGATGCCCTTGGTGATGGCCTTGGTGGTGTTGCCGACCGCGTCCAGGTTGGTGAGCACCTGCGCGCCCGCGCCCACGACGTCACCGGACATCTCGGCGATGCCCTGTGCGTTGTCGGAGACCGGACCGAAGGTGTCCATGGCGACGATCACGCCCACCGTGGTGAGCAGACCGGTGCCGGCCAGCGCGACCGCGAACAGGGCCAGCATGATGGACGTACCGCCGAGGAGGAACGCCCCGTAGACGCTGAGGCCGATCAACAGGGCGGTGTAGACGGCCGATTCGAGACCGACCGAGATACCGGCCAGGATGACGGTGGCCGGGCCGGTTAGGGAGGTCTTGCCGATGTCCCTCACCGGACGGCGGTTGGTCTCGGTGAAGTAGCCGGTCAGTTGCTGGATCACGGCGGCGAGCAGGATGCCGATGGCCACCGCGACCAGGGCAAGGATCCGCGGGTCGCCGTTCTTGCCGCTGATCTCCGCGTCGGTGACGCCGTCGAGGTCCGCGTACTTTCCGGGCAGATAGACGAAGACCGCCACCGCCACGAGCACGAGCGAGATCACCGCGGAGATGAAGAAGCCCCGGTTGATCGCGGTCATGCCACTGCGGTCGCTGCGGCGCGGGGCGACCGCGAAGATGCCGATCATCGCGGTGATCACGCCGATCGCGGGCACCAGCAGCGGGAAGGCGAGCCCGGAGTCGCCGAAGGCCACCTTGCCGAGGATGAGCGCCGCGACCAGGGTCACGGCGTACGACTCGAACAGGTCCGCCGCCATACCGGCACAGTCGCCGACGTTGTCGCCCACGTTGTCGGCGATGGTCGCGGCATTGCGCGGGTCGTCCTCCGGAATGCCCTGCTCGACCTTGCCGACCAGGTCGGCGCCGACGTCGGCGGCCTTGGTGAAGATGCCGCCGCCCACACGCATGAACATGGCGATCAGGGCGGCCCCGAGGCCGAAGCCCTCGAGCACCTTCGGCGCGTCGGCCGCGTACACCAGCACCACACAGGAGGCGCCCAGCAGGCCGAGCCCCACCGTGAACATGCCGACGACGCCGCCCGTACGGAAAGCGATCTTCATGGCTTTGTGCGAGACGGCGGTGAGATCCTTTTCCGGCTCACCTTCCGCCGGGGTGGCCTCCCGGGCCGCCGCGGCGACGCGCACATTGCTGCGGACGGCGAGCCACATGCCGATATAGCCGGTGACCGCCGAGAACGCCGCGCCGATCAGGAAGAACACCGACCGTCCGGCGCGCTGATTCCAGTCGTCCGCGGGCAGCAGCATGAGCAGGAAGAACACCACGATGGCGAATACGCCGAGCGTGCGCAGCTGCCGGGCCAGATAGGCGTTGGCGCCTTCCTGGATCGCCGTCGCGATCTTCTTCATGCTGTCGGTGCCCTCGCCCGCCGCGAGCACCTGGCGCACCAGGACTCCCGCGACGACCAGGGCCGCGACCGCGACGACCGCGATGATCGCCACGAGGACACGGTTGTCGTCGGTCAGGACTGCGGCTGCGAAGGTTGTGGGTTGGCCCAACTGATGAGGGGTAGGAAGCCCCGCCATTCGTCCTCCTTGACGCTTGGGCTGAGCTCAAGATGTGGACGGATTGTAGGTACCGGAACCTGATCAAAACAGAGCGCGGTAAACGGAATTAGCCTTCACCTGCTCTTCAGCAAATGATCGACATCGCGCCAGAGAACCCGAAAGTGGTAACGCCCCAAAGGCATTGACGCCCACATTGGTGCTTGATCAAATAATCGGGTGATTGATCGTGAATTTCTTCACGAATTCCGATGGTCGCAGGTGGTCGCGGGGAAACAGCACGAAGGGCCCTGCTGAGCAGGACCCTTGTGAGTGAGCGGGGTTGCGCCGAACGGGTGCGGCGGGAGTTGGTCAGGCGAGCGCGACCGCCGGCGGGGTGGTCGGCCAGGTCATGCGGATCAGCCCGCCGTGCTCCCCGGCACTGACCTCCACGTCGTCGACGAGGCCGCTGATGACCGCGAGGCCCATCTCGTCCTCCTCGGCCTCCGCGTCCCCCTCTTCGGCGGCACCGCCGGGCGCCCGGTCACCCGGGGCCGAATGCGGTGCCTCGTCGCCGACCTCGATGGAGAACTGTTTCTCGTCCTCGATCAGGGCCACCTTCACCGGCGCCGCGATACCGGCGCTCTGGTGCAGCCCGACAGCGCGGGAGCAGGCCTCGCCGACGGCGAGCCGCACTTCGTCCAGTACGGCCTCGTCCACTCCGGCCCTGCGCGCCACCGCTGCCGCCACCAGTCGGGCGGTCCTGACGTGCTCGGGCAGCGCGCTGAAGCGGAGTTCAACGGTGGCCATGCATCCCCCTCGCAACTTCGGGCGTGCGGTCGGGGGCCGGGCCGCCGAAAGCCCGGACCCCCTGATGAGACTTCTTCCGCCCCGGACACTGCGGCCCGGGACCGGGCGCGCCGACGATTCGGGCCGATCGGCGGCCCGGGATGGGTCGACAGCAGCCCAGGTCAGTCGGTGGCCGCCACCGCTTCCTCGACCGAGGTGTGGATCGGGAACACCTTGGTGAGGCCGGTGATGCGGAAGATCTTGAGAATGCGCTCCTGGTTGCAGACCAGGCGCAGGGAGCCCTCATGGGCACGCACACGCTTCAGCCCGCCGACCAGCACGCCGAGACCGGTGGAGTCGAGGAAGTCCACGCCCTCCATGTCGACGACGAGGTGGAAATTCCCGTCGTTCACCAGCTCGACCAGCTGCTCGCGCAGCTTGGGCGCGGTATATACGTCGATTTCGCCACCGACCTCGACGACCGTACGATCGCCGACGGTACGGGTCGACAGGGACAGGTCCACGGATCCTCCAGCACCTTGCTATCGAGCGGTCGCCCCTCGGGACACCTCGGCTTGCGGCCCCCGGGACGTTACGCCAGCCGCGATGGCATTCAATCACTTACCGGCAGGCGTGCACGACGCCTTGGCCCCATTGTCCGTCACGCCAGTGACACACTCGGTGCCAATGGCCAAGAATCACCGATCCGATCGATCCCCGACGGACACCGCAACCCGCCTCGCTCCGGGCACGGTCCTGGACCGGCTCGCCTCGGGACCGAGCCGGGCCTCGCGCATCACTCATACGGAGCACTTGCCCCCGCGCGCGGGTCGCCATGCCGTCTGGCCGCACCGGATTCGCCCGGAAGTGATCGCGGCGGTGCAGTCGGCCGGTATCGAGCACCCCTGGGCGCACCAGGCACTCGCCGCCGAGCACGCCCTGGAAGGCGACTCGGTGGTGGTCGCCACGGGCACGGCGTCGGGCAAGTCCCTGGCGTATCTCGTGCCCGTCCTGTCGACGCTCCTGGACGGCTCCGAGGCCCCGAACGGCCGCGGCGCCACCGCCCTGTACCTGGCTCCCACCAAGGCCCTCGCGGCCGACCAGTGCCGTTCGGTGAAGGAACTTTCACACCCGCTGGGCACCGCGGTCCGGGCCGCCGTGTACGACGGCGACACGCCGGTGGAAGAACGCGAATGGGTCCGCCAGTACGCCAACTACGTCCTCACCAACCCCGACATGCTCCACCGCGGCATATTGCCCTCGCACCCGCGCTGGTCCTCCTTCCTGAAGGCGCTCAAGTACGTCGTGATCGACGAGTGCCACACCTATCGGGGCGTCTTCGGCTCGCACGTGGCACAAGTTCTGCGCCGACTACGCCGTCTGTGTCAGCGCTACGGCGCGTCGCCCGTCTTCCTGCTGGCCTCCGCGACCGCCGCGGAGCCCTCCGTGGCCGCCCGCCGCCTCACCGGCCTTCCGGTGACCGAGGTCGCCGACGACGCCTCCCCACGCGGGGAACTGGTGTTCGCCCTGTGGGAGCCCCCGCTCACCGAGCTGCACGGCGAGAAGGGCGCCCCGGTCCGCCGCACGGCCACCGCCGAGACGGCCGACCTGCTGACCGACCTCACCGTGCAGGGCGTACGCTCGGTCGCCTTCGTACGCTCCCGGCGCGGCGCCGAGCTGATCTCCGTCATCGCCCAGGAACGGCTGGCCGAGGTCGACCGCTCCCTGGCCCGGCGTGTCGCGGCCTACCGCGGCGGCTACCTCCCCGAGGAGCGCCGCGCCCTTGAACGCGCCCTGCACTCCGGCGAGCTCCTCGGCCTGGCCGCGACAACGGCCCTGGAGCTCGGCGTGGACGTCTCGGGGCTCGACGCCGTGCTGATCGCCGGGTACCCCGGCACGCGCGCGTCCCTGTGGCAGCAGGCGGGCCGGGCGGGCCGCTCCGGGCAGGGCGCCCTGGCGGTGCTGGTCGCCCGCGACGACCCGCTGGACACCTTCCTCGTCCACCATCCCGAGGCCCTGTTCGACCAACCGGTGGAATCCACGGTCCTCGACCCCGACAACCCGTACGTCCTGGCCCCGCACCTGTGCGCGGCCGCCGCGGAGCTTCCGCTGACCGAGGACGACCTGGAGCTGTTCGGCCCGGCCTGTGCGGAGCTGCTGCCGCAGCTGGAGGCCGCGAAGCTGCTGCGCCGCCGCACGAAGGCCTGGCACTGGACGCGCCGGGAGCGGGCCGCCGACCTGACCGACATCCGCGGCGGGGGCGGCCGGCCGGTGCAGGTCGTCGAGGAGGGCACAGGACGCCTCCTCGGCACGGTGGACGCGGGCGCCGCGCACTCCACGGTCCACGAGGGCGCGGTGCACCTGCACCAGGGCCGTACGTACCTGGTGCGCTCCCTCGACCTGGAGGACTCGGTCGCCCTGGTCGAGCAGGCGGACCCGCCCTATTCGACCGTCGCCCGCGACACGACCTCGATCTCCGTCCTGGAGACGGACGTCGAGGTCCCCTGGGGCGCGGGACGCCTGTGCTACGGCTCGGTCGAGGTCACCAACCAGGTCGTCTCCTTCCTGCGCCGGCGTGTCATCACGGGCGAGGTGCTGGGCGAGACCAAGCTCGACCTCCCGCCGCGCACCCTTCGCACCCGCGCCGTGTGGTGGACGGTCACCGAGGACCAGCTGGACGAGGCCCGGATCAACCCGGAGATCCTCGGCGGCTCCCTGCACGCCGCCGAGCACGCCTCCATCGGCATGCTGCCTCTCTTCGCCACCTGCGACCGCTGGGACATCGGCGGCGTGTCGGTGCCGCTCCATCCCGACACCCTCCTCCCCACGGTCTTCGTGTACGACGGCCACCCGGGCGGTGCGGGCTTCGCGGAGCGCGCCTTCCACACCGCCCGCGAGTGGCTCACCGCCACCCGCCAGGCCATCGCCTCCTGCGAGTGCGACGCCGGCTGCCCGTCCTGCATCCAGTCCCCCAAGTGCGGCAACGGCAATGATCCATTGCACAAGCGGGGGGCCGTACGGCTGCTCACGGTGCTGTTGCGAGGGGCGCCGCAGGAGAAGGCCGAGCAGGAGCCGGAGGAAGGGCTGGAGCAGGAGCCGGAGAAGGAGGCCGAGCAGGAGCCGGAGGAGGGGGCGGAGAAGGGGCCGGTCCCGCAGGTCCCGCCCGCGATCTGACCTCCGCCGTGAAAGGCCCCTGTCCGGAGGACGCCGTCACGTCCGACGTGTCGCCCACGACGGCGCAGCGCACCAGCCGGGTGCCCTGCGCCGCCGCCACCCGCTCGGCGCGAGCGCAGGCCGCCGTGGTGCCCTCGGCCCAGTGGTCCGCCGCCGCGAGCGCCGCGAGATCCGCACCGCCCGCCGCACGGTGCCGGGCCACCACGGCATGCCCCAGGGCGAGCAGCACGCCGAACACGACGCACAGGACGGCGATCGCACCGATGCTCCAGATGGTGGCCGACCCTCGGTCCGAGAAGCGGCACGAGGCCCTTCTCCCGAAACGGCGACTCATCGCCCAGCCTCCGCCCCGCCGCCCGTCGGCCCCGCGGTCACCGCGTCCTCCGCCGACGCCACGGCCTCCTCCCGTACTTCGAAGGGCAGGCCGGGCAGCAGCGGCGGATCGGCCACCACCGTCACCCGGACCCGGTCCCTCTCCCGGGCCACCGTGACCTTCGCGCCGTGCGGTGCCGCCTCACGGGTGACCGCCACGACCGCGTCGGCCGGATCCTGGCGGGCGGCCGCCCGGGCGCCCGTGCGCGCCGCGTCCACGCACTGGATCTGCGCCGCCACCACGAGCAGCCCGCAGACCAGCGCCATCGTGAACGCCACCAGCACGGGCAGCACCACGGCCGCCTCCGCGGTCACGAACCCCGCGTCCCGGCGCTCTGCTCGCTCACATCCGGGCACTGAGGGCTCGTTTCACGATGGCCTGCAGCTCCGCCCTGACCTGCCCGCTCGTCACGACCTCATAGAGCAGCAGGGCGAATCCGACCGCAGCGACGATCCCCATCGCGTACTCGGACGTGACCATGCCCGCGTCCCGGCACCGCCGCGCCTGCCACCACGCCCGTACCTTCCTGGCTTTCTCATTCATCTGAACTCCTTTGCACTGCAGCTCGGTCGACCATGTGGATTCGTCTATCGGCCCGGTCATCGACCACCGCCTCCCACCACTCCGCCCGCCAGCCCGATCACCACGGGCAGCACACCGACCGCGATGAAGGCGGGCAGGAAGCACAGCCCGACCGGCGCGGTGACCATGACGGCCGCACGGCGGGCCCGTGCCGTCGCGGTGCGTGCCCAGCCCGCGCGGGCGTCCGCGGCGAGCCGTGCGACGGGACCAGCCGCCGGGAGCCCCGATTCGTCGGCGCGCTCCAGGAGCCGGGCCAGGGCACCGGCGCCGGGCAGCGACGCCAACCGCCGCCAGGCGTCCGCCGGTTCACCGCCGAGCCGCACCTCCGCGGCGCCCCTTGCCAGCCCTTGTCCGACGGGCCCCGCGAGGGCGTCACCGACGGCCTGGGCGGCGATCACCGGACCGGCACCGGCCGCGATGCAGGCCGCCAGAAGGTCCGCGGCGAGCGGGAGTTGGCGCGCGGCGTGAGCGGCATCGAACTCCTCCGCCCGGCCCGCTTCCTCCTGCCGGTGCCGCCAACGCCACAGCCCCGCGGCGGCTCCCAGCCCCACCGCCATCCCGGCCGGCCCGCCGACCAGTGCCCACCCGGCGCCCACCACCCCGGCCACGGGCCCCCACCGCCGTACGACGCCCCGCACCTCGAAGGGCGTCCCGGCGTCCGGCGCCTTCGAAGCCACCAGCCCGGCCAGCCGTCGTCGCACCCGCCGTCCGCGCCGTGCCGCCGCGAACCGCCGTGCCGGCCAGCCGAGGAGCAGCGCCGCGACCATGACCGTCCCCAGGCTGTGGACAAGCCGCGCGCTCATACCGCCTCCGCTCCCCGCACGATCCGCGCCGCCCACCACAGGCCGACGGCCTCCAGCACCCCGCCGACCACCAGGCAGCCCAGGCCGGCCCCGGTGTGCAGCAGCACGTGCAGCGGGTCGGCGCCCATGGCCGTACCGAGGAGCAGGCCCAGTACGGGCAGTGCCGCGAGCATCACCGCCGTCGCCCGGGCGCCCGCCAACTGGGCGCGCAGGTCTGCGCGCTGGTCCCGTTCGGCGCGCAGGGCCCCGTCGAGCCGGTCGAGGCCGGCCGCGAGCCCGGCGCCCTGGTCCACGGCCACCCGCCAGCACGCCGCGAGCCCCAACAGCCCCTCGGCGCCCGGCTGCCGGGCCGCCGCGGCGAGGGTGCCCGGTACGTCCCCGCCGAACCGAGCCGCCGCGAGCACCGCCGCCTGTGCGTCCGCGAGCCCGCCGGAGTCCCGCTCGGCCCGCAGCAGCGCCTCCCCCGGCTGCCGCCCGGCGCGCACCTCCCCGGCGAGCGCGCCGCACAGCGCGATCACCGCGTCCCCGCGCCGCTCCCGGGCCCGCCCCGCCTCCCTGGCCAGCCGCAGCCGCCGCAGCACCGGCACCCCGGCCGCCCCCGCGACAACCGGAATCACCGAGGCGCCCAGCAGCGCCAGCACCAGCCCCGCGGCCAGTGACCACCACTCGCCCTGCAACCGGCCGCGAAGCCGCCGCAGTTCACCCATGGCCTGCTCCCACGGGGGCGGTCCGGTCCCCACCGCCCCGCCGCCGGCAAGGAGCAGCCTCGCCCGCCGGGCTTCCCGGTGCCGTCCACCCATCAGCCAAACGGCCGCACCGGCGCACGCCACGGCAGCACTCATCGACATCTCACCCATCTCACCCATCGCAGCCACCACTTCCGTCGCTTCCCTCGCCGCCGCCCCATCTGTCGAAGCCGTCGACCTGGTCGTCGGCCCAGCTGTCGCCGCCGTCACCCAGCAGCCCCCGCAGGCGCTCCCAGCCCCGCTCCCGCTCGAACGCCCGCGTGCCCCAGCGCAGCGCCGGTACCGTCCGCACCAGGCCCGTGGGATCCCGCTCCAGCACATGCACCTCGGCGATCCGCCGTCGGCCGGTCCGGTCCCGCACGAGGTGCAGCACCACCGACAGCGCGGCCGCCAACTGGCTGTGCAGGGCGGCCCGGTCGAGCCCGGCGGCGGTGCCGAGGGCCTCCAGACGGGCCGGTACATCCGCGGCGGCGTTGGCGTGGACCGTGCCGCAGCCGCCTTCGTGGCCGGTGTTGAGCGCGGCCAGGAGATGGACCACCTCGGCTCCGCGCACCTCGCCCACGACCAGCCGGTCGGGCCGCATCCGCAGTGCCTGCCGCACCAGGTCCTCAAGGGTGACCAGGCCCGCGCCCTCCTGGTTGGCGGGTCTGGTCTCCAGCCGTACGACGTGCGGGTGATCCGGCCGCAGCTCCGCCGAGTCCTCTGCGAGCACGATGCGTTCGCCCGGTCCGACGAGTCCGAGCAGCGCGCTCAGCAGGGTCGTCTTGCCGCTGCCGGTGCCGCCGCTGATCAGGAAGGACAGCCGCGCCCGCAGCAGCGCGCCGAGGACGCGGTCCCCGCCGGGCGGCACCGTGCCCGCCGTCACCAGTTCGTCGAGCGTGAACGCCCGTGGCCGTACGACCCGCAGGGACAGGCAGGTGCAGCCGACGGCCACCGGGGGCAGCACCGCGTGCAGCCGGGTCCCGTCGGGCAGCCGGGCGTCCGCCCAGGGCCGCGCGTCGTCCAGCCGGCGTCCGGCCACCGCGGCCAAGCGCTGTGCGAGGCGTCGTACCGCCGCCGCGTCGGGGAAGGTCACCGGGGTCCGCTCGAGGCCGCCGCCGCGGTCCACCCACACCCGGTCCGGGGCCGACACCAGGACGTCGGTGACCGACGGGTCGGCGAGCAGCGGCTCCAGTGGTCCGCTGCCGACCAGTTCGGACCGTAATCGGGCGGCCGCGCCGAGGACTTCGGCGTCGCCGAGCACCCGCCCCTGTTCGCGCAGCGCCTGGGCCACGCGCGCGGGTGTCGGTTCGGCGCCGCTCTCGGCCAGCCACCGCCGTACACCGTCGAGCAGTTCCGGGCCGTCCGCCGGATCGAGGCCGGGTCCGGGCAGCGTCCTCATGCGACGCCACCCGCCTCCACCAGCGTCCGCTCCCAGAAGCCCTTGCAGAACCGCGCCAGCGGCCCGCGGCCGGCGGCTCCGGGCGGTTTCCCGGTCTCGTACGGACGCAGCAGTCCCGATTCGACGGGCACCTCTCCGGCCAGCGGCAGCCCGAGCAGTCTGGCCACCTCGCGGTCGTCCAGACCCGGTGCGTACGGTCCCCGTACCGCCACCCGCAGGTCGCGCAGGACCATGCCGACGGCGGACGCCACCCGTCCTGCCGCCGCGACGGCGCGCAGTTCTGCGGGGACGACGAGGAGCGCGAGGTCGAGCTGGGCGAGGGCCTCGGCGACCCCGTCGTCCAGGCGCCTCGGCAGATCGACGACCACCGTGCCGCCACGCCGCCGGGCGGCCGCGAGGACCGCCCGCACCGCCGGGGGCGGGATGGCGACACAGTCACCGCGGTCCCAGCTGAGCACCCTCAGGGAGTGGAGCCGGGGCAGCGACTCCTCCAGGGCGCCGCCGCCGACCCGGCCGCGCGAGGCGGCGAAGGCGGGCCAGCGCAGGCCCTCGGCCGTCTCACCGCCGAGGAGTACATCGAGTCCGCCGCCCAGCGGATCCGCGTCCACGAGCAGGGTGCGCAGGCCCTCGCGCGCCGAGGTGACGGCGAGCGCGCAGGCGAGCGTGGAGGCGCCGGCCCCGCCGCGGCCCCCGATGACGCCCACGGTGAGCGCCGGGCGGCCGACGCCCTCGGCGACATCGGCGATGCGGTCGACCAGCCACTGCTCGCCGTCGGGGAGCATCAGGACGTGGTCCGCGCCGATCTCGACGGCCCGTTTCCATACCCCCGAGTCGTCCTGGTCGCGGCCCACCAGGACCACTCCTCGTCGGCGCGCGGCCCCGCGCACCCGCCGCGCCGCATCATCACCGACCAGGACGAGCGGCGCCGCCTCCCAGGTGCCTCTGGGTTCCGGTACCCCGTGGTGGACCTCGGGTGTCGCGCCGGCCGCCGCGCACAGGCGCAGCAGATCGTCGAGAAGCCCGGCGTCCTCGGTGATGATCAGCGGCCGTCCCGGGCGCCCTCCGGTGTCGGGCGGCGGATCGTGAGTGACGGTTCCGGCCACGTGTGCTCCCCCTTCGCTGCATGTCCCGCGCAGCCCTCTGCGGCCACGCGATTCCCGGACGTGTGAAGAACCGGCATCCGGCCTCCATATGAACGGCCGATACGAACCGGCCATACGCGCCCCGACAAACGGAACCGGCCATGAACTCGCCGCGAGCGTTGCGCGTTGGAATCACAGTGCAGCGATCCCGGAAATCGTGTGGATCTTGGTCGAAAACTGTGGACAACTCAGCGGCTGTGAATATCGCAGTCACCCATACCGGTGACCCCTGCACGGTTCCCTGTGCGACTTCCGCAGAGCAGCGCCACGACTACACTCAGTGACCGATCATGCGCAGACTCAAGAGGCGGCCGAAGCCGCCCTGCCGCGGTCTCGCGACCGCCTGGAGAACGGGAAAACCCACCCGGACATGCGACGACCCCCGCCGGGGGGGAGAGCGGGGGTCGTCCCCACGGCCGACTCGGGGGGGGAGGAGTCGGGCCGGGTTAGCACGGTCGCGAACGATCCGTGACTTCCATGGTGTACCCGAGAGCCCTCTCAGGCAAACCCACACGCCCCACCTTACGCCGAATGGTGGGCGCCTATGCTCTGGGTCGTGGAAAACCACTCCTTGCCCCGCACAGCGGCCTTCTTTGACCTGGACAAGACGGTCATTGCGAAGTCGAGCACGCTCACGTTCAGCAAGTCGTTCTACCAAGGCGGACTGATCAACCGCAGGGCCGCCTTGCGTACCGCCTATGCCCAGTTCGTCTTCCTGGTCGGCGGCATGGACCACGACCAGATGGAGCGCACCCGCGAGTACCTGTCCGCGCTGTGCCGCGGCTGGAACGTCCAGCAGGTGAAGGAAATCGTCGCCGAGACCCTGCACGACCTGATCGACCCGATCATCTACGACGAGGCCGCCTCCCTCATCGAGGAGCACCACCGGGCCGGCCGCGACGTCGTGATCGTGTCCACGTCGGGTGCCGAGGTGGTCGAGCCGATCGGCGAGCTGCTCGGCGCCGACCGGGTGGTGGCCACCCGCATGGTCGTGGGCGACGACGGCTGCTTCACCGGAGAAGTGGAGTACTACGCGTACGGCCCGACCAAGGCCGAGGCGGTCAAGGAGCTCGCCGAGTCCGAGGGCTACGACCTGGAGCGCTGCTACGCCTACAGCGACTCGGCGACCGACCTGCCGATGCTCAGGACGGTCGGGCATCCGCATGCGGTGAACCCGGACCGGGCCCTGCGCCGTGAGGCACTCTCGCGCGGGTGGCCGATTCTGGACTTCCACCGCCCGGTCCGGCTCAAGCAGCGGCTCCCCGTGCTCTCCGTACCGCCGCGGCCGGCGCTGGTCGCGGCGGCGGCCATAGGTGCCGCGGCCGCCACCGCGGGCCTCGTCTGGTACGCCAGCCGACGCCGGAGCTCGGTCGCCTGACCTGGCATTTCACCGCCACTCCGGATTGGTTCGGCATATCGGCGCCCGTTTAACGCATATTTGATCCCAAAAGTAAAGAACTACAGCCAGGGGTTCCGCTTGCTCCGGGCTTGCAGTACAAAGGATTTAACGGCCCGCGAGACCAAAGGACATCCGAAAGGATCACCTTTAAAACGCATTTGGCCCACGGACCGACGCATGAACACCGGGCACCCACGCGACGTCGACCCGTCGATTACGGGCCAGCCACACCAGGTGACGGGCAAAGTACCCGACCTGATGGGCGACATATCGAGGACGCTTGGTAACTCGGCGCGCATGCCAGCGGCGGTACGAAAACTCGTACCGCCGCAACCCTTTTCCCGGCCTTCTCAGGCGGCGCCGCGCTGCAGCGCCTCGCACACCGCCGTGGACTCGCGCGCACCCAGTTCGACCGCCCGGCCGCAGTGCGCGATCCAGGCCGCCATGCCCTCCGGAGTGCCGGCGACATAGCCGTCGAGCGCCGCCAGATACGCGGCGCGGCCCAGCTCCGCGTGCCCGACCTCGGCCGGGCAGACCGACTTCGGGTCCAGACCGCTGCCGATCAGGACGATCCGCTCGGCGGCGCGCGCCACCAGACCGTTGTGGGAGGCGAAGGGGCGCAGCGCGAGCAACTCGCCGTGCACGACGGACGCCGTCACCAGCGCGGGCGCGGAACTCCCCGCGATGATCAGCTGTGAGAGGCCCTCCAGCCGTCCGGACACCTCGTCCGCGTCCGGCAGCGCCAGCTCGACCAGGGGCTCGTCGACCGGCTCGCCGTTCCCACGGGGCCGGCCGACCTCGTCGCCGGTGCCCGCGGCGGCCACCATGTGCAGCCGGGCCAGCACCCGCAGGGGCGACTGCCGCCAGATGGACAGCAGTTGGCCCGCCTCGGCGGTCAGCCGCAGGGCCGCACCCACGACGCGTGCCTCATCGTCGCCACTGAAGTCGGTGCGCCGCCGCACCTCCTCCAGGGCCCAGTCGGCACCGGACAGCGCCGCGGAACCCCGGGCGCCGCGCAGGGCCGCCTCGGAGGTGATCTCGTTGCTGCGGCGACGCATGATCCGGTGCCCGTAGACCCGGTCCACGGCCTTGCGCACGGACTCCACGGACTCGGCCACACCGGGTAGCGAGCCCAAGGCTGCGAGCGGATCGGAAGTCGCGCCTGTCGTACTCATGAGTACGACATTACGCACCCCATGGTGCCACCCCACGAAGGAGTGGTCTTCTTCACTCGGCCCGCCACGCAGAGCAATCGGACCACTACCCTTTGTGAACATGAAAATTGCTTTCGTCGGGAAGGGCGGCAGCGGCAAGACGACGCTCTCCTCCCTCTTCATCCGCCACCTGACGGCCGCCGGCGCGCCGGTCGTCGCCATCGACGCCGACATCAACCAGCATCTGGGCCCCGCGCTCGGCCTCGACGACGCACAGATGGCCGCACTGCCCGCGATGGGCCAGCGACTGACGCTGATCAAGGAGTACCTGCGCGGTGCCAACCCGCGCATCGCCTCCACCGCGACGATGATCAAGACGACCCCGCCCGGCGAGGGCTCGCGACTGGTCCGGGTGCGGGAGCCCAATCCGGTGTACGACGCCTGCGCGCGGCCGGTGGAACTCGACGGCGGCGCCGTCCGTTTGATGGTCACCGGCTCCTTCACCGACGCCGACCTGGGAGTCGCCTGCTACCACTCCAAGACGGGAGCGGTGGAGCTGTTCCTGAACCACCTGGTCGACGGCCCCGACGAGTATGTCGTGGTCGACATGACGGCGGGCTCGGACTCCTTCGCCTCCGGCTTGTTCACCCGCTTCGACATCACGTTCCTGGTGGCCGAGCCGACCCGGAAGGGGGTCTCCGTCTATCGCCAGTACAAGGAGTACGCCCAGGACTTCGGTGTGGTCCTGAAGGTCGTCGGCAACAAGGTGCAGGGGCAGGACGACATCGACTTCCTGCGCGCGGAGGTCGGGGACGACCTGCTCGTGACGGTGGGGCACTCCGACTGGGTGCGTGCCATGGAGAAGGGCCGGCCGCCGCAGTTCGACCTCCTGGAGGACACCAACAGCCGTGCCCTGCGCACCCTTCGGGTCGCCGCCGACGCGACGTACGACCTGCGGGACTGGGAGCGCTACACGCGCCAGATGGTGCACTTCCACCTGAAGAACGCCCACTCGTGGGGCAATGAACGCACCGGGGCCGACCTGGCGGCACAGATCGACCCCGGGTTCGTGCTCAGCGAGGGTGTCGCCACCCCTGCCTGACGGCTGCTGCCCGTCCGACGGCTACCGCCCGATCGCCGGTGCCCCCGGCGCCCCCTTCGGGGCCGGGGCGGAGCGGTTCGACAGGAAGGACGCCCAGCCCTGCCTGGGGGCTTTGCCGACCTCCAGGGTGCGCAGCTTCGACAGGGTCTGCGGATCCTGGGCATCCAGCCAGTCGGCGAGCTGCCGGAAGGAGACGCAGCGCACCTCGGGCTTGTTGCAGACCTGCTCGACGACCTCGTCGACGGCACGCATATAGGTGCCGCCGTTCCAGTGCTCGAAGTGGTTGCCGATGACCAGGGGCGCGCGGTTGCCGTCGTAGGCCCGGTAGAAGCCCTTCAGCAGACCGTCACGCATCTGGTCGCCCCAGTAGCCGTACTTGTCGGGGTCGCCCTGGGTCGAGGTGCCGGACTGGTTGATCATGAAGTTGTAGTCCATGGTCAACTGCTCGTAGGTGTGCCCGGGGAAGGGCACGAGCTGCATCGACAGGTCCCACAGCCCGTCTCTCTTCTTCGGCCAGAGCTGGTTGTTGACACCGCTGGTGTCGTAGCGGAAGCCCAACTGGCTCGCCGCCTTGATGAAGTTCTTCTGGCCCTCCAGACACGGAGTGCGGGCGCCGATGAGCTCCTTGTCGTAGTCGAAGGGCAGCGGCGGCGCCTTCGTCTGGCCCGAGTTGGTCTTCCAGTTCTTCACGAACTGCTTGGCCTGGGTGATCTCGTCCTTCCACTCGTCCACCGACCACTGGCCGACGCCGCCGTCATTGCCGCAGAAGTGGCCGTTGAAGTGGGTGCCGATCTCGTTGCCCTCCAGCCAGGCGAGGCGCAACTGCCGGACGGTGTCGGCGATGCCCTTCTCGTCGTTGAAGCCGATGTCGGACCGGCCCGGCGAGTGCTGCGGGGGCCGGTAGAGGTCGCGCTTCTCCTCCGGCAGCAGATACACGCCGCTGAGGAAGTACGTCATGGTCGCGTGGTTGGCCTTGGCGACCTTGCGGAAGTGGGAGAACAGCTTCTGGCTGTCCTCGCCCGCTCCGTCCCAGGAGAACACCACGAACTGCGGAGGCTTCTCACCGGGCTTGAGCCGCTCGGGTCTGGGCAGGTGCGGCTGCGCGCCGGTGTACGCGGTGGAGCCGTCGCCGATCAGGCGGACCATGCTCTGGGGCGCGGCAGCGCCCTGCCGAGGTCCGGATGCTCCTTCCTTGGAGCCGTCGGCGTCGCTCGCGCAACCGGCGAGCGACGCCGCACAGGCCGCGGCGGCCATGGCGCCCGCGGCGATCCTCTGGTTGGCGGCCATGTTCCGCCCACCTTCTTCCTTCTCTCAGGCCAACGCCGATACGGGCGTTGTCTGGTGATCTGCCGGGGTGTGCCGACAGCGCCGCCAAGGTCCCACGGGACCGAGAAGGAATTAGTACGACAAGCCGATGAAATGCTCGGTTCATCCCAGCGGGTGAATCTCTGCACCATTTGCACTGAAAGTCCATGCATGACCTTTACTCTGCATTACGATCTATTTACCCAGCGTTGATTTCATCCCGCCGCTGCACGCCGTGACCCATGGCCGCGACCCACCCCGTCACCTCGACGGGGCCACCCCCATCGCGACCGCGCCGCCCCGGAGGAGACGGGAAAACATGTCAGTCTGCGCATCCACCCAGGCCCTCGGCCTTGCCCGATCGGCCGGAGTCCGCACCGCCGACCCGACCCGGACCAAGCACCCCCACCAACCGCACAGCCCACCGCCGGTCCCGCCCCGCCGCTTCCACCTCGCGGGCGCCGACCTGTCGGCATCGATCGCGGTCTTCCTGATCGCCCTGCCCCTGTCACTGGGCATTGCCCTCGCCACCGGCGCCCCGCTCCAGGCGGGACTCGTCGCCGCCGCCGTCGGCGGACTCGTCGCCGGGCGGCTCGGCGGCTGCCCGCTCCAGGTGAGCGGCCCCGCCGCCGGACTCACCGTCGTCACCGCCGATCTGATCCACCGCTACGGATGGCGGACGACGTGCGGCATCACCGTCCTCGCCGGTTTCGCCCAACTCGGCCTCGGCTGCCTGCGCGTGGCTCGCGCCGCCCTCGCCGTCAGCCCGGCCGTCGTGCACGGCATGCTCGCCGGCATCGGCGTCACCATCGCCGTCGCCCAGCTGCACATCGTCCTCGGCGGCACTCCCCAGAGCTCCGTCCTCGACAACATCCTCGCGCTGCCCGCCCAGTTGGCGGCCCTGCAGCCCGCCGCCGTGTCGATGAGCGCGCTGACCCTGACCCTGCTGCTGGTCTGGCCGCGCCTGCCCGGCCGTCCCGGACGCCTGCTGCGCAAGATCCCGGCCGCCCTCGTCGCCGTCGCCGCTGCCACCGCGACCGCCTCCCTCGCCGCGCTCACCCTGCCCAAGGTCGACCTGCCGTCCTGGCGCAGCCACGCCCTGGCGGGACTGCCCGAGGGGCCGGTGTTCGGCATCGCCGCCGCCGTGTTCACCACCACGTTGGTGTGCAGCGTGCAGTCACTGCTCGGCGCGGTCGCCGTGGACAAGCTGGTCGCCCGCCGCCCCGGACCGCGGCCCCAGGTCGGACGCTCCGACCTGGACCGGGAGCTGCTCGGGCAGGGCGCCGCCAACTGCGTCTCCGGAGCACTGGGCGGACTGCCGGTCGCGGGCGTGGCCGTGCGAAGTTCGGCGAATGTGAAATCCGGTGCCGTGAGCCGGAACTCCACGATGCTGCACGGCGTTTTCGTAGTAGTCGCCGCGCTGCTGATGGTCCCGGTCCTCGACCTCATCCCGCTCGCCTCGCTCGCCGCCCTGGTGATGGCCGTCGGCATCCAGATGGTGTCCCTGCACCACATCCGTGCGGTGACCCGCCACCGCGAAGTACTGGTGTACGCCGCCACCACACTCGGCGTGGTCTTCCTGGGCGTCCTGGAGGGCGTGGCGCTCGGCGTCGCCGTGGCCGTCGCCCTCGCTCTGCACCGCCTCGCTCGCACCCGTATCACGCACGAAGAGAAGGAAGGAGTCCATCACGTACATGTACGAGGACAGCTGACGTTCCTCGCGGTGCCTCGGCTCAGCCGGGCCCTGCATCTCGTACCCCAAGGCGCGTGCGCCGTCGTGGAGTTGGACGGTTCGTTCATGGACCACGCGGCGTACGAGTCACTGCAGGACTGGCAGAACGCACACACCGCGCAGGGCGGGACGGCCGAACTGACCGGCCGCCGCACCGGGCTCAGGACCGCCGAGCCGACGCCGTCCGCCGGATGCCGCTGCCGGCCCTGGACGCCCTGGCGCAACCACCAGTGCGACATGCCGTCCGGCGGCGGACCGAGCGGTGGTGCGGGCAGACGGCCGGAGCCCGACGGGACCGACGGCCCGGAGGGAGCGACCCAACCGGGCAACGGCACCGCTGCCGAGGCCGCCTCCGACGCCGAGGCCACCTCCGTTGACGGCTCCGACTCCGGCTCCGGCTCCATGTCGGCTTCCGGCCCCGATGCCACATCCAGCGCGCATGAACTGGCCCGCGGCATCAGCGCGTTCCAGCGCAACACCGCCCCGCTGGTGCGGCACGAGCTGGCGCGGTTGGCGCGGGAGGGGCAGCGGCCCTCCCAGCTCTTCCTCGCCTGCGCCGACTCCCGGCTCGTGACGTCGATGATCACCTCCAGTGGGCCCGGCGACCTCTTCGTCGTCCGCAATGTCGGCAACCTGGTGCCGCTGCCGGGCGAGGAGAGCGGTGACGACTCCGTGGGGGCCGCGATCGAGTACGCGGTGGACGTGCTGAACGTGCGCTCCATCACGGTGTGCGGGCACTCCGGGTGCGGGGCCATGCAGGCGCTGCTGGGCTCCGAGCCCGGGGGCGAGCCGACCCCCCTCAAGCGGTGGCTGCGACACGGCCTGCCGAGCCTGGAGCGGATGGCGGACGACAGCCGGCCCTGGGCACGGCTGGCCGGGCGGGCGGCGGCCGACGCGGTGGAACAGCTCTGCCTGACCAACGTGGTCCAGCAGTTGGAGCATCTGCGCGCACACGACTCGGTGGCGCGGGCGCTGGCGGACGGTGCGCTGGAGCTGCACGGGATGTACTTCCACGTGGGCGAGGCGCAGGCGTATCTGCTCGGCGGCACGGTCGGCGACGAGGCGGTGTTCGAGCACGTGACGGGGGCGGAGGAGCTGCCCAGCCCGGCGTGACCGGACCGGCGGACCGGACCCGGGTGCGGCCACGGTGTGCCGGTGCATGACCGGCGGCCGCACACCCGGGGGCTCCGGCACCGTGCAGGGCGCCCATGTGGGTGACACATGGGTGCCCCGGCAGCCCGCGGTAGCCGTCACAACGAAGGTCAGGAGGCTGAACCCGGCCTTGGTCGGCATCCGTGTACAGGGGTGGTGGACCATCCAGACAGGTCTAAACCAATTTCAGGTCGACCCTTGTCATCGGACCCCCGGGTCTGATGAGCTGTGGCCTGGGACACAACGGACACCCTTGGAAAGGGAGATGTCGTGAGCAACGAAAGCCTGGCCAACCTGCTCAAGGAGGAGCGCAGGTTCGCGCCGCCCGCCGAGCTGGCCGCGCACGCCAATGTCACGGCGGAGGCGTATGAACAGGCCAAGGCTGACAGGCTCGGCTTCTGGGCCGAGCAGGCCCGCCGGCTGACCTGGGCCACCGAGCCGACCGAGACGCTGGACTGGTCGAACCCGCCGTTCGCGAAGTGGTTCAAGGACGGCCGGCTCAACGTCGCCTACAACTGCGTGGACCGGCACGTGGAGGCCGGCCTGGGCGACCGGGTCGCGATCCACTTCGAGGGCGAGCCCGGCGACAGCCGCTCGATCACCTACACCGAGCTGAAGGACGAGGTCTCCCGCGCCGCGAACGC
>NZ_JBVHLX010000018.1:0-158925 GCF_055558775.1 Streptomyces sp. NPDC025638 | reverse complement strand
GACACAAGACGCCCCATGCCTCCCTCACCCCGAACGAGACCATGCATGACCAGCAGAAATCAAGGGATCACATTCGGTTGAGATACGGCTTCTTAAGACTGTTGCCCCCGGTGGCTTGGGACACTTGGCCGCTCGACACCCCGCGACGACTCGACCGCTGGTCCGAAAATCCCCCGTCTGTGCAGGTCAGGATCGTTCATGTGGCCTCCACGGGCTGGAGGTTGACTTGATGACCGAGGCGGTTGAGCCGGCTGACCAGACGGCGCGTTGGCGCGGGTCTTGCCAGTGCGTTCGAGGAAGTAGTCGCCGCCGAGGTCGGTGTACTCGATGTCGTGGGTGAACATGTGCCAGATCGAAATGAGGGTGTGCGACCAGGCGTCGGTAGCGGGCGGCGAGGTAGGTGGCCCTGGTGCGGCAGGCGGAGATCGCGGCCTGGCCCAGCACGCCCTTCAGCCAGGGATCAATCGCCGGGACGGGTGCGGCCCGAGGGGCTCTTGCCCGCGGGCTCGTTGCCGGGGCACACCCCAGCCCAGGAGGCGAGGTGGCCGGCCGAGGGGAAGCGGCTGATGTCGGCGCCGATCTCGGCGAGGATCGCCTCGGCGGTGTGCGGGCTCACCCCGGGAACGGTGGCGAGCTGACCACCCTGAGGTCAGGCTTTCCGTTGAGCGATGCGTCGACGAGTAGTACATCAGCGAGGACACCCCATTGCCGACCTGAACCGCAGAGCCGACTGTGCTTCGCCCTCGAAATTCCCATGTTTCCACGGGGCCTTGCCTGCCTGCGGAACCAGCCGGCCCTGCCCGCGCGACGCGCGAATCCGGCATGGAGCGGCCCTGCGCCCTGAGCCGAGCCCTACGCTCGAGACTCCTTGCAGCGAGGCATCAGCATAAAAGCCATCGTCGCCACGATGAGGGGCAGGATGCTGACCGCCAGCATGGTAAGTCGCAGTCCGTCGGTGAAGTCCAGTCCGAGTTTCAGTCCTGAAGCCTGTCGGAGCAAGTTCGGGTCATATCCGCTGCCACCTGGGTTCTGCGCCATCCCGCTGCGCACGGCATCCACGGCCTGTTCGGCTTTTCTCACCGACAGATCGCGTGACTTTGCGTCCGCCAGCCACTCGTGCTGGAAGAAGAAGTTGAAAAGCAGAACGTAGACGGTGGGCCCGAACGCAGAGCCAGTCATCGCGAAGGCCATCTGAACGGAGGCCACCGTGCCGGAATGCCCGGGCGGTGCTTGGGAAAGCACCGTCTCGGACACCGATGTGGAGGTGACCAGAGACCCGAGGTTGCACAGCCATGTGGCCGGCACGAGCAGCCACACCGCCATCGCTGGGCCCGCGGTGCCCGCCATCAGCAGCCCGCTTGCCGTCATCACCAGCAGGCCGGTGACCATCACCGGCCGCGGGGTGTACTTGCCCACCAGGCTCCCGGCCAGGATCACGGCACCGGCGATCAGCAGTGTACCGGGCAGGTACAGCAAGCCGATGGCCTCGGGGGACAGCGACAGCACGATGCTTCCGAACTGCCCCAGGACGATGCTGAGTCCGGCGGCAAGGAAATTCAGCGTGAGGGTCGCCGCCAAGGCCACACTGAACGGTGCGCTGCGGAACAGCGCCAGGTCAAGGGCAGGTTCGGGAGTTTGACGTGCGTGGAGCACGAAGCACAGGGCGACGACTGTGCTGACCACGAACGGCACCCAGGCCTCGGGTCGGGAGATGCCGTTCTGCGCCGCCGCGAGGCCGACGACGAGGGCCAGCAGGGCGGCGCCGATCAGGGTCACACCCACCACGTCCAGGTGACGGCCCTGCTGGACGGGTGACTCGGAGACGTACCGGGCCGTCAACCAGAGCGAAACCAGGCACAGCAGGGGGGCGATCAGGAACAGTAACCGCCAGCCGACGGCCGCCACCGCCCAGCCCGTGAACGTGGGGATCACTCCGCACAAGATCGTTGTGACGGCCATCAGGACGCCGATGGCCAGCGGCCGCTTCTCTGGCGGTACCGACACTTTCAGCAGGGCCAGCGGCACTGCCAGCAGCGCGGTCATCCCCAGCCCGTCCAGAAAGCGCATCGCGAGCAGGAAGCCGTAGCTGGGGGAGAGCATGGAAAGCAGGTCGACGACCGTGACGACGACCAGTCCCAGCATCAGAAGCCGCTTGAGCCCGAAGATGTCCCCGAGACTGCCCGCGGCGAGGACGGCGGAGGCCATCACCAGCGTCGCCGCTCCGGCCAGCAGCCCGAGGGCCTGCGCCGGGACATCAAGGGCCCGGCTCACCTGCGGCAGATTCAGGCTGAGGACCAACGGGTCGACGACCGTGACTGTGAAAGCGAGGGAAAGGCCGAGGACGATGGGCAGGGTCGTCGCGTTGGTGCGTGACCGAACCGTCGGCACCGCAATACCTCCGTACTCCCACGTCGCATGTCGGTCGACGCTAACCCGGCCACCACGTACCCGCCGGGCTCGCCCGGGCCGACGCGCGCGGGAGCCCAGCGTTCGGGTCAGTCGGGGCCTGGCGCACGCCGTCCAGGCTCGTCACGAGCCTGGTCACGAATACGGCCGGGGCTGCCTGCCGGCCGAAGGACTGTGCCGCACCTACAGGGCGGTTACGTGAATCCCCTCGGTGGTACTCCCGCACCGACTCCGCGTCTGTGGTGTGGCGTTGGCTCCCACTGGACGAGCACCGGCCCGGGACGACACCGCATCGGGTCTGCGCACCATCACGCAGCGGATCAAGGACGTAGCCTGGTTCGAGGACCTCCACCGCCTAGCCGCCGTCCTCAAGCCGGATCCCGGCCCCGGGTCGGCCGCCCGCAGCCGTACGCACCGTGCGTCCACGTCCCCTCAGTGGCGGCACGCCCAGCGCACAACCCTCGCGCCCCGCCCGGAAGAACTCGACGCCACGTTCGTTCGACCTTTCGGGTGGCGCTCGAGGCGCTGCAGGAGACCGACAGATACCGGCGCGGACTCGCCGCCCGCCTCGCCCGCGAACGCGGAGGCATCCCCCGCACCTCGCAGCGTGCCGTCGCCGAAGCACGCCAACAGTACGAGCACAATGAGGGAACGGGGCCGACGAACGCGGCTCCCCCGCCTGTCTGCCGGTCCCACGGCGCTCACCTCAGCACTGGCGCGGGGCGCGGAGGCCCCGCTGACGCGTAGCACGTCTGAGGGCGCCCGATCCCCCGACGCTCCGCCACCACGCCCGCTCTTCCCCTTCCATTTTTCTCTTCCTGGGTGGGGTGTCGAGGGGGATGTCACCACCCGGCGCCAACCGCCGCAGACCCGACACCGACCGGCTTCCTGCACAACGTCCTCGTCCTGACGGCGCCGCTGAAGGGCGCCCCTCCGCACTGATATGGCGCGGTCACGTCCCGGGGCAGGGCTATTCACTCAGGTCAACGAGCGCGGCCGTTGCCGGCTCATACTGTGGGGCGAGCTCACCCGCGGCTTGGCGTCCCGGCGACAGCTCGGACTGCAGCCCCGCCACCGGGTGCACTCTCCTCGCCCGCTCGACCTGCTCCACGGTCACCTCAAAAAGGCCGATCCACCGCGCCTTCCCGGCCGCCACGACCTTGGCCATCGCTCCCCGGGTCTCCCTCCAGCGGGACTTGCCTCCACCCGTTGCAGCTGATACCGGTCCACGTGATCGGTGTCGAGCCGCCGCAGGCTGCCGTCGACAGATGCCCGTACGTCCGCGCCGGCCGCCCGCCAGCGCCCTGCCGACCGTCTCCTCGTTGGTGTACGGGCCGTACACGTCCGCGGTGTCGATCAGAGTCGCGCCCAGGTCGATTGCCTGGCGGATCACCATGATTGACGTTGCGTCGTCCCGTGGGCTCCTCCTGTCGTAGCCGAAGCCCATGCCGGGGTTCAGGCCCATGCATCCAAGGCCGATGGCGCCGGCTTCGGGCCCGTGCTGTGCAGTGTGGTGGTTCGCACGCCGTGTCCTGTCCTCTCTGGCGCCCGGTCGCCGGTGAGTCCGGGCTCGCGCCTCGGCGTTCCCTCCGATGATGTCCTCCAGCCGGTGACCGGGGCCGGTGCAGTTGTGCCGTGGGGGAGTTGTCCACGAGGTGGAGGGGAGCGGACGGCGGGCGCGCGTCCCGCTGGGCTGCGGTGTGCCGGACGTGCACTCTGGACCGTGGACCTGGAGGGGGACGGAAAAGCGATCGGACGGCAGGACGGGATCGTGGAACGGCGACACGGAACGTGGCGGATCGGGGGACCGGTCGGGGAGGACGCACCCCAGGCCCTCAGGACATTGTTCGTCCTTCTCTCCGTTGAGAACGTCCTGATCAACTACACCTCGACCGCCATGAACGTAGCGCTGTCAGCGATCGTCAGGGACCTGCACACCTCGCTGACCGGCGTGCAGTCGGCGATCTCGTTGTACGCCCTGGTGGTCGCCGCATGTCTGATCACCGGAAGCAAGCTCGGCGCACGCCGCGGGTACCCGCGGACCTTCGTCCTCGGTGGCGAGGTCTTCGGCCTGGGCGCACTGCTCACCGCCCTCGGCCCGAGTCTGCCGTTCATGCTGGCCGGCTGGTCCGCGCTCCAGGGGGTCGGCGTGGCGCTGATGCTTCCGGCGGTGGTGGCCATGCTCACCGAGGCCTTCACCGGGGCCACCCGGACAAAGGTTCTGTCCACGCTCGGTGTGACCGCGGGAATCGGAGCGGCGGCCGGCCCCGTGGTGGGTGGCCTCATCACCCATTACTTCAGTTGGCGAGTGTCGTTCCTCATGGAAACCGTCATCACGCTGGCCGTGGTGCTGCTCATGCGGCGGACGGTCGATCCCGGGCGACCCGGTGTGCGCCCCGGACAACGCTTCGACGTCCTCGGGGCACTGCTGTCGGCCACCGGATTCGGGCTGCTCGTCATCGCAACCCTCCTGGCGGGGCGGTACGGCCTGCTCAGGGACCGGATGGACTTCGAGGTCTTCGGCAACACCCTGCTCCACCGTGGCCAGGTGTCACCCGTACCTTTGCTCGCCGCCATGGGACTGGTGGTCCTGGGCGTGTTCGCCGGATGGGAGCGCCACCTGATCAGGCGCGGCAGAGACCCGCTGGTGCGGCTGTCGGTGCTGCGCAACCGCACGATCCGGGTCGCGACCCTGACCCTGGTGATGCAGATCCTGGTCCCCACCGGCATGCTCTTTTTGGTGCCGGTCTTCCTGCAGACGACCGTGGGGTTCGACGCGCTGCGGAGCGGAGTCACGCTGATCACGGTGCCGGTGGGGCTTACGGTGGCGGCCTCCACGGCCGCCAGGCTCATTGGAAGCGGGCGGATGACCCACCGCACAGCCCAGATGGGGGCGTTCCTCTGCATGGCCGCCGGCTGCGTCGCGATCGCCGTGATGTTCGACCCGCGTCAGCGGGAAGCGTCGGCCATGGGCCTGGCACTCGCTCCGGGTCTCCTCCTCATCGGGCTCGGCCGGGGCCTGGCCACTACGGTGACCGACCTCATCCAGTCAGCGCCTCCGCCGGAGGAGGTGAGCGACGTGACGGGACTCTCCCGCACCGCCGGATATCTCGGAAGTTCGTTCGGAGTCGCACTCGCCGGCGCGTTCGTGACCACGGCCCTGCTCGTTGCGTTCGAGGCGGGGGCGGATGCCAGCAGCGTCCTGTCCTCCGACCAGAAGCATCTTGTCAAGCAGACACTCGACCATCAGGTTCAGATCACCGCCGCGACCGACAACGCCGTCCGTACGAAGCTGGCCTCTCGGGGCGTCACGGGCGCGGCGGCCGACGAGCTCGTACGGATCAACGCCCGCGCCAGGGGGCAGGCGCTGACCGTGGCAGCCATCGGCATGGGCGCGTTGGCCCTCATCGGATTCGTGCTGGCACTGCGTATTCCCCGCGCTGACCGTCCGGGCCACTGACAGGAACTCCTGCGGCCTCAGAGGCGGTGACAGTCGGTCTTCGACGCAGCCACGTGGCGGGCGGAGGCCATGGCGGCGGAGGCCAGTTCCCGCAGCTGCTCGGCGACGTGGTCCAGCGGGGCATCCAGCCGCAGCCGCAGAACGCGGGGAGGATGCGGCTCTGGGCGCAGCCGCCGTCCGGCCCTATACGGCCCGCCGGCTGCGGTGATTGCCTGGCGCAGCGACCGGATGCGTTGGCCACTGCGGCTTCCCGTTTTTTCGGGAGGGAGATTGACCGGCGCATGCGGCACGCGCTGTCGGCCGCTTCGACGCCCCCGCATGCGGGGCGGCCGTATGCCAGCCAGCGTCGCCTGCGTGTTACCCGTGCCCCCCGGCGGGCGGGCGACGGGCTTGGACGCGGGACCGGCAGAGTCGGCCCTGACTGTCCCGTGCATGGGTCCTTGGCCATCAGCCGGTGGGGGTGCGCTCGGTGAGGGAGAAGGAGCCGGTTCGAGGCGGCTTTTGAAGGCCAGGCAAACGCCCGTGGCGGCTCGGATACAGGGGCGCCCGGCGGATCACCGAGTTGGGGTCCGAGGGACTGGTGACGTGCGGGACTTGGTGGCGTCCCTTGGGTGCGGTCTGTTCGCCGACGGACGGCGGACGGCTCTCGGTCGCGGTAGTCGGCTGACGGTGCTGAACCGTGCCGCACGGCGACGCAAATGCCGGTGGCCGAAGGCTGGTTGGGGGCGAGCCGGTGCATGCGCGGTCCGGTAGAAGATCCGTTTCCCGGTCTCGACGAGGAGAATGCAACGCCTGGGCGGTCCTCTCCGCCCGGTATTCATTGGCGAAGCCCAGACCGACGGAGAGCGCCACGATCGCCCCGATGATCACCGCGTCGCTGCGCTGACCGACGAAGTACGAGACCGCGGCTGCGGTCACCAGCAGACCCAGCAGCGGGGACCGCATCTGATGCCACAGGACGAGCCACGCCCGGGCGCGGTGCGAGTGGACCGCGTTGGGGCCCCAGCGCTTCAGCCGCCGTTCCGCTTCCTCCGACGACAGGCCGCCGCCGGTCACCTCGAGATCGCGCAGCACCTCTGCGGTGGGTCGGGCGGCCGCCGAGGCGGCGCGGCCCGCGGCCACCGGCCGCGCCGGCGCAGTGACCGTCACCATCGCCGACCCTCTTCCGGGCACACAGCGGATGGGTTTGGCGCAGAGCCGGAGAAGCACCCGACCCTGACCACCGGGCGGGGGCACGGGCACGGCCACGCATGGGCTGACGTCACAGTTCCACCTTCTGCCCTTGCCCGCTCACGCCCCAAGGGGCCATTCGGGCCCTGTCCCCGGGACCTGCTTCCCCAGCGCGCCACCTGCCTCGGTCGGCCAGTGTGACGACGTCCGTCCGTCCGACAGCTGAGGCCACCCGCCGGACGGCGGTTCAGCCCGGCGGCCGTCCGGCGGGCGCGACGCCCGGCCGATGGCGAGGAACCCGTACGCGTAGCGTCCCGGTGCTGATCCAGCGCCGCACGGGGGCCGGCAAGGTGACTGCTTCGCCGTCCAGCTCGACGGGGGCGACCGACGACCTGCCCGAGGCCCGGAGCGAGGCGTGACCGCACGCGGATGGGGACCTCCCCCGGAGGCCCCCATCGTCATGGAGCGGACGAGCGGTGGGCGATGGTGCCGCTGGGTGGGCCCCCGTTCGGCAGGTGGCCGACGGCGTTGTAGTCGAAGGCGAGGACGGGCGCGCGCCGGTGGAACCCGCGCGACCTCCTGCCATGTTCCCGACCCGGGCCTTGCCTGCGGCGATGTGTCCAGCCGGGTCGCGGTGGCGTGTGAAGGTCCCGTCACGCGACTCCCGGACAGTCCGCGGCAACCGGGACGCAGCAACAGGCGTGTTGCCTCTCGGCATACCTTCGTACCGGAATCTGCCGCTGGGGAGATGTACCGGCGCTTCGGCACCGGGACGCAGAAAGTGGCTCAGAGTCGGTCGTGGCCCGTTCCCTCTCACGGCTGTGCAGCTGAGCGGGCGCGTCGTGGACCAGATGTGTGACGTCGTCCGCGAGATCGCTCAGTGACGCTCAGTTGAACGATCAGCCCATTTTGTATTGACGGCTCGGTAGGACGGTTCTAGCCTCCCCAGCTTGAGAGCGCTCTCAAACCACAAAAATCACGGGCTGCCCCACGCCGTGGCCTGGGATGTGAAAGTCAAGTTGCGTCATTCGCTCATGCGATCCGCCGAACCCGCTGGCGCGGTCGTTCGTACGTTTCGCCTCCTGCTGAAAGGTGTCCCCATGCCAAGAGACGGTGTTCAGCCATTAAGAGCGGCGCTGTGGTTCGCGTCCCGGCGGCGGGTGGCGGTGTTCGTGGCCGTCGCTGCCCTGCTCGGCGCGGTCCTCACGGTGCTCAACTCCGCGTCGGCCGGTGCCGACACGGTGGGTGCGGGCAGTTACACCACCGCGGCACCCGGTCCGCTGCCCTCGGGGTGCGCGGACCTGTCCACCAACCCGCGCCACTGGGTGACGGCCAACGCCCCGTCGGGTGCCGTCCCCACCAACGAATGGTGGTCATCGATCCTGTGGAAGCGCACCAACTGCGCCTACGGCGAGCCGCTGTTCGCGCAACCGCTCGGTTTCCGGGCCCAGTCGGCCGGGTTGGGTGTCTCCTACAGCACCAAGCCGACGATCTCCGGCAGCGGCAAGGGCGTGGGCGAGTACCACTTCAACTACCAGGAGGACTTCGTCGCCGGTGTCTCCGGCCTGGCCGCCCCGGAGGTGAAGGTCGACGACTGGAGCGACTGGACCGTCAGCCCCTGCCTCAGCGACGGCACGCACACCCTGCGGGCGACCATCGGCTCCGGCCTTCCGTTCGCCTACTTCCGAGCTACGGGCGGTGATGCGCAGATCAAGGCCGCCTCAGACGCGACAGGGGACGTCTGGTCCAACTCCGGCTCGATGATCGGCTACACGGCCAACGGACACGACTACGTCGCCTTCGCCCCCAGCGGCGCCACCTGGTCGGTCGACGGCTCCACCTTCACCTCCTCGCTCGCCGGCAAGGACTCCTTCTCCGTCGCCGTGCTGCCGACCACACCGTCCACCTCGGCCGACGAGCGTGCCGCACTCGCGACCGAGTACGCCAAGTACGCCTACAACCACGTCACCGGCACGGCCGTGTCCTACCGGTACGACGAGGCGGACAGCACCGTCACCACCACGTACCGCCTCACCACCACCGCCCTGGAAGGGTCGGCAACCGGCACGGTCGCGGCCCTGCTGCCGCACCAGTGGCGACACCTGGCCGACGGCAGCCCGCTGCCGCAGACGTACATCTCCTCCCGGGGCCCGCTGAAGGTGCTCACAGGTATCACGTCCTTCACGACGTCGATGGTCTTCCACGGGGTGCTGCCCGAGATACCAGCCGTCGCCGACAGTTCCGGCGCGGACGCCACGACACTGCAGGACTACCTCAACGCAGAGAAGGCCGACCCGACCCACCAGCAGAGCGACGACACCTACTGGACCGGCAAGGGCCTCGGACGCGCCGCACGCCTGGCGGAAATCGCCGACCAGACCGGCAACACCGACGTCCGCGACGCCGCCCTGTCCGCGATCAAGTCCAAACTCACGGACTGGTTCACCGCGTCGCCGGGCAAGACGGGTCACCTGTTCTACTACGACGGCAGCTGGGGCACCCTGATCGGATATCCGGCCTCCTACGGGTCCGATCAGGAGCTGAACGACCACCACTTCCACTACGGCTACTACATCGCCGCGGCCGCGACACTGGCCAGGTTCGACCCCACCTGGGCGGACGCCGACCACTACGGCGGGATGGTCGACCTGCTCATCCGGGACGCCGACAACTACGACCGCGCCGACAAGCGCTTCCCCTACCTGCGGGACTTCGACGTCTACGCCGGACATGACTGGGCCTCCGGCCACGGCTCGTTCGCCGCGGGCAACAACCAGGAGTCCTCCTCCGAAGGGATGAACTTCGACAACGCGCTCATCCAGTGGGGCATCGCCACCGGGAACAAGACCGTCCGGGACGCCGGTATCTACATGTACACCACCCAGGCCGCCGCCATCGAGGACTACTGGTTCGACACCCATCACCAGGTCTACCCCAGCGACTTCCCGCACAAGGAGGTCGGCATGGTCTGGAGCAACGGAGGCGCGTATGCCACCTGGTTCTCCAGCGCCCCCGAACAGATCCAGGGCATCAACCTGCTGCCGGTGACCGGCGGCCACCTCTACCTCGGCGACGACCCCGCCTACGTCAGAGCCAACTACCAGGAGATGCTCGACCAGGCCGGCAAGACCCAGCCCGGCATCTGGCCCGACATCTGGTACGAATACCTGGCCCTCGGCGACGGCGACGCAGCCCTGGCCGACTTCCGCGCCAACAACTCCTTCACCTCCGAGGAAGGCGAAAGCAAGGCCCACACCTTCCACTGGATCCGCAACCTCGCCGCACTCGGCACCGTGGACACCACCGTCACCGCCGACAACCCGCTGGCCGCGGTCTTCACCAAGAACGGCGAACGCACCTACGTCGCCGCCAACACCACCGCTACCGATACCACCGTGCACTTCTCCGACGGAACCACCATGCAGGCACCTGCCGGGAAGACGGTCACCGCCGGCGCTCACACCTGGAGCGGCGGCAGCGGGCCCGGCAGCACAGGACCCACCCCGACCCCGACTCCGACGCCCACGCCGCCCGGCGGCACGGGTTCGTCGCCCACGCTGTACCTGAGCGGTGACGGAACGCTGTCGGCAACCGCCGGAACCGCGGACGGTGTGACGGTGACGTCGGCCGACGGCGTCAACCACGACGGCAGCCCGTACAAGCCGCTGACCTTCACCGCCTCCGGGCTCGACCTGAAGTACGCCGGAGGGACCACCCAGTTCGATCTGGCCGTCGACGCCGAGCAGTCCATCGGCAACGCCGTCCAGATGCAGGTGTCGTACGACTGCCCCGGCGACGGCACATGGGACCGCGTCGAAACCTACCGGTACTTCGCCACCGACCCGCTCCCCGGCTGGGAGCACTACGCCGACAAAGCCGGACTGGCCTCCGCAACCGGCACCCTCTGCGACCTGAAGAACGGAACCGTACGGATCAAGGTCTGGAACGCCCTGGGCAACGCCCCCAGCACGCTGGGCACCGGCGACCTGTCAACCCTCCGACTGCCCTACACCTGATCCGACGAGGTCGACGACCATCAGGCTGCCCTCCGTGCACAGCGAGGTCCGCCGGCTGCTTCATCGACGCCGAGCCGGACCGTGAAACCGCGTTGCGGTGACGGTCTTGTCACGGCAAGTGGCCAGGTCGTGCGTGGCCGCCCTGACTGCACCCGCTCCCCAGGCCGCCCCACATGGCGTCCAGGGCCGGGTGCGGTCTCCTTCCTGTGGCCACAGGAGCGGAGAGAAAGCCCGCGAAGATGCCGGCGCCCGCGTCGGCCGTGACGCTTGTCTGACGCTCCGAGGCCCCAAAAGCCCGCCCGAGATGCCCAGATGCCTCGCGATCGCCCTGATCGGCATCTGCTCGGCCCGGTGCAGCCTGTGGATCTCTGCGCCGTCTTCCACGTGGATCACCTTCCCTCCTGACCTTGATCACCAACGCCGGAGTCAGACGGAGATCGCCAAGTGGGCCAGATGTGATACGCCGTCAGTGAGCCGGTGTTGAGCCGGTGTTGAGCCGGTGTTGAGCCGTCGCCGAGACGGGAATGGTGAAGTTCCGGTGGAGTGCCCCCGCAGGCGTGAGAGGGCGACCGAGGGCGAGATGTGTGCGGTCAGCTCGCCGTCGGCCGCCGGTCAGGGGCCGTCCCTGAACGCATCCTGATGCCGCCTCAGGGAGCCTTGGGGGGCTGTCCCGCTTCCGGCTCGGCGCGGAAGGCCCTGCTCGTAACCCGGGGCGGAGGTGGTGCTACATCTGCTTCAGCTCTGCGTGCACCGCCTCCGCGATGGCTGCCGTCGCGTTCTTTGCGAACAGGATCGTGTAGTGGTTGGTGTCGTCGATCCGGCGGGTGGCGATCCGGTCCGGATCGAGGTCGCCCGTGGCGAGGCGTCCCTCGTCGTACAAGCCCTGGGGTTCGTTCATCACTCCGCGCTGTGCCCACAGCAGGGTGCCGCGCACCTGGGGCTGGTGGATGGCGGCCAGCGTCTCAGTGTCGCCTAGGGGGCCCGCGCCGTCGGCCCGGATCGCGTCCAGGACGCAGCTGCTGCGCATCTCGGGGGGCTCGCCGGCCAGATCGCGGTCCACGTATGCCTGGATGTGCGGGCCCCAGTGGGCGGTGAGGGACGGGTGCTCGCGGAAGTGTGTGTGGTATGCCTCGCGATTCGGGAAGGTCTCCTTGAGCCGGCGCATCGCGGGTCCGATGACGGACTCGATGACCTCGTCGATGTCCGCGCCTCCCGGGACTGGGAAGCCGAGACCGCCGTCGACGAGGACCACCCGGGGGAAGCGGTCCGGGTGCCGCGCGGCGGCCACCGCGGCGATGAAGGCCCCGAGCGAGTGGCCGACGAGCAGCGCCTGTCGCAGGCCCAGGCAGTCAAGCAGGGCGAGGATGTCCTCGACGTGGGCGGGAATGCCGTACGGCCCCGGCAGTCCGGCGCTGTGGGCCCGGCCGCGCAGGTCCGGGGCGTACAGGTCGACGTCGCCGAGTTGCTCGGCGGCGGCGCCGAAGGCCAGGCCGTTGGCAGTGATGCCGTGCAAGGCGATGACCGCGGGCCCCTCGCCGGGCCACCGGGTCACGGCGAGGTCGCCTCCTCGCACCGGGACGGCGAGTTCCTGCGCAGTACGCGTGGTCATGCGGACTTCCTCCCTCTGCCCAGTGCGGCCAGGCCGCCCGGGGCCACATAGACGGCCACCACGAACAGTGTGCCGAGGACGAGCATGGGTTCCACGCCCAGGTCCCAGCCCGGCAGCCGCTGGTCGAGATAGGTGAACAGGACACCGCCGACGACCGGTCCCCAACGGGTACCGCTGCCGCCGAGCACCACCATCACCAGGAGCGTGAGGGTGAAGTCGGGGGTGCTGGTGCGGGGAGTGGCGCCTGCGGTGACCAGCAGGTGCAGGGCGCCGCCGAGCACGGCCAGTGCGCTGGCCAGGGTGAAGGCGGCGAGCTTGTACGCGAAGGGGCTGCGGCCGAGGACCGCGACCCGCTGCTCATTGTCCCTGATGCCCTGCCAAGTCCGGCCGATCGGCCGCGCTGTGGCCGTCCACACGACGGCGGCTACCAGGGCGAGGTAGCCGAGGGCGAGCCAGTAGACGTTGACCGTGTTCTGCACCCCGACCAGCGCCGCGGGCACGCCCTCGGTGCTCAGCGTCAGGCCCTCCTCGCCACCGGTCAGGCCGCCGGGGTTGCGTTCCACCCAGATCGCTCCGGCCTGCGCGAAGGCCAGGGTGACCATGGCGAACCCGATCGGTCCGAGGGCGACGGAGCGAAGCGAGACGGCGCCGATGAGGACGGCGAGCGCGGTCCAGGCGGCCAGAGTGAGCAGCGCGGCGGGCAGCAGCGCCAGACCGAGGTGGGTCATGGCCAGCTGTGTACCGTACCCGCCGCCTGCCACGTAGAGGGCGTGCCCGAAGGAGAGCAGTCCGGTACGGCCGAACATCAGGTCGTAGCTGAGTGCGAGCCCCGCGAAGAGCAGGCAGAGCGCGAACAGCTGAAGGGATCCGGGGGAGTTGACGGGTCCGTCCAGCAGCACGGGGATGTTCAGCGCCGAGAACGGCAGCAGGAGCAGGACGAGCAGCGCTGCGGCGGGTGCCAGGACGGGCAGCCCGCGGCGCAGTGCTCCCGGTCCGCCCGGCGCGGATGGGGTGGCGGGCGGTGCGGGTGCGGTGTTGGTGAGGGTCATGCCGTACCTTCCGGGTGCGCCCCGTCACCGGGGCGGGAGGATGCCTTCGCGGTCTCGGGGGAACCCGCGCCGAGCAGCTGTCGCAGCCTCCCCAGCAGGGTGGAGCCCCCGGAGGGGCGGCCGAGCACGACGACGGCGAGCAGGACGACCACCGCGAGGTCGCCGTATCCGCCCGCGTAGTAGTCGGCGTACTGCTGCACCAGCCCGACGGCGAGCGAGGCCAGCGCCACCCCCGTCAAGGAGCCCAGGCCGCCGATGATGACGACGACGAACGCGAAAATCAGGTACGAGGTGCCGCCGTGCGGGGAGATGGAGCCGAAGTACAGTCCGCCCAGCACGCCCGCGAGCCCGGCGAGCGCCCCGCCGAGGGCGAAGACGAGCGCGAACGCACGGGTCACGTCGATGCCGAGCGCCCGCACCATGGCCCGGTCCTCGACGCCGGCGCGCACGATCAGGCCGTGACGGGTCCGGTTCAGGAAGAGCTGTACGGCGATCAGCACGGCGACGGCGGCCGCGATCAGGACGAAGCGGTTGACCGGCACCCGGGCGCCGAGCACGCCGACGGTTCCGGTCAGCGCGTCCGGGACGGGGAAGGTGCGAGCCTCGGCGCCCCACGCGGTCTGCACCAGGGCCGGGAGGGCAAGAGACAGGCCCACGGTGACCAGGATCTGTTCGCGGGGGCGGCCGTAGAGCCCTCGGATGAGCACGAACTCGACGACCAGGGCCAGCGCGAGCCCGACCACCGTGCCCACCACGACGGCCAGCAGCAGCCCGGGCAGCCCGCCGACGGTGGACGTGGTGCGCCAGGCTGCGTAGACGGCCACGGTGAGGAAGGCGCCGTGGGCGAAGTTGAGCACGTCCATCAGTCCGAAGATCAGAGCGAGTCCGGAGGCGAGCAGGAAGTACAGCGCGCTCAGCCCGAGTCCGGTGAGGGTGAGCAGGACCAGGGTGTCCATCAGACGGCTCCAGGGGCGGTACGGCTGGCGACGCCGAGCAGCGCGGTGGCCAGCTCGCGGTCGGCGAGGAGTTCCTGGGCGTCGCCGGTGTGCACTACGTGTCCGGCGTCCAGGACCACGGCGTCGCGGGCCAGGCGCCGTACGACGGCGAGGTTCTGCTCGACGAGCAGCAGTGGTACCCGCTCGGCGGCCCGTTCGAGCACCTCGGCGACCTCGGTGACCACGCGGGGGGCCAGGCCCTTGGTGGGTTCGTCGACGATGATCAGGCGGTTGTCGTTGAGCAGGGTGCGGGCGACGGCGACCATCTGCTGTTGGCCGCCGGACAGGGTGCCGGCGGCCTGGTCGCGGCGGGCGTGCAGTTCGGGGAAGAGGTCGTGGACCAGGTCGTAGTGGTGGTCGGTGTCCGGTCGTTCGGCCAGGGCCAGGTTCTCGGAGACCGTCAGGCCCGCGAAGACGCCGCGGTCCTCCGGGGCGTAGCCGATGCCCCGGCAGACGATCCGGTGGGTCGCCTCGCGGGTGATGTCCCGGCCGTCGAAGACGATCCGGCCGCCGGTGACCCGGCCGCCGTCGGGCAGCAGCCCCAGCACGGAGCGGACCGTGGTGGTCTTGCCGACCCCGTTCCGGCCGAGCAGGGCGGTGACCCCGGTGGCGGCCACCTCGAAGCCGACGCCGTGCAGGATCCGCGAGCCTGCGATCTGGACGCTCAGCTCGCTCACGGTGAGGACTGCGGTCACAGCTCGGCCCCCATGTATGCCTCCTGGACGGCCGCGTTCGCCATCACCTCGTCCGGACTGCCGGTGGTCAGCAGGGTGCCGTGGTCCATGACCGCGACCCGGTCGGCGAGGCCCAGCACGATCTCCATGTGGTGCTCCACCATCAGTACGCCGCGGCCCTCCTGTCGGTGCAGGTCCCTGATCACGTCGGACAGTTCGCCGGTCTCCTCGGTGGCCATCCCGGCCATCGGCTCGTCGAGCAGCATCAGCCGCGGCCCGGACGACGTCCCGCGCAGGGTGGGGGCGAGCAGCATCGCCAGTTCGAGCTTGCGCCGGTCGCCGTGCGAGAGGTCCGCGGCGAGCATCGGCGCCCGCTCGGCCAGCCGTACGCGCTTGAGTACGGCGCGCACGTCCGCCGGGCCGACCCGGCGGGCCCCGGCGGAGCGCGCCGCGAACTCCACGTGCTGGGCGACGGTCATGGTGGCGAAGACCGAGGAGGTCTGGAAGGTCCTCCCCAGCCCGCGCCGGGCCCGCCGGTGCGGCGGCAGGCCCGTGATGTCGGCACCGTCGAGGCGGATCGTGCCGCCGGTCGGCCGGGTCAGCCCGCTCACCAGGTTGAACAGCGAGGTCTTGCCCGCACCGTTGGGTCCTATGACCGCGAGGAACTCCCCTTCGGCCACGGTGAGCGAGACATCACTGAGGATGCGGGCCCCGCCGACCGTCCAGCCGAGCCGCTCTGTCTGCAGTACGTCCGCCATCGCCTCAGCCGATCGGCTTCTCGGCCGGTGCCACCTGCTGGGCGGTGAAAGTCTTCTCGATCTTCGGTAGGTCGCCGGTGGCGCCGAACTTGGCCTGGAACATGGGCTGGAGCAGGGCGTGGTCGGAGGCGCGCACGGTCATCCGCCCCTTGACGCCGGGGAAGCTGAAGCCCTCCAGGGACTTGACCATGGCGCTGGTGTCGTTCTTCGCGCCGCCGGCCTTCAGGGCCTGCACCACCATCTGGGCGGCGTTGAACCCGTCGGGCACGAACAGGTCCTCCTCCCAGCCCTTCTTCTTCAGGTAGGCCCGCATCGCCTGGGCCTGCTCGTTGTCCGTGGCCTCCGGCACGTAGTGGGCGAGCAGCGTGATCTTGTCCTTGGCCTTGCCGAGCACGGGGTAACTCGCGCGCAGGTCAAGGCCGGTGACCACGGTGGAGGAGTCCAGCACGCCCTGCTGGTCAAGGGTGTTCCACAGCGCGGTCGCGGTGGTGCCCGCCCACGCGACGAACACCAGATCGGGCTTGGCCGACTTCACCTTGCTGGCGGTGGGGGTGAAGTCGGTGGCGGTGGGGGAGACCAACTCGGCCTGGACGTCGGCCCCTTCCGCTCCGAGGATGCTCTTGACCGCGCCGGAGCCGGCCTGACCGAAGGTGTTGTCCTGGGCGACGACGGTGATCTTCTTGCCCTTGACGTCGCCGAGGATCTGCTTCGCCGTCATCACGTCCTGGTAGGTCTGCCGCCCCGACCGGAAGACGTACCTGCCCACCCCGGTCACCGCGTCCGTCGCGGCGGGCCCGGAGATGTACAGCGTCTTGTTCTGGGCGGCGAGCGGGGCGACCTGGACGGCGACGCCCGAGGAGATCGTGCCCGCGACGATGTTCACGCCCTCCCCGACCCGCTGCTTCACCAGGGACACCGCCTTGGCGGGGTCGGCGCCGTCGTCGTCCTGCGTCACGGTGACCTTGACGCCGTCGACCTTGCCCGTACCGCCGGTCGCGTAGTCGAGGCCCGCCGCGAAGCCGTGCAGGTACTGCTCGCCGTAGGAGGCCAGGGGGCCGGAGGTGGTGCTGACCAGGGCGACCTTGAACTCCTTCGGCTTGTCGCCGCCAGAGGCGCCGGGGCTGGAACACGAGGTGACGAGCCCGGCGACCGCGATGGCCGCGAGGAGGCTGGGGGTGGCGGATCTGCACATGACGGGACGGCTCCTTGGCACGGAGTGGGGGTCTGGGTGAGTTGCCCGTAGCGTCCCCGTCACCGTCCGAACCTGACAATGTGGGCATCCTCCACCGGTTGGCGGACAGCAGTGGATGGCACATACATGAAGGGTGGGCTCTGCGCGGGTTCGCGAAGGGGGTGCCTGTGGATCCGGGGTACACCCGCCCGTCCGCAGAAGTATTCGACTCATCCATGAGTGGTGTACGCAGCGCGGTCGTAACGTCACGGAAACACCCCCGGTCGCCTCGCCGCCCCACGGCGCAGTCGGCCGGCGGTGGCGTCACCGTCCCTTCCCCTGACGTCCCGGCGCAGTTGGGCTGCCCCGGGACGGAAATGGAGACAGCGATGCGCCTACGACCCCACGACCCTTCCCGCAACACCGACGGCCGACGTGCTCCCGCACTCGGCCTGATCCTGTGTCTGGTCGGCTTGCTGCTGGGCCTGTTCCCCGCACCCGCCCAGGCGGCGACCCTGACCGAGGTGACCGGCTTCGGCTCCAACCCCGGGAATCTACGGATGTTCCGCTACGTCCCCGACGGGCTGCCGAGCGGGCGGCCCCTGGTCGTCGCGTTGCACGGATGTACGCAGTCCGCGGCGGCCTACGACGACGAGACCGGCTGGACGAAGTGGGCCGACGCCTGGGGCTTTGCTCTGGTGCTGCCGCAGCAGAAGGAGGTCAACAACGCCAACTCCTGCTTCAACTGGTTCCAGTCCTCGGACTTCTCCCGGGGCCAGGGTGAGGCGCTGTCCATCAAGCAGATGGTGGACAGGACGGCCGCCGACTACGGCACCGACGCCTCGCGCGTCTACGTCACCGGTCTGTCCGCCGGCGGCGCGATGACCTCGGTGATGGCGGCCTCCTATCCGGACGTCTTCCGCGGTGCGGCGGTCGTCGCCGGCATTCCGTTCGACTGCGCCCGCTCCGTGTTCGCGGGGTTGGCCTGCATGGACCCGGGCTCGGACCTCAGCCCGCAGCAGTGGGGCGACAAGGTGCGGGCCGCCTACCCGTCGTACTCGGGCCCGTATCCGACCATGTCGGTCTGGCACGGCTCCAGCGACACCACGGTCAAGCCCATGAACATGACCGAGATCGTCGAGCAGTGGACGAACGTGCAGGGCACGGACGCGGTGGCCGACGTCAGTGACACGGTCCAGGGCTACCCACACAGGGTCTACCGTGACGGCTCCGGCCGGGACGTGGTCGAGTCGTATTCCATCACGGGCATGGCCCACGGTCAGCCGGTCGACCCCGGCAGTGGGGCCACGCAGTGCGGTACGGCCAGCCAGTACCTGCCGGACATGAACATCTGCGCCTCCTACTGGATCGGGCGGTTCTGGGGCCTGTCCGCCCCCGACGGCGGTGGCGCGCTGCCCGCGCCGTCGGGTCTCGCCGTGACCGCCACCGCCGACACTTCGGTGTCGCTGTCCTGGAACGCAGTCGGCGGCGCCGCCACCTACCGCGCCTACCGCGGCGGCACGCAGGTCGGCGCCCCGTCCGGCACGTCCTTCACCGACACGGGCCTCGCGGCCGGTACGACGTACAGCTACACCGTCGCCGCCGTGGACGGCTCCGGGGCGGTCGGGGCATCCTCGGCCACAGTGGAGGCGACCACGACCGGCGCCGCGCATCAGTGCCACGCCGACAACAACTACGACCAGGTCGTCGCCGGCCGTGCCCACCAGAGCCTGGGCCACGTCTACGCCAACGGCTCCAACCAGTACATGGGCCTGTACAACCTGTACGAGACCCACACACTGGAGGAGACTTCCCCGGGCTACTACGTGGTCGCCGACTCCGGCTGCCCGTCCTGACCCGCGCGGCGGCGGCTCACGGCCTGCGGTTCAGCCGGTGAAGCCGCCGCCGCACACCGCGACCTGCCCCGTGATGTAGTCGGCCTCGGGCGTGCACAGCAGATGGACCGCCCCGGCCGCCTCCTCGGTGGTGCCGGCGCGGCCGAGCGGGATGGACCGCTCGGCCGCAGCGAAGTACTCCTCGCTGATCCCCACCTTGATCTCGCGGCCGGCCACCTCGATGCCCGCGCCGCCGTCTGCGGCGGACGCCTCCGTCAGCCGGGTGCGGATCAGGCCGAAGGCGATCGCGTTCACGTTCACCGAGTAACGGCCCCACTCCTTGGCGAGCGTACGGGTCAGGCCGATGACACCGGCCTTGGCAGAGGCGTAGTTGACCTGCCCGGCGTTCCCCGAAAGCCCCACGATGGAGGAGACGTTGACGACCTTGCGGTTGTTCTCGGCCGGGTTGGCCCTGACATACGGCTGGGCGGCGCGCAGGATCCGGAACGGGGTCTTGAGGTGGACGTCGAGGATGGCGTCCCACTGCTCGTCGGTCGTCTTCTGGATGACGCCGTCCCAGGTGTAGCCGGCGTTGTTGACGATGATGTCCAGCCCGCCGAACGTATCGACTGCGGTGGACACGAAGTGCTCGGCGAAGCCGTCCTCGGTGATGCTGCCGGGACAGGCGACCGCCTCGCCGCCCGCCGTCTTCACGGCCAGGACGGTCTCGGAAGCCGGCGCGGAATCCAGGTCGTTGACGACGACGCGCGCGCCTTCGGCAGCCAGCTTGAGGGCGATGGCGCGGCCGATGCCCCGCCCGGCGCCGGTGACGATGGCGGTCCTGCCTTCGAGGTTGCCCACAGCGGATTCCCCTTTCACGCAAGGTCGTTCGGACAGAGACGGTCATGAAGGGACTCAGGCGTCGGCACGTTCGTAAAGGGTCACGACGCAGGCCCCGCCGAGTCCGATGTTGTGCTGGAGCGCGAGGTTCACACCCTCGACCTGACGCGCACCCGACTCTCCTCGCAACTGCCAGACCAGCTCGGCACACTGGGCCAGTCCGGTCGCGCCCAGCGGATGCCCCTTGGACAGGAGTCCGCCGGAGGGGTTGGTCACCACCCGGCCGCCGTAAGTGTTGTCGCCGTCCATGACGAACTTCTCCGCGGTGCCCTCCGGGGTCAGCCCCAGGGCCTCGTAGGTGATGAGCTCGTTGGCGGTGAAGCAGTCGTGCAGTTCGACGACGCGGATGTCCTCCGGGCCGACGCCCGCGGACTCGTACACGTCCTGTGCGGCCGCCCGGGTCATGTCGTAGCCGACGAGCTTCATCATGTCCCCGCCGTTGAAGCTGCTCATCGTGTCGCTGGTCAGCGCCTGCGCGCGGATCCGCACGGTGCGCAGCCCGTGCCGCCGGGCGAGGTCCGGGCTGCACACGACCGCGGCCGCGGCGCCGCAGGTGGGCGGGCAGCACTGGAGGCGGGTGAGGGGGCCGTGGATGTGCGGCGAATCGAGCACCTCGTGCACGGTGACCGGGGTACGGAAGACGGCGTACGGGTTGTGTGCGGCGTGCCGACGTGACTTGACGGAGATGCTCGCGAATGTCTCGGGCGCGGTGCCGTACCGCCGGGCGTACTGGGCGCCTGCGCCGCCGAAGAACTCCGCCGCCCACGGGGCCTGCTCGTTGCGGCCCTGAGCCGCCTCCATCGTGTCGAAGGAGCGGCTCAGCGGGTTGGGCCGGTCACTCCATACGAGCGGCAGGGGGCCCTTGTTCATCTGCTCGAAGCCCAGCGCGAGCACGCACTCGGCGGCCCCGCTCTCGACGGCCTGCCGGGCCAGCCACAGGGCCGAGGAGCCGGTGGCGCAGTTGTTGTTGACGTTGACGATGGGGATGCCGGTCTGTCCCAGCCCGTACAGGGCGGCCTGCCCGCTGGTGGAGTCTCCGTAGACGTATCCGGCGTATGCCTGCTCGACCAGGTCGTAGTCGAGCCCGGCGTCGGCGAGGGCGGCGCGCGCGGCGCGTTCGCCCATCACGTCGCACGGTTCACTTGCACCGGGCTTGGCGAACGGCACCATGCCGACCCCAGCGACGTGTGCCCGTTCCTTCATCCGTCTCCTCCAGGTGTCCCGGACCAGGTGTGGTGGCGTGTGCGGCGCCTCAGACGCTAGACACCTGAGGGGAGGCAGGGATATGTAGATCCGCTGGGAGGTTGGTGGACAGGTGTGGAGGAGGCCCCCACACCGGCGCCGGGGCGCCAGGTCACCCGCGTCCGGCCTGCGGCCGATGACAGGGGACCTGCGGGAGGAATCGAACATTCCGGACGGCGGATGGTGGATGGTTTCCCCATGGCCGCTGGAGGTGGAGGTACCTAGCGTCGATTTTGTCCAAGGACATGCGAGGGGCCCGCGCCCAGGACGACACTGGTGTGCGCAAGATGCCGGTTCTCCGGCCGGCCGCGCACGACCAGCACCGGGCAGGGGGCGCGGACCGCGAGCGCCAGAGTGACGGAGCCGAGCAGGAGTTCTCTGACGGTGCCCGTGCCCCGTGCGCCGGTGACGACGGCCGTGGCGGTGAGTGCCTCGCGCAGCAGCGCCGACCGGGCGTCCTGCGCCGGCACGTCCGTGGTGATCTCCAGCGTCGCATCGCGTCTGCGGGCGTGTTCGGCCGCACGCGCCACGATGCTTTCGGCGAGTGCGTGCTCGCTCACCACGTCGGTCACGACTCCCGGGGTCTCGGCGAGGGCGTCTCCCTCGTACCGCTCCCACAGCGAGGCATGGACGATACGCAGCGGCAGACTGTGCCGGACAGCCTCGTCCACGGCCCAGTCGACCACCTGGAGAGCGTGCACCGAGCCGTCCACGCCCACGACCAGAGGCTGCATCATGACCCCCACCGCCCTCGGCGCCGGGACCGGCTTCCATTCTCCCTCCCTCCGCTCAGCGGGAGGTGCAGTGGCAGACGACCGTCCGGGGGAAGGCGGCGGAAGGGAAGAAAGGAGCACTGCGGCCCGGTCGAGGGCGATGCCATTGTCCGGACCCCCTCCCAAGACCGCGCGGCGCGGCGTCGTTTCAGGCACGGGGCGGTACCACGGGATCACGCGCCTGGTGTGCGCAGCCCGGTCAGGGCGAGGTCAACGGCCTGCTCGGCCCACTCGGGGCGCCCGCCGCGTCCGGCCATGTAGTCGGCGTAGAACGGGCCGAGCAGCGCGGAGACGGCCGCCTCAAGGTCGGCGTCCTCGCGGATCTCCCCGCGGTCGCGGGCCTGTTCCAGCACTTGGCGCAGCAGGGCACGGCGTGGCAGCACGGTGCGTTCGCGCAGCAGGGCGAGGAGGTCGGGGGTGTGGGCCTCCTCGGCCAGACAGGTTCCGATGAGGGCCATGCCGTGTACGCGTCGCACCGTTGCCGCGAAGTCCTCCAGGATCGCCACGAGGTCGGTGCTTGTGTCCCCGCTCGCGGGCGGGGCGTCCACCATGCGCATGGCCTCCAGCGCCGCGGTGACCAGGTCCGCCTTGGTCTTCCAGCGCAGGTGGATGGTGGACTTGCTGACCTGTGCCGCCTCGGCCACCTGGCTCAGGCTCATGCGGGTGTAGCCGTGGGACGCAAGCAGTTTCAGGGTAGCGCGGAGAATCGCCGCGTCCTTCTCAGCGGACCGTGGTCGGCCCGCGGCCTTCCCGGTGTTCGTTTCGCGCATTGCTGCAGGATAGATGGTTACCGCACCGAGCGGTTCGGTCCGGGTTCCACGCCGGGATCGTCGAGGGGCCCGTCGGTGCTGTGTGGCGCGGTGAGACCGGTGAGCTCCTCGCTGACCTGCCACAGGCGTGCGGCCATGGCGGTGTCGTAGGAGAGCCTGCTGGAGTCAGGCGCCGGTGCGGGCGCCCTGGATATGGAAGTTGAAGTCGGCGTGGCCGAGCGCGCCCCACAGGTGCAGCCAGATCGGCAGCAGCATCTCGGTGCCGCGCGCGGTGGTGATGTCGCCGAGGTCGATCACGCTGCCTTCGGGCCAGCCGAACGCGGTCAGGAGCTCCGTGACGAGCTTCTTGGCGCCGGTGTCGTCGCCGGAGACGAAGACGTTGTGCGCGCCGGCCACGCGGGACGGCTCCACCATGACCGCCGCGTTCATGGTGTTGAGCGTCTTGACGACCTTCGTTTCGGGGAACGCGCGCTGGATCTGCTCGCCGAGGCTGTCCGTGTTGACCGGGTTCAGCGACGGTGGCATGCCTGCGGAGAAGTCCAGCGGGTTGGCGATGTCGATGAGTATCTTGCCGGCCAGGTTGGCGCGGCCGGCGGCCTCCAGCGCTTGGAGCGAGGCGGCGCCGGCGGTGGTGTTCACCAGCGTCTCGCCGAGGGCGGCGGCGTCCGCGAAGGAGAGCAGGCGCACCTGTGGGTGCTGGGCCAGCCACTGGGCGACGGGCGGGTTGCCGTAGGCGTCGGGCTCGGTGCGGCCCAGGGTTCCCTCGATGTCACGGGTGCCGATGACGACCTCGCGGCCGAGGGAGGAGAGCTTGCCGGCGATGGTCTGACCGACGACGCCAGTGCCGAGAACTGCGTAACGCATGAGAGGCGGGGTCCTTTCGGGGAGTGCGGGTGCCAGGGCGCTTTCCTTCGAGCGGCGCCTTCACCCTCTAAAACTAAACCGAGTGTCTCGGTATTCCAAGTGGGATGCCTGCGGAAGGCGGATAGGGGACGGCTGCTCCGGCGCGGCGGGCCGACCGCGCTGCCCAGGCAAGCACACGGCCATCCTGGGCACGGCGCTGGCACTGCTGGCCGGCCAGGGCTTCACCTGGATGACCCTCGACCAGGTCGCTCGCACCGCCGGCGTTCAGCAAGGCCACCATCCATCTGCCCTGGAGGACGAAGGCCGAACTGGCCGCGGCCGCCCTTGCCGCTCTGCGTCCCTGCGCCGCCGTCCCCGCCCCGACGGACGACCCGCGCGCCACGCCTGCGGCTCCTCGAAGACTTCGCCCAGACGCTCGGTCAGGGTGCCACGGTCCTGCTCGGACCCTGCCTCGCGGAGGAAACGCCCCCGGAGCTGCTGCTGTTCCGCGCGTACGCGGCGCTGCCCCACCGCGCGGCCCCAAGGGTCGTACTGGAGCACCGTCCGCAATCTGCTGAAGAACGGCAGGCTCGCGCGCGCCATCTCGGACGCGGCCTGGACGGACCTCCGCATGATGCTGGAGTACGAGTGCGCCTGGTACGGGCGCGAACTCGTCGTGATCGACCGCTGGTTCCCCAGCAGCAAGCTGTGCGGGAACTGCGGCACGGTCCGCGGGAAGCTGCCGCTGAACGTCCGCGAGTGGACGTGCGAGTGGGGCACCGTGCATGACCGCGACGTGAACGCGGCGCGCACCATCCTGGCCGTGGGGCCGGCGGCTGCTGCCTGTGGAGCCGGTGTAAGACCCCAACGGGAGTCCTCCCGGACGGGGCGGTCGTCGGTGAAGCAGGAACCCCAGCGGGCGACCGCTGGAACCCCCCTCCTTTAGGCGGGGGAGGAAGCCAAGGCCGAGTACAAGTGACGCGCGCGCCGCGCCGGGGGCGTTCGTTCAGCGCGCCGACAGCACGCTGTGCACCTTGAGCGCGAGGTGGACCTGGAGGGCGTGGTCGCCGTGGCGCCACTGCGGGCCCAGCAGAGCGGTGACCCGGTCGATGCGCTGGTAGAGCGTGTTGACGTGGACGAACAGCTCGGCAGCGGTGCGGGCCAGGCTCCCGTCGCAGGCGAAGTAGGCCAGTAGGGTGCGGACGAGTTCGCCGCTTCGGCGCTCGTCGTAGTCGAGGACGGGGCCGATGACGCGGCGGACGAACCGGTGCAGTTCATCGCGGCCGGCCTGGCTGAACAGCAGTCCGTAGATGCCCAGTTCGTCGGGGGAGGCGCCTTCTCCGTCGCGGTCGAGGGCCAGCAGGACGCCGAGGCACTGTACGGCGTCCCGGTGGGCCTCGACGAGTGCGTCGACGCCCTCGGCCGCCGAGGTGCCGCCGACCGTGACCGCGTCTCCGACGGTGCGCGACAGGTGGTCGGCCAGCGAGCGGGCGGTCGCCGCCGGGTCGTGCTCGCCGGGGAGCAGCACGACGACGTCGCCGCGGTACTCGCCGGCGAGGCCCTTGGCGTGCCCGGCGAAGGCGGTGGCCGCGTCGGCGACGGCGCGGCGGTGCCCGCCGCCCCGGCAGCGGGCCGCGAGGACGGTGTGCGGTCGGCCGAGGTCCAGGCCCATGAGGGCGGCACGGCGCCGCAGCGCTTCGAGGTCCCGGTGCGGGGCGCCGAGCAGGTCCTCGAGGATCTCGCCGCGCAGGCGGTGCTCGGCCTCGGCGACGCTGCGTTCGCTGAGCAGCATCAGCGCGGTGACCAGGGCCGCGCGCTCCAGGGAACGTACGTCGCAGGAGTCGAGGCGGTCACCGACCAGGGCCAGGGAGCCGAGCACCTCGGTGCCGGCCATGATCGGCGTGGCGCACGCCGCGGCACTGGTCTCCGAACCGGGGAAGCGCCGGGTGCGGCGTGACTCGGCGCTGAGCACGCACGCCTGGTGCACCGCGCGGGCGGCCGGAGAACCCTGCGGCAGGGTGCCAGTCTTCCCTGCCTGCTCCACCACCGGATCCGCGCCCACGGCCGCGGTCACGCGTCCGGCGGGGTCGAGGACGAGGATGCTCCCGCCCAGCACCTCCGCGAGGTTCTGCGCGACGTCCGCCATGTCGCCGCCGTGCAGGACGATGCTGGTCAGCCGCTCGTGCAGGGACGCCGCCTGCTCCACGGAGGCGCTGTGGGCCTGGATGACGGCGTTGGCCTCGGTGAGGTCGTCGACGGCGCGCTGCACCTCCTGGAAGAGGGTGGCGTTCTCGATGGCGATGGCGGCGTGGTTGGCCAGCGACACCAGCAGGGCCACCTCGTGGTCGGAGAACGGGCGGGCTGTCCGGTTGGCGGCGAACAGCACGCCGATGACCTTCTGGCCGAGTTTGAGCGGCACACCCTGGATGGCGATCAGCCCTTCGCCCCGCACGACGTCGTCGATGGTGTGCTCGAAGCGCGGGTCGTGCAGGTAGTCAGGGGTGTTGTAGGGCACGGCGGTCTTGGCCACCAGCCCTCCCAGGCCCGCGCCCATCGCGAGACGGGCGCGCTTGAAGGCGTCGGTGCGGATGCCGTCGGTGGTGCGTACGTAGGTGTCGCCGTGCTGGGTGTCGTTCAGCATCAGGTAGCCCGCGTCGGTGCCGAGCAGTCCGCGGGCCCGGCGCACGATGGCCTGGAGCACCGCCTCCAGGTCGCGCAGGGAGGAGAGGTCGCCGGCGGTCTCGTACAGTGCGGCCAGCTCGTCCTCGCGGCGGCGGCGCTCCTCCAGCTGGGCTTTGACGTGCAGCGCGTCCTCCACCAGCGGGCGAAGTCGCGCCACCTCGGCGGCCGGGCAGCGCTCCAGCAGCGCCCGGTACTCCTCGGGCGCCGCGCCCTCGCGCAGCAGGTGCAACAGCCTGCGGGCGCTGTCCGTGTCCAGGCTCGTCGGCGACAGGTCGGTGCTCATGCTTCCTCTCCGGCGGCTTGGGCGGGCATGGTCGCGCGTTGCCGTGCTGTGGACGGCGGCCACGACCGCCCTTCTACGATGGCACGCGCTGCGCGGTGTCGGCCTGGTCGTGCTCCGGGTGCGGCTCGGGGTCCGAGGTCCCCGGCGCGTCACGGTCGCGCAGCAGGTGGGCGAGTGTGCCCCACACCCCGCGCCGGAAGACGAGGACGGTGACGATGAAGACAGCGCCGGTGATCAGACCGGTCTCCTCGATGCCGGCCGTGGACAGCCAGTCCTCCAGGCGTACGACGGCCCCGGCGCCGATGAGGCTGCCCCACAGGGTGCCGATGCCGCCCAGGACGGCCATCACGACGACCTTCCCGGAGGTGGTCCAGTACACCTCCTGGAGCGAGGCGAAGCCGTGGTTGACGGCGTACAGGCCCCCGGCGAGGCCGGACAGGAACGCCGAGACGACGAAGACGACCAGCTTGTACCGGTCGACGGGGTAGCCCAGCGCCCGCACCCGGTCCGGGTTCTCCCGTACGCCGGTGACCACACGCCCGAACGGTGAGCGCACGAACCGCCAGGCCGCGGCCAGGCCGAGCAGCACCATGGGCAGCATGGCGTAGTAGAAGACGAACGAGTCCGACAGGTCGATTCCGGCCAGCTCGCGCGGGATGCCCTGCAGTCCGTTCTCGCCTCCGGTGACGTCGCCCCACTGGTTGGCGATGAAGTACACCATCTGCGCGAAGGCGAGGGTGACCATGGCGAAGTAGATCCCGCTGCGCCGCACCGCCAGGTAGCCGATGGGCGTGGCGAGCAGCGCGGCCGCCGCAGCGCCGCCCAGGACGGCGACGGGGAACGGCATCCCGCTGTGGATGGCGATCAGACCGGTGGCGTAGGCGGAGGTGCCCCAGAACGCGGCGTGGCCGAAGGACAGCAGTCCGGTGTGCCCGAGCAACAGGTCGAAGGCGACGGCGAACAGACCCCAGCACAGGATGTCGGCGGCGACCGGCGGATACAGCGTCCACGGGAGGGCGAGGGCGGCGAGCAGTCCCGCCGCGAGCAGGCCCCACCGCACACCGGCGGGATACCGGCGCAGGACGCGGGTCAGGGCGAGGATCATGCGTGTTCCTCCTTGCCGAACAGGCCCGCGGGCCGGATCAGCAGTACGACGGCCATCAGCAGGACGACGGAGGTCTGGGACAGGACGGGGACGTAGAGGTTGCCGAGGGCCTGGAGCATGCCGATGACGAAACCGGCCAGCACCGAGCCGAACACGGAGCCGAGGCCGCCGATGACGACGACGGCGAACACAGTGATGATCAGGTCACTGCCCATCGAGGAGTTGACTGCCCGCATGGGCGCCGCGAGCACCCCGGCCAGGGCGGCCAGGCCGACCCCGAAGCCGAAGACCGGCGTCACCCAGCGCCCGGTGTCGATGCCGAACGCCCGGGTGAGATCGGGGCGTTCGGTCGCGGCGCGCACGATGGTGCCGATCCGGGTGCGGGTCAGCAGCAGCCACACCGCCAGGCACACGACCACGGACACGGCCAGGACGACGACCTGGTAGCGGGGGAAGTCGAACAGGCCGAGGTCGACGGAGCCGGCGAAAGGCATGCGGTCGTACGGCTGGGAGTGCGAGCCGTACTTCATGCGCAGCAGGTCCTGGCAGACAAGGGCGATGCCGAAGGTCAGCAGGAAGTTGTACAGCGGGTCCAGGTCCGCGAGGCGGCGGATGAGCAGCCGCTCCACCAGGATGCCCACGGCCGCCAGCGCCAGGGGTACGAGCAGCAGCGCCCACCAGAAGCCGAGGCCCGCGCTGTCGGCTAGGAGGACCGCGCCGAACGCGCCGAGCATGTACACCGCGCCGTGGGCGAAGTTCACCACGCGCAGCATGCCGAAGATGACGGCGAGGCCGAGGGCGAGCAGGGCGTAGAAACTGCCGCTGACCAGCCCGTTGAAGGTCTGTTGCAGGAACGAGGTCATGGGTGGTCCTGTTGTCCGGTGGCGGCCCTCCCGCAACGTCGGGGGAGGGCTGCGGGTCTGGTGGTCAGCTCATGTCACAGAGCGGCGACGCCTTGTCGAACGCCTCGTCGGCGTGGATGGTCTCGACGTATTCGGTGTAGTCGCCGTCCTCCTTGGCCTTGGCCGGGTCCTTGACCTGGACCAGGTAGGCGTCGTGGACGAGCCGGTGGTCCTCGGCGCGCAGGGTGGCGTTGCGGGCGAAGAAGTCGTCGAACTTCGTCCCGTCCAGCTTCTTGGAGACGACCGCGGCCTTGTCGGTGCCGGCCTTCTGCACGGCCTCCAGGTAGTGGGTGGCAGCCGAGTAGTCGGCCGCTTGGTCGAACGTCGGCCGCTTGCCGGTGCGCTCCTTGAAGCGGTCGGCCCAGGCGCGGGCCTTGTCGTCGAGGTTCCAGAACCAGGGGGTGGTGAACTGCGTCCCGGCCAGCTTGTCCGCGCCGATCGCCTTGATGTCGCTGTCGGTCATCAGGCCGATGGCGAGCTTGATGCCCTTGTTCTTGAGCTTGAACTGCTCGTACTGCTTGACCACGTTGGCCAGGTCGCCGCCGGCCTGCAGGGCGCCGAGCACGTCCGGCTTGGGCTTCAGGCCGGGCGCCTTGAGCAGGAAGGTGGAGTAGTTGTCGCTGGGGAAGGGGGTCGGGTCCTTGGCGACGACCTTGCCTCCCGCCCTTTCGATGGCGGTGCTGAACTTGGCCTGCATGTCCTGCCCGAAGGCGTAGTCCGGGTAGATCATGTACCAGCTCTTGCCGCCCTGTTCGGTCACCTTGGTGCCGGTGCCGTGCGCGAGCATGTAGGTGTCGTACGCCCATTCGTAGGTGTAGGGGTTGCAGCTCTTGCCGGCGAGTTCGGTGGTGGCCGCGGCGGTGTTGAAGTACAGCCGCTTGGACTGCTGGGCCACGGTCGCCACCGCGAGGGCCGCGGAGGAGGTGGGGACGTCGAAGAGGGCGTCGGCCTGCTTGCGGTCGTACATCTCCCGGGCCTGGGTGTTGGCGACCTCGGGCTTGTTCTGGTGGTCGGCCTTGATGACCTCGATGTTCTTGGCGACCGCCTTGTCCCCGTACTTCTTCTTGAAGTCGTCGACGGCCATCTGCACGGCCTCGACCGAACCGGGGCCCGCGATGTCGGTGTAGACGCCGGACAGGTCGGTGAGCACACCGAGCACGATCTTGTCGTCGCTGATCCTTCCGCCACCGGAGCTCGGGCCGCCGCCCCCGCAGCCGGCGAGCAGAGCACCCGCCGCGGCCAGGGCCACGCCGGTCGAGATGGTGTGCTTCATGGGTGGTGCCTCCTGATCGGTACGTCTTTGTAGAGCGGAGGTGTGGGGGACATCGGGGGTGACGGAGTGTCACAGACCGAGGTGCGCGAGGAGTTCGCTCTCGCGTTCCCTGACGCCGGTGTTGTCCAGCGACTCGACGATGCGGCCCTGGGCGATGAGGTAGTGGCGGTCGGCCACCGTGGTGGCGAAGCGCAGATTCTGCTCCACCAGGAGCACGGCAACTCCGTGTTCCTTGGCCTCCAGCAGGATCTCGCCGATGCGCTGCACGACGACCGGGGCGAGCCCCTCCGTCGGCTCGTCGCACAGGAGCAGCTTCGCCCCGGCCCGCAGCACCCGCGCGAGCGCCAGCATCTGCTGCTCGCCGCCGGAGAGCTTGGCGCCGGAGAAGCGGCGGCGGGCCGCGAGCGCCGGGAACGTGTCGTAGATCCGCTCCAGCGGCCATGGTGAGGTGCCCCTGACCGAGGGGAGGGTGAGGTTCTCCTCCACGGTCAGGGACGCGTAGATGCCCCGGTCGTCGGGGACGAGGCCGAGCCCCAGGCGGGCCCGGCGGTGCGGGGCAGCCGTGGTGACGTCGCGGTCGGCGAACCGCACCCGGCCCGTCATCGAACGGTGCAGGCCCATCGCGCAGTTCAGCAGCGTGGTCTTGCCGGCGCCGTTGCGTCCGACGAGCGTGATGACCTCGCCCTCGCCGACCCGCAGGGACAGGTCGTGCAGGACCTTTGCCTCACCGTAGCGGGCGCTGACGCCCTCGATCTCAAGCAACGTCGGCTCCCAAGTACGCCTCGATGACCTGCGGATCGGCCTTGACCTGGTCGTACGGTCCCTCGGCGAGTACCTCGCCCCGCTGCAGCACGGTGACGGTGTCGGCGAGGGAGCCGACGACGCTCATGTTGTGCTCGACCATCACGACGGTGCGGCCCTCGCGGATGCGGGCGATCAACGCCGCGGTCCGGTCGACGTCCTCCAGGCCCATCCCGGCCGTCGGCTCGTCCAGCAGCAGGAGCCTGGGCTCCAGGGCGAGCGCGATCGCCAGCTCCAGGGCGCGTTTGCGCCCGTAGGGCAGGTTGCCGGCGGGCTGCTCCGCGAGCTGGACCAGGCCGACCTCGGCAAGGAGCTCGGCTGCACGGCCGGAGAAGCGGCGCATCAGCTTGTCGCTGCGCCAGAAGCGGCGGCCCAGGCCGGTCGCGGACTGCAGCGCCAGCTCCACGTGTTCACGGGCCGTCATCTGCGGGAACAGGCTGGTGACCTGGAAGGAGCGGGCCACGCCGAGGCGGGCGATGCGCTCGGGCAGCTGCCCGGTTACGTCGCGCCCGGTGAAGGTGATACGCCCGCCCGACGGCTTCAGGAAGCCGGTGAGCAGGTTGAACAGGGTGGTCTTGCCGGCCCCGTTGGGGCCGACCAGGGCGTGTACGGTGCCTTCGGCGACGCTCAGGTCCACCTCGTTCACAGCGCGGAAGCCCTGGAACTCCTTGGACAGGCGATGCGTGGCCAGAATGGCGCGCGGTTGACTCATGACGGCCTCGGCTGCGCGGGGATCGGGTCGGCGGTTGCCGATGTGACGCAGACGTTAAATTCGGCCATCCCGGGCGGCTACGGAGACAGTCTCCACACCGCGTCCCCGGCGAGTGTGGGAACCACTCAGCCACGCGCATCACGGCGTTCGGACCCGGTGGCGATCCGCTCCACTCCTCGGGCCCGCGGACCGTGGGAATCCTCCGTGGCCGGGCCGTCGGGGTGGGACTGACGATGTCCGCCATGGCGATGATGAACACCCCGCTGAACACGTGGCTGCTCTTCGGCCACGCCCCGCGCTACTTTCCCGACACCGAGGTGATCACGCGGTTTTCCGACGGCCACGTGCACCGCTACACCTACGCCGACTTCGGTGGCCGTGCGCAGCAGCTGATGCACGCCCTGGACGCGCTCGGCCTGGGGCCGGGCGAGCGGGTGGCGACCCTGGCCTGGAACAGCTACCGGCACCTGGAGGCGTACTGGGCCGTGCCGTGCACCGGGCGGGTCCTGCACACCCTGAACCTGCGGCTGTCACCGGAGGATCTGGCGTACGTCATCGGGCACGCCGAGGACCGGGCGATCCTGGTCGATCCGGATCTGCTGCCGCTGCTGGAGAAGGTGCACGCGCGCGGCGGCCTGGCGGGCGTCAGCCACCTGATCGTCCTCGGCGACACCGTCCCGGACACCACGCTGCCGGACGTCGTCGCCTACGAGGAGCTGATCGCCGGCCGGCCGACGGACTACGCGCCGGTCGACATCGACGAGAACGCACCGCTCGGCCTGTGCTACACCTCGGGCACCACCGGCCGCCCCAAGGGTGTCATCTACACGCACCGCTCCACCGTGCTGCACGCCATCGCCGCCTCCTCCCAGGCCGCGATGCGGATCGGGCCCGGCGACTGCGTCTTGCCCGTGGTACCCATGTTCCACGCCAACGCTTGGGGCGTGCCGTACACCGCCACCCCGTACGGCGCCAAGCAGGTCTTCTCCAGCGGCCCGCTCGACCCGGCCGCTCTGGTCGAGCTGATGGCCGCCGAGCGGGTGACCATCGGCGCCGGCGTGCCCACCATCTGGATGTCGGTCGCGGACGCGATGGCCGCCCGTGGCGGGCTGCCCGAGCTGCGGCACCTGCTGTGCGGCGGGGCCCGCCCCCCGCGCTCACTGATCGAGCGCTACCGGCGTGACCTCGGCATCCCGCTGGTCCAGGTGTGGGGCATGACCGAGACCTCGCCCCTGGCCTCGCTGGCCTGGCCCAAGGAGAAGATGCGCGACTGGGACGAGCAGCGCGTCACCGACGCCGTACGCACCCGCGCGGGACTGCCGCTGCCCGGCGTGCAGATGGAGATCCGTGACGAGGACGGCAACCCAGTGCCGTGGGACGGCGAGTCCATGGGCGACCTGCTGGTGCGCGGCCCCTGGATCGCCGGCTCCTACCTCGGCGGGGACGCCGCCGGCGCGTTCACCGAGGACGGCTGGTTCCGCACCGGCGACATCGCCGTCGGCTCCCCGCACGGCTACATGGTCATCGCCGACCGCGCCAAGGACCTCATCAAGTCCGGCGGCGAGTGGATCTCCTCGGTGGACATGGAGTCCGCCGTCATGGCCCTGCCCGAGGTCGCCGAGGCGGCGGTGATCGCCGTCCCCGACGACAAGTGGCAGGAACGACCACTGATCTGCATCGCCGCCCGGCGCGGCAGCACGGTCACCCTCGACCGCGTCCGCGACCACCTCGAACGCAGCGGCTTCGCCCGCTGGCAACTGCCTGACCGTATCGAGGTGATGGAGGCGATTCCGCGCACCGGAGTCGGCAAGTTCGACAAGAAGGCCCTCCGCGGCCGCTTCGACTCCTGACCCGGCGGCACAGTCCGACCGACATGCCCTCCCCACCCACTCTGCCCGCACCCGCGCCCTCGGATACCCGAGGCCCGCGTCATGCGGCCGAGACGACGAGATGCCCTCCTGTCCACCGAGCTTCCGGCGGCCCCGGCGGTCGGTACCAGTGCCCCTGTGACGACCAGCGCCCTGGCGGGCACGCCCTCCATCGACAGTGCCGACCGGGCTGCCGGTCTCCATCAAGCTGGTCGGACGGCTGTTCCGCGCTCTGCGGACGAGCAGGGGCGGGCTGTGGCCGTGAGTCACGCGAGGGCGAGGAACAGCTTCTCCAGCTCCTGCTCGCTCATCGGGGGTGTGCCCTCCTCGTTCTCGACGAGGCACTGGCGCATTCCGCTGGCGACGATCTTGAATCCGGCCCGGTCGAGGGCGCGGGAGACGGCGGCGAGCTGGGTGACGACGTCCTTGCATGCCCGCGGCATCCCTGTTAGCCGGTCATGGAGGGGGTGAAGGGTGTCAGGGCTGGGGCGAGTTGCATGCCGGGGGTGAGGCCCAAGGCGGTGAGGGCGTCGGGCAGCCCGCGTCCGGTCCGGGCGGCTTCCACGGTGCCGGGGGCGCCTAGTGGGCGGCAGCTGGCGGCGATGATGTCGAACAGATGCTGTACCCGGCCGGGGCCGCGCGGCAGCAGCTGGCCGTGGAAGACCTCGTGGTGGGCAAGAACGAGGGCGGCCAAGCCCGCAATGTGAGCCGAGGCCGTTGCGGTGCCGTCGACGGCGGTGTAGCCGCCTTCCGGCGCGCACGAGAGGACCGCCACGCCGGGGGCGGCTGCGTCGATGCCGGGGCCGTGGCAGCTGAATGGGGCGGCGAACAGGCCCTCGGGGCTCAGCTGTGGTCCGGTGTGGGTGGCCTGGGAGGAGTCGGGCGGGTAGGTGCCGAAGGCTCCCAGGGCGCCGACGGCGAAGACGGTGGGCAGCGAGGCGGGGAAGGCGATCGGCCCGCCGGTGTCGCCTGCCGGGGCGATGCAGGCGATGCCCGCTGCGGTGGCGTCGGCGAGTTTGCGGGAAACCAGCGTTGAAGGGCACGGGGATGCGACCGCGATGTGGGCGATGTCGGCCTCGTGTTCGATGCAGTGGTCGAGGGCGGCGATCAGGTCGCTGAAGTGACCGTCGGGCAGCACCTGGCAGATGTCGAGCTCGGCGTCGACAGCAATCCCGACGATCCCCTTACCGGTGTCCGCCCCGGCGATGATGCCGGCCACGTGCGTACCGCTGCCGAGTGGATCGTGCGCCCAGCCCTCCTTGGTGCGGCGGACGAGGTCAATCCCGTAGCGGACCCGCTGCTTCAGATCGGGGTGGTCGCTGCTGACCCCCGTACCGATGACCGCGATTTTGATGCCGAAGCCACGGAATGTGGGGGGCAGCCGGTCCAGCCGCATGGCCTGCTGGCCCCAGCCGTAACTCTGGCGTTCCTCCAGCTCTGGGTACACATTCACGAGCGGGGTGAGGGTGATCAGGTTCTCCCGCGTGGCCGACAGGCCGGGGCGGTTGATCCAGCGGTCGGTGTAGCCGGCCTTGGGGCGGACGTACAGGGACTGAATGGACCGTTCGGTGTCGGTGGCCAGGGTGACGGTGACTGTCCCGTCGGCGGCGGTGATGCCCTGGGCCGGCCAGTTTGCCCCGATCAGGAACACCCCCGCGCCAGCAAGGGGTTCGCCGTCCGGGCCGCAGACCCGCAAGGGAATCTCCACGGGCTTCTCCAGCGGCATGACAAGTCCCGGATCGTGCAGCGGCAGCATCCCCGGCGTCGCCGTGACGGCGGGTCCGGCGGCGGTCAGCGGCAGGTCGGGTTCGATGTGCATGTGCAGAGTCCGCATCGCCGGCAGCTGCATCTCGGCGGCTTCGACGACCGCGATCTCCGGGCAGGAGGGAATCACTCCGGCTGCTTGCAGCTTCTCGGACGGCTGGAGCCGGCGGATCACGCTGACATCGGGCATGTTCTCGAGCCGGTCGCACACCGCGTCCATGCTCGGTTCGGGCACTCCCGGTGGAAGCAACTGCTGCGGCAGCGGGGTCACCATGTACCGGTGCCGACGTGGCTGCAGCGCGACTGGTGACGATGCGTTCTTCTTGCGTGGCGCCGCTTCTTTGTCCTCGGGTACCGGCCCGCCGCCGGCCCCCACGCCCTCGGATTCGCTCTGGCGGTTGTTCCGGGGCTTGTTCCCGGGCCTGTCCTTGACCATCACGCCTACCTCCACCACGCCTGTGTCGCCTCTTTGTGTTCTTGATCCGGATGACGGGCGGCTCCCGCCTCCATGGTGATGCGGTGTGCCCAAGAGCGGCTCCCGGGTACACCGCATCACGCGCCGTCGGCAATCAGCCGATACCGAAGGGCTGACCCATCTGGCCGAAGCCGAAGCCAGGCTGCTGGTACTGCTGCTGGTTCGGCTGGCCGAACGACTGCTGACCGAACCCGCCGCCCCACTGCTGCTGGCCCTGCTGGCCCTGCTGGCCCTGCTGGCCCTGTTGGCCCTGCTGGCTCTGCTGCACCAGCGCCAGGATCGCGGTCGGCAGGGCCTGCTGCACCGACTGCTCGACAGCGCTGCGCACGCCCTGGAGCAGCGTTGTGTGCAGCGCGACGGCCAGGTACGGGTGGGCCTGGTGGGCCAGGCCCTGCTGCTGCAGCTGCTGCTGGACCTGCTGGATCTGCTGCAGCGTCTGCTGCATGCGCTGCGCGATCTGCATGCCCGCCTGCTGGCAGGCCTGCTGGATCGTCTGCTGGACGAGCTGCGCGAGCTGCGGCTGCGGCCCGGCGATCTGCTGGCCGAACTGCTGCAGGGGCGGGGTACCGGTCATCACCGACATGAATGCTCCATTCGAAGCCATGGGAAAGCCAACATAAGGGATGATGTTGACCTTTTCGGAACGATTCCGACGCGTTGAAACTAAGTTGACGTCGCGCCGCCCGCAACCGGGCGAGCCGCTCAGGAGGAGGAATCCCCCAGATCGGATCCGTGCGCCGAGCCCGCCCCGCAACCCAACCCGGATGACCACTTCCCGGGACCGACTGGGTCATCGACACGCTCCAAGCGCTCCACCCCCATAAAGAAACCCAAGAGTCTGATCGACACGCCCGGCACGCCGCTGAGCAGCACGACGAAAATGGATAGATTAGGTACATGGCCGTGCTGCGTTGCGATACGCGGTAGGGCGCGCTCCGGTTGGCCGTGGCTCCCGCGGTTCGGGCAAATGGGATATGGGGTAATTGGCAGCCCGACGGTTTCTGGTTCCGTTAGTTCAGGTTCGAGTCCTGGTATCCCAGCCAACGTGGATGCCGCCCATCACGGCAGGCATCGCGTCAGAAGGGGCTGCTGTTCGGTTGTCCACGTCATGACGGCGAGGCGCGCCTGACTCAGCCGTACTCTGCGGCGGATGTTGTCGGCGCTGAGGGACGGCGGTGCGGTGGGCGTGAGGCGGCGCTCGTTGTTGCGTACTCCGATCATGATCTCGTCGTGTTCCTCGAAGCTGCCGCTGTTGCTGACCCTCGTTCCCTGACCGCCCGGTTCTGTCCGTGTGTTGGTGTGGGTAGTGGCAAAGCGGCGGATGACGCGGATCTACATCCGTCGGCGGTCACCCGTGCCCGAACGCATCTGCAGTATCAGGAAACGACTGGGCGAGTGGCCGGAGCAGGCCGTTGGGCGCAGGCTGGGAGTGTGCTCCTTGCGCTGGCGCCCATGCTCGCGGTGATCGGTCCGGCCCCGGGGCCGGAGAGTGAGGCGGAATACGCCTACGAGACGCTCTGGAACGGGGTACGGATCATCGCACACCTGTCTGGGGACGGGAGCATGCGGCTGCTGTCTCAGACCGGGGTGGACGTCACCGACCAGTACCCCGAACTGAAAGCGCTGCCCGGTCTGCTGCCCGGGCCTCAGGCGGTGCTCGACGGGGAGATCATCACCCTGGACGGTGAGGGCCGACCGTCGGTGGAACGCCTGCAGCAACGCATGAGCCTGCACCATCCGCAGGCGGTCAGCCACGCCCTCGAGGACCTGCCCGCCCAGCTGATGCTGTACGACATCCTCTACCTCAGCGAGCCGACCGTGCAGCTGCCGTACACCGCCCGCCGCGACCTTCTCGACGACCTCGCTCTGGCCGGCCCCAGCATCAGTGTGCCCGCGGCCTGGCCCGCACCCGCTGAGCAGGCCCTTGAGCAGTCCCGCCTCGAGGGATACGACGGCGTCGTCGCCAAACGCCTCACCAGCCCATACCTACCCGGACGCCGCACCCGTGACTGGATCAAAATCAAGTACCTGGTGCCGAGGTGAACCGCAATGGCGAGGCCCGCCGCCCCTGCACAGCCGGAGTCCCGGCCGGGACGTCACGCGTGGCCAGTGCTGATGTCGGTGTGAGCGGGCGGCGTATGACCGGCAGGGGCCGATCGCTCGGCCAGATCGCCGGGGCACTGGCGAAAGTTTCCGGTGCTCGGGCTGCAAAGTCGGTGGCGGGTGGACGCCGTGAGGAGCTGCGGCCATTGCTGTGGATGCTGATCAGGGCCTCAGGCGAGTTCGGCCTTGGCCTAGCGTTTTGCCGAGTCTGCGAGAACGACACCATGATCAGGTGTCACCTCAGCACCATGACCGGAACGGTACTCGGCGAGCAGCAGGGCGATGTCGTCGGCTCGGTGCGAGGAGCCCCGGGCGTTGTGCAGGAGCCGGTCGGCGAGTTCGTCCAGTGAGTCCGCAGGGGCGTGGGCCAGGGATGCTCGCAGGCCGTCAATCCCCACGTTGATGTCGACGCCGCGTTCCTCGACCAGTCCGTCGGTGTAGAGGGCGAGGACGGACCCTGGCGGGAGGTCGATACGGGTTGCTGGATAGGCGCTTGCGCGATCCACACCGAGGAGTGGGCCGACGTCCAGTTCAAGCGCGTTGGTCGTCGCGTCGGGACGGCGAAGCAGGGGTGGGGGGTGGCCGGCGGTGACGGCGTAGGCGTGGTGGCCGTGGGGTTCGAGGTGGATGTAGCAGCAGCTGGCCAGCAGACCGGGGTCGAGGTCGATGAGGGTCCGGTTGGCGCCCGCCATCACATCGCCAGGCGTATGGCCTACTGCGGCGAAAGCCCGTACGGCGCTCCGCAGCTGGGCCATGGTGGCCGCGGCGGCGATGCTGTGCCCCTCCACGTCTCCGATGACAAGACAGACCCCACTACCGGCGGGGATGACGTCGTACCAGTCGCCACCGATGTCCATTCCGCTGGTGCCGGGCAGATAGCGCGCGACGGTGCGGATACCCGGGACTACTGGCAACCGGTGCGGCAGGAGCGCCTGCTGCAGGCCGCGCGCGAGGGCGAACTCCGAGTCGTAGAGCCGCGCTCGTTCCAGGGCCTGGGCGATGAGCCCGGCCAGTGCGGTGAGGACGCCACGGTCCTTCTCCGTGAATCGGTGGATCTCGTCGAAGCCGAGGACGCAGGTACCGACAGGGTGGCTGGAGGCTATCAGTGGCAGATACGCCCAAGAGCTCACTTCGCCCGTGGGGATGTCCGGGTAGCCCTGGGAGAGGTCCTGCTGCGACTCGATGAAGAGCGGAGCGCCGGAGGTCAGGGTCTCCGTACCGGGCAGGCAGGCATGCAGCGGTACGCCCTCCAGCCAGTCGAGGAAGTCTTGGTGGTGGCCGGTGTGATAGAGCAGATGCATCGTTCCGTCGCGGACCACGTAGATCGCCAGCTGCTGGCCTCCGAAGGCTGGTAGGAGCTGGTCGGAGATGACTTCGCAGACTTCGCGGGCGGTGACCGCTTCAGTCAGCGCGCTGCCCAGCTGCAGGACGTGGTACATGACGCCCAGGCGCGCCGGTGTGGCAGCGGCTGCTGTCTCGGCCGAGGAGGCTGACGGCGTTGACGTCGAGGGTGGATGACCGGAGGGCACCACCCGGCCGGTTACTCCGTCCGCTTCCGGATGGAGGGAGAAGGCGAGCCACCGGTCGGGCGGTCGGCAGGCCAGGAAGGAGACCGGCGCCTGCGAGATCATCGCGGACCGGTGCCGGTACTCGACGTCGGGATCGGACAGCCACGGCAGCACGTCCGAGAGAAACTGACCCAGCAACTCGTCGCCGCGCACGCCAAGCAGCTCCAGGGCGCTGTGGTTGGCGTAGGTGACCCGCCCGTCGGGGGCGAGGGAGAACACCCCGTCCCGCAGCCGTTCGACCGCGGCGACGGCCGCGCTGCCGGCCTGTGCGTCGACGACCGTGCCGACCAGGTGGGTGTGTGCCCGCGCGTCGTCGGCCTCCGGTGCGCGGCCCCACAACGCGACCGTGCGGTACCCCTCGCCGCCGTCCCTGCGATCCCGTATGCGCAGGGGCCGCGCTTTGATCCGTCCCTCGGCGGCTGCCGCGCGGGCGGCCGCTCGAAGGGCGGCGCGGTCGCCGGGGTGCAAGCAGGAAGCCAGCGTTTCGGCTCGTCCGTCGAAAGCACCGGGGGCGAGACCGAAGATCGCGCAGAGCTCGTCGTCCACGGTGAGGGTGCCGGTGACGAGGTCCCAGTCGAACAGGCCGGCCCTCACGGCCGGTGCCGAGGGAGCTGGGGTCTCGACGGGAATCGTCCGCGGATCGCACTCGACGGGATCGCCGGTACGGGCGTGGAGATCGGCGAGGGAGGCACCGAGCCGTTTGGCGATGGTCCGTACGTGGCGGCGCTGGGCTTTGGACAGCCCATCGCTGCCGGGTGACGCCGCCCAGATGATCGCCAGCGCCCCGAAGGTCTCCTCACCTGCGCCTACCGGCACGGAGCAGGAGCCGAAGGCGTACGGCAGAGCTACCGCGAGCTGGGGAAACCGGCGCATTGTCTCGTCGGCGTCGGTCAGGTGGACCGTGCGGCCGGACCTGTAGGCTGCGGCGACCGGGATGGGACTGCTCACCGGAATGAGGTGCCAGCCACCGAGCAGAGAAGGTGGCACCCCGCACGTCGCGGCGAGCACGATCGACCGACGGTCGCGGGAGCGGAGAAAGACGCTCCCGGCGTACGCACCGGTTCCTTCGACGGCTTCGACGACGGCAGCAGCGAGCAGATCCTCACGCTCCGCCATCTCGCCGACGACCATTTCGTGCACAGCTCCAGTGTGCGCAGCTCGGCCCACCGGCCCAAGGCGGCAACCCAGCCAGACGCATCGATCACAGCTCGCAGGGCCGTCGCCGCGATCCGGCTATGGCTCCGCCCGGGGAGCCCGAGTGGGCCAAGCGATACGGACGCCGGGTGGAGATCGGCAAACTGCCAGGCGGGAAGGCAGCCGTGACCGCTCGGGCGGAGGAGTTCGGCCGGGACGGACAGAAGATCCTCACCGCCTCCTGGGCCGCCTGCGCCCCACCCCACCTGCGGTACCTTCCGCAGGGCGAGGTCTTGCGCCAGGTCTGGGTCCACCACTACTTCTGGGACGCGGACGGAGCCCTGCGCCGGCGAGACGGTCATGCCCTGCCGCCCGCCTCGCTGCGGTTCGACTCTCCCTATGAAACCGACGCGCACTACTGCGCCAAACGGGACACCACCTGGAGCGGACACCGGACACATTTCACGGAAACCTGCGACGTAGAACGCCCCGAGCTGGTGGTCCACGTTGCCACCACCATCTCCACCGTCCAGGATCCACTGTCCAGGACATCGAGCTGACCGACACCATCCACGACGAGCTTGCCGAGCGGCATCTGCTGCCCGCCGAGCATGTGGTCGACTCGGCTACGTATCACCCGCACGCATCGAGCGAGCCCGGAGTGCGCACGGCATCACCCTCCTTCGCAGGCCGCCTCGGCGGCCCGGCGGGTCAGCGCCAGCACCTCGTCCAAGCCGGGCAGCTCGTGGATTCCCGCCCGCCGCAGGGCTTCGCCCGCCGCGGCGTACCGCGCGCCGAGGAGCAGCACCGGGCGGCCCTCCCGCGGACCCGCCACGATCGCGGCGAGCACGCCCGCACCCGTGGTTGCTCAGATGGGCCGCATGATCTCACCGTACCGGCTGGTCGGTATCCTTCAGGCGCCGGAGGCGGGCTGTCAAGACCGCGAGGATGCGCGCATCCCGGCGACGGCGGCTTTGGGGCGCCTTGGTGTCGGACCGTAACCCCACGTTTCCCCGATCGTCCCGAGGATTGGTTGAACATGACGCCGAATTCAAATATAACGGATCAGGAGGCCGACTCCCGTCACCCCTGTGGCCGTGGCTCATGTCATCGGTCACCGGAAGAGACGGTCAATGAGCCCTCGTCGCGCTGCAGTTGGCGTTCGGCACCGCCTACCGGCAATCGAGCCCGGCTCACGGAGCTCGGAATTCCGGACCCGACGCTCCGGGGCGAACCGGACCAACAGGAAACAGTGAGGCGACATGAGAGAAGCGGTCATCGTTTCGACGGCACGGACGCCGATCGGAAAGGCCTACCGCGGCACGTTCAACGACACCCAGGCGCAGGAACTCGCCGCCCATGCCCTTTCGCACGCGGTACAGCGCGCCGGGCTCGAGGGAGCCGAGGTCGAGGATGTGATCTTCGGTTGCGCCGTGCAGCAGGGCTCCTCCGGTGGCAACGTCGCGCGTCAGGCTGCTCTCCGTGCCGGACTTCCGGACACCGTGTCGGGGATGACGGTCGACCGGCAGTGCTCGTCGGGCCTGATGGCCATCGCGACGGCCGCCAAGCAGATTGTCACGGACGGCATGCAGGTCGCTGTCGGCGGCGGCGTCGAGTCGATCTCCTTGGTGCAGAACGACCACATGAATACCCACCGCATGGCGGATCCCTGGCTGGTCGAGCACAAGCCGAGCATCTACATGCCGATGCTGCAGACGGCGGAGATCGTCGCCGAACGCTACGGCGTGAGCCGGGAGCGCCAGGACGAGTTCGCGCTGGTGTCACAGCAGCGCACCGCGGCGGCGCAGGAGGCCGGCCGGTTCGACCGGGAGATCGTCGCGCTCCACAGCGTCAAGAAGGTTCTCGACAAGCAGTCCGGGGAAGTGCGGGACGAGGAGATCACCCTGACCCGGGACGAGGGCAACCGCGCGTCGACGACGCTCGAAGGCCTGGCCGGGTTGGCGCCGGTGCTGCCCGACGGTCAGGTGAGCGCGCATTCCAGCGTGACGGCGGGCAACTCCTCGCAGTTGTCGGACGGGGCTTCGGCGTCGGTGCTGATGGAGTCGAGGGAGGCCGAGCGCCGCGGACTGGAACCGCTGGGCGTCTACCGGGGTATGACCGTTGCCGGTTGCGGGCCGGACGAGATGGGCATCGGCCCGGTGTTCGCCATTCCGAAACTGCTGAAGCAACACAGCCTCACCATCGACGACATCGGCCTGTGGGAACTCAACGAGGCGTTCGCTTCGCAGGCGTTGTACTGCCGTGACGAACTCCATATCGACCCGGAGCGGTTCAACGTCAATGGCGGCGCGATCTCGGTCGGTCATCCGTACGGAATGACCGGTGCCCGGCTGGTGGGTCATGCCCTTATCGAGGGCAAGCGCCGAGGCGTCCGGTACGTGGTGATCTCGATGTGCGTCGGCGGCGGAATGGGCGCAGCCGGACTGTTCGAGGTCGCCTGAGCTCAGCATCCCTGCTGGGTACGGGCAGCAGGGACCGACGGGGGGTGCGGTACCAGGGGCCCTTCATGAGAGCCGACGAAACATGGCCGCCGTCGCATGGGACGACGGTGAGCCGACCGCGAGAGAGAGGCGTGGATACCGTGGAGAACGTGGTGGGAAAGACCCGAACCGCGGTCCTGGTGGACTTCGGCGGTGTCATCACCTCCAGTGTGTTGCGGGCTTTCACCGACTTCGGCGCCTCGCTCGGCGGTGACCCGCGCCTGCCGCTGGGCCTCCTCGCCCGGGACCAGCCATCACGCACCCTCCTGGCCGACCACGAGTGCGGCCGTATCGACGCCGAAGCCTTCGAGCGAGGATTCGCCGAGCGTCTCCGCGTCCACGGCGCCGACGTCCCGGCCGAGGGGCTCACGGCCCGGATGCAAGCGGGAATATCGATTGACCATGACGTGCTCGCACTGCTCGGTGATCTTCGAGCCGCCGGCCATCCCGTTGCGCTCGTATCCAACTCGTTCGGTACCGGAACCTACGACGGCGTCGACCTCGCCGCCGCTGCCGATGTGGTTGTCATCTCCGCCGAGATCGGGATCCGCAAGCCCTCCCGGCGTATTTATGCGATCGCATGTGAACGCCTGGGCATCGCCCCCGCGGAGGCAGTCATGATCGACGATCTGCAGCAGAACCTCGACGGAGCGGCACGGATCGGAATCGGAGGCGTACTGCACACCAGCGCCGCCGACACCCGCCGCCAACTCGCCGAACGCTTCGGCATCACCGTCTGACCGATCGACCGACCGTACCGAGCGATCGACCGGGCGCAGTGAGGTTGGTCATCCGGCCATACCGTCCGAGGACCATGTCGAGGCCGCGCCGAGTCAACTGATCGGCGAGGGCGAGACCCACACCGTCACCTGCTCACATCCCGGAAGGCACCGCGGTAACCAGCGTTTTCGATCCCGTGTGCCGCCACGCGGCCGCCACCGCCGAAAACATCGCGCTGCGCGGCGACGGGGATCAGTGGACCCACCGTCAGCTGCGCGACGCGAGCGTACGGTACGAGGGCGCCTTGGCCGCCGCGGGCCTGTCCCCCGGGGACCGGGTGCTGCTCGCAGCGCCGTCGGTGCCCGAGTTCGTGGTGGCTTACCTCGGGATTCAGGTCGCGGGCCGTGTGGGCCCGACCGGGAAGATCCTCAAGCGGTCCATCGACCGTACCGCTCTGTCCCGCGACACAGCGCCTGCCGACGTTGCCCTCCACTGAACATCCCCGCGGGCCTTTGCGGGTTTGTGACTATGGCGTCGGATTCAAGTACAGTTTCCGGGATGGACACCACTGGGCCCGAGGAGCTCGACGGCGAGAAGGCACCGCCCATGGCGCCCCTCTTGCACCTTCGCGAGCCGCCCACGACGAAGCGCGGAGCGCGGACGCGGGCCGCTTTGGTGAAGGCCGCGCGGACGGTGTTCGAACGGGACGGCTACCTCGACACCCGCCTGACCGACATCACCAAAGAGGCTCAGTGCGCGGCGGGATCCTTTTACACCTACTTCGCCAACAAGGAAGAGGTGCTTGCCGCCGTCCTCCTGGAGGCGCAGGAGGACATGATGCACCCCGGCATGGGCCGGGTGCAGGGTGCCGACGTTCCCTATGCGGTACTCGAGGCGAGCAATCGCGCGTATCTCGAGGCATACAAACGGAATGCGAAGCTGATGTCCCTGCTTGAGCAGGTCGCACAAGTGGAGCCGGAGTTCCGGGAGTTCCGAAGCCGACGCGCTGACGCGTTCATCCGTCGCAATGCCCGCGGCATCGCCGACCTGCAGGCGCGGGGTGTCGCAGACCGTGAGGTCGATCCGATGATGGCCTCCCGTGCGCTGTCGGGCATGGTCAGCGTCATGGCCTACAACGCCTTCGTGCTCGGCGAACGGCACGAAGAAGGTACGCCGGTGGACTTCGAGGAGCTCGTGTCCACGGTCACCCGGCTCTGGGCGAACGCCCTGCGGTTCCCCGGCCACCGCTGATCCGGCGGCTTGTACCGCCTGCCTCATTGCCCGGTACCGCCGGGTGCTTCTCTCCCGCTCGTCTCCTTCACGGACATGACGATCACGCCAGGCGCATGGCCGATTCAGTGGGCCGGGCTCCTTGACGATCCATTCTGTGAGCCGCTCACGCCCATGGGGCCGGGCGGCCTGCTCCGTGTAGTGTCACGGCCGACAGTTGAATATGACGTCAGATTCAACTATACAGGGGGAAGAGCACGGTCACGCCATCTCGGGGCCCACGCCCCGGCATCGCACGCCCCGCCACGGAGAGGGTTCGCTGTGAACGTTGCACAAAGAGTCGCCATCGTCACCGGAGGTGGCGGCGGCATCGGCAGCGCGCTGGTCGCACGACTCGCTCGCGAAGGCGCCCGGGTCGTCGTCGCGGACCTCGACGCGGACAGCGCGCGGGCGGTGTCGCAGAGAGTCAACGCCGACCATCCGGGCAGCACCGTCAGCGCCGGCGCGGACGTGTCGGACACCGCCCAGATCCAGGAGTTGGTCGCCCTGGCGGAGGGCGCGTTCGGTCCGGTCGACCTCTACTTCGCGAACGCGGGCATCGCCGGGGCGCTCGGCCTCGACGCGAGCGAGCAGGAGTGGGACCTCTCGATCGACGTGAACCTACGAGCCCACATCCGTGCGGCGAGGCTGCTGGTACCGCGTTGGCTCGAGCGCGGTGAGGGCTACTTCGTCAGCACCGCCTCGGCGGCCGGGCTGCTCACCCAGATCGGCTCCGCCACGTACGCCGTCACCAAGCACGCGGCCGTCGCCTTCGCCGAATGGCTGAGTGTCACCTACGGCGATCGCGGGGTCCACGTCAGCTGTCTGTGCCCGATGGGGGTGAACACCAAGCTGCTGTCCTCCGGGGAGGACTCCGGGGACCCGCTGGGAAGAGCCGCGACGCGAGCCGTCACGTCCGCGGGTGACGTCCTGGAACCGGCCGAGGTCGCCGACGCCGTGCTGGCCGCGATCGAGGGCGAGCGCTTCCTGATCCTGCCGCACGAAGACGTTCTTGAGATGTACCGGCAGAAGGGCTCGGACTACGACCGGTGGCTGCGCGGGATGCGCCGCTACCAGAGCTCCCTGCTGGCGCAGGCATGACCGGCGCGCCGGGCGAGGCGGATTCCACGCCGGAGCCGACCTGCAGCTCGGCCTCGTGCTCCGGGCCTTCCGCGGGTCCGATGTCATCGAAGACGTGGCCGGTCACCTCGACTAGCGCGCCCGCCGAACTTTCCCTCCCTAACCGTCAGGAGTTCAGATGTCTCTGTTCGATATGTCGGAGCGCGCCAAGAAATACCAGGCGGATCTGCTCGAGTTCATGGATTCGCACATCTACCCCGCTGAGGCGGTGTACCACGAGCAGATGAGCGCGTCGGGTGACCCGCACTTCCACCCGCCGATCATCGAGGAACTCAAGGCGGAGGCGCGGGGGCGCGGACTGTGGAACCTCTTCCACCCGCACCCGGAGTGGGGCCCCGGACTGACCAACCTCGAGTACGCGCCGCTGGCGGAGATCATGGGGCGCAGCCACATCGCCCCCGAGACATGCAACTGCAACGCTCCCGACACCGGCAACATGGAGGTGCTCACGCTGTTCGGCAGCGACGAGCACAAGGAGAAGTACCTCAAGCCCCTGCTCGACGGGACGATGGCCTCGGCTTTTGCGATGACCGAGCCGCGTGTTGCCAGCTCCGACGCCACCAACATCGAGCTGCGGATGGAGCGCGACGGCGACGAGTACGTGCTCAACGGCCGCAAGTGGTTCGCGTCCAACGCCCTGCACCGCAACTGCAAGGTGCTCATCGTCATGGGGAAGACGGACCCCACCGCTGCTCCGCACCGGCAGCAGTCGATGATGGTCGTCCCCATCGACGCCCCCGGGATCACGGTGATGCGCGGCCTGCCGGTGTTCGGCTACCAGGACCGCGAGGGGCACGCCGAGATCGACTTCACCGACGTACGGGTACCGGCCAAGGACGTCCTCAAGGGCGAGGGTGAGGGATTCGCGATCAGCCAGGCCCGGCTCGGTCCCGGCCGTATCCACCACTGCATGCGGGCCATCGGCGCGGCCGAGCGGGCGCTGGAGCTGATGTGCCGGCGCGCGCAGTCACGGGTGACATTCGGTCGCCCGCTTGCCGAACGGTCCAACATCCAGGACTGGATCGCGGAAGCGCGTATCGACATCGAGATGATCCGCCTGCTCACGCTCAAGGCCGCGTATCTGATGGACACCGTCGGGAACAAGGAAGCGCGCACCGAGATCGCGGCCATCAAGGTGGCCGCCCCGAACATCGCGTTGAAGATCATCGACCGCGCGATCCAGGTGCATGGAGCAGCAGGAGTGACCGAGGACTTCCCGTTGGCGATGATGTATGCCCAGTTGCGGACGCTACGGCTGGCGGACGGCCCCGACGAGGTCCACAAGCGGGCCATCGCCCGACACGAACTGCGGCAGTACCGCAGCGCGGACACCGCGGTGGCGAACGGCACGGGCACCCGCGGCGGTCACAAAGCAGCGGTGAACTGAGATGACAGGGCTCGATCTCACCGGTCGCACCGCCGTCGTCACCGGCGCCTCGCGCGGAATCGGGCCGGCGATCGCCCAGGCGATCGCCGCAGTCGGCGGAAACGTCGTCCTCACCTCCCGGTCCCAGGAGGCGGCTGACGCCGCCGAGGCCCAGGTCGGGGGCACGGCGGCGCTCGGCGTCGCTGCGCACGCGGTCGACGAAGAAGCGGCCAGCGCTGTGTCGATCTGACGCTCGAGCGCTTCGGAAGCCGGGACATCCTCGTCAACAACGCGGGGATCAACCCGGCCTTCGGGCCCGTCATCGATCAGGATCACGGCGGGTTGGCCAAGACCTTCGACGTAAACCTGTGGGCTCCCATCCTGTGGACGGGTCTGGCCACCCGGGCCTGGATGGGTGAGCACAGCGGCGCGGTCGTCAACACCGCGTCGGTCGGCGGCATGGCCTTCGAAGCCTGTCGATGCGCTGCCTGATGGGTGAGCGGGGCCGGTCTGCGGCGCCGGATCCGGAAGATCGAGCAGCGGCTGGTGGTGTCGTGCGGCGGCAAGCACGGCCGGGTTTGCGTGGTTACACGGACCGAAACGAGCGGTTCCAGAAGCAGCGGCACCGCTGGATGATCGAGGGGACGCCGGGGGAGGCCTTGGCGAGGTTACGCTGGGCCGCAGCGTACGCGGACCACGGTTCCTGATGGACCGGGCACCGGGAGGTGCCTGTCACTGCCTTCCGCTTGCAATGCCCCTGTCTGGGTCGGCGCCGACTGACCGGTCGTTTTGGCACCGCTGTGGCACGGTCGGCGACCGCTCCGGACGCGGTGTCACCGCCGCACATGCCGGTTCTTGCTGCACGTGCCGGTTCATAATGAGAGCAGCAGCAACACGGAGCACTCGCGATGCCGGATCCCATGCAGACAGGGAAGCCGATGGCGGTCGGGCAGGCCGTAGCTTGGTGGAACGTGCTGCCCGTTGCTTTGATCGTCTTCGACGGCGCCGGACGGATCATGCAGTGGGCGAAGGCCGCACCCGAGCTACTCGGTTACACGGCGGATGAGGTCATCGGGCGGCGTGAGGTACCGACCTCGTTCTCCCGGACAGCCGGCGGGAGGCCGACGCCGTCCAGGAGGCGGTCGCTTCCGGACGCAGCGTGACCGGACACATCCCAGTGCGTCACAAGAACGGCTCGATTGTCGAGGTGGAAGTGTGGGCGTGCCCCGTCGCCGCGCAGAGCGGGGAGGGGTGGGACGTGCTGGTCCTTGCCGCCGACGTTCGCGCCGCGCGTCAGGTGCGCGAGGTCGGTGGCCTGCTGGACAGCCTCTTTGCCAGCTCGCCGGTGGGGTTGGCGGTTTTCGACACCGAGCTACGGTTCCAGCACGTCAACCGCACCGTGGAGGCCATGAACGGGCTACCCGGTTCGGCCCACGTCGGACGGCGGCCGTCGGAGGTGCTGCCGGGGGTGAACAGCGAGCAGATGGAGGCGGCGATGCGCCGGGTACTGGTCACCGGCGGGCGGAACTCTTGGAACTCTCCGGTGACCGGGATGGAGCGACCGCCCTGCTCACCGCCCTGCCGGCCGACATGATCCGGGTCCAGGGCAGCGACCACCCTCGCACCCGCGAGGTCGCGGAGTCGCTGGCCCACTGCCGCGACCAAGCGTCCTCCACCCGATGACCGCCGAGCCGCGCGGGCGGTGATGCCGCAGATAGTCCCGCCACCGGGCGCAGGGAGGATCCTGCGCCTGCCGGGCTCTGGTCCGGCCGTCCCGCCCCCGTTCAGCGCAGCCCGGCCGCCGTGGGGCTGTCGTCGAGGAAGCCGCCCGACTGGTGCTGCCACAGTTTTCGCGTGGGTGCTGTCCAGGGCGGGCAGCTCCTGGTGGGTGCCCTGCTCGACGATGCGTCCAGGGTCGAGGAACTTCCCCTCCGGGTAGGGCCCGGGCCTGCCTTCGTCGGTCACGGCCGTCGGGGCCGGTGCGGGCGCCGGTGCCTGCTGCGCGGGCTCGGGCGGAGGCTCGACCACGTCGCGCAGGAGAGACCGATGCCGGCAGACGAGGCGTTCGACGGCCTCGGCGAGGTTGTTGGGTCGGACCGGGGCACCCGGCCGGGATTTCTCCCGGTGGGCTTCCCCGGCCCGCCCGCCGAGTGAGGTAGGCCGCCGACGGGGTGCCCGTGGCTCGGGTCCTTTTCCGACGGCCCCTTCCCGAACCGGACGGGCCCGAATTCCAGGCATCCGGCTCTCCAGTGATCACTTCCGGAGTGCTGCGGTGGGACGTCCCGCGTGGATGTCTTCATGACAGCGGCGGCAGAAGCCACCAGGGTCTTGCGCCGTCGCATCGCCATCAGATGGACCCATGCGGGCCTTTCCCGGCGTCCGGGCCGGTTGAGATCAGCGAGCTTGCGGACGTGGGGATCTCAAGGTTCGTCCGCGTCTCGCAGATTTCGCAGCACTCGGCGAGGAGCCTGTGGATCAACTCGTTGCGCTTCATGCCGGCCATGACCGGGCGGATGTCGGTGAGAACTGCCGTGCGCTGCCGCTTGAGTGAGATCTCGTCGAAGCGGGCGACCAGCGGCTTCTTCCCCTCGTCGCGGGGGACCGTGACCTGGATGCAACGGCGTGGTCCAAGACGGCCCAGGCGGAACACGGCCGGCTCTCCAACATCGCGTTCACCACACCCGACCACGTGATCCAGACCGTCTGCCGCGGCCTGAGAGCAATCCAGACCGAAGCGACCTCTCTACGGATGCCTCACCGAAACGGGGCTGTTCAAGCTCCGTAGCTTGCGCACTTGAGTCGTGTAAAGCGCTGCGGACCACCAGTAAAGCCCAGCCCCCCAGATCGCCAACGCCCAACCAAATATGCGCGCAAAATTGGCCAGCGAGCCCCCTCCGCTAGTCAAAAGGAGGAGCGGGAAAGCATACATCAAATTGAAAGTGGCTGCTTTGCCGATGAAGTTTACCTTGAGGGGGTCATAGCCAATTCTGCGCAAGGTTGCAATATTGAGCGCCATGAATATGTCGCGCGCGAGAAGTAGCATCAAAAACCACCACGGGATGATACCTCGAAGCAGTAGTGCAAGCAGTGTGGAGATTGTATAAAGGCGGTCGGCCGCCGGATCCAGGACCTGACCCAGGCGAGTTACTTGATTCCAACGCCGGGCCAGCTTCCCGTCAAGGTAGTCGGTCGCACCGCTAACTGCCAAAAGGGCGATCGCCCAGGCGTCAAGATTCGCCTTGCCGAAGTAGGGCTGAAGTGCGAGCCACAGAAATATTGGAACTCCGGCAACGCGCAGGGCGCTCAAAGCATTGGGGATGGTCAACACCTTATTGAGGTGATCTTCTTCCACTCTACCGTCCCCACCTCGACGCCTCGGCGCGCATATTACGAATTCGAAAAAGTAGTACTTGATCTTAGCAGAGGCTCCAGGGCATTCGAGAGCCGGCCAACGCTCAGAGGTGTTTAGAGTGAATGTCCAATATCGCCAAGAAGGGGCAATCCTCTTTGCGGCTTAAAGCGATTGGATTGGATGATCATGCTCTGTTAGGTCGCTCATGCGTTGTCTGACCAACAACGCACTGTCCGGCTTGCCTCAACAGAGTGAGCGAGCCGGGACTGAACTTAGTTGGCCTTGTGCCAACTGACGCATATCTGGGGGTATTGCATGAACATGAGGCGTATAGTGATGGGTCTGTCGACCACCGCATTGGCCTCCGTAGCCGTGGTAGCCAACTCCGGCAGCGCCTTTGCTGCCTCTCGTGAGGTTACCTGGAAGAATGTCGCGACCGCCCGATGGCTCGAAATGGACACCGGCCTTCTTGGGGCCGGAACCAAGGTGGAAACGAGCGAACGCAAGGCTGGCGGGTGGGACGAGACCAAGAACTCCGACGGTACGTTCACTCTTGAGTGGACCGGCTACAGCACGGGATCTCACTGCCTGGACAGCAACTCCGATGGCGATGTCTACGGGATTTCCTGCAATGGCGGGAACAATCAGAAGTCGTACGAAACGAAGACAAGTACCGGATGGCGCCTGAAGAACAAGGTAACTGGGCGCATCTTGGACAGCAGCGCATCCGGCTCTGTCTACACGAGGCCCGACAACGGCGGTAGGCACCAGCGTTGGAGCTAACGCGCACCAGCTATTGCTGAATTCGACGCGGATTGGCGGGCCTTCGAAGTTGAGCGGTGCGCCTCGTCGGGCGCTGACGTGGTGTCACGGTGTGTGACAACCGTCGTCGTGGTGATCGTCTCCTGGAAGCAGAGGGCCCGTGGGCCTGCGTGATCATTTCTGTTCTCTAGGCAGAAGGATCATGCAGGAGCCACGGGCTTGGTCAACGATACGACTTTGCTGCTCGATCTCGACGGGGTGTCCGTCGTGCGGGTCGAGCGGCTGGGTGACGGTAGTCGTCGGGTACATCTGGTCACGGCGGACGAGGCGGCACGGGCCTGCCCCGCTTGTGGGGTCTTCGCCTCCCGGGTGAAGGGAACAGCGGTGACCCGGCCGCGTGATCTGCCCTACGGCGAGAGCAGGTTGGCGGGCGGCAGGGAAGACCTCGGCCAGGGCCTTCCACAGGCCCACCTCGGCTCCTCGACGCAAACCGTCGTCCGCCGCTACCGACGTGTACGCGCAGGCCAGGCTGCGGGTGGTGACGCTGCCGGCACAGTTCCTCCCGGTCGTCGTTGATCTTCGCGATGGCCCATGACTCGGTGCTCTCCCGCAGGCTCTCCGCGAGGGCGATCAGCTCCTTGGTGCCGTCCAGCCGCACCCCGAGCAGGACCAGCACGCGGCTGTGGGCCTGGCCGAGCCGGACCTTGGGGTGTACGCCGTCGGACACACGTAGACGAAGTCGCGGTCAGACGGGTCGCGCTGCTGGAAGGCGGCGTGGTCGTCGCTCCACTGCTTGGTCAGCCGGGTCACGGTCGCCGCCGACAGGCCGGCCGCCGAGCCGAGGAACGGCTCGAGGGCGGGTACGAGGTCCCCGGAGAACGGTCCGTGCAGGTAGGGCAGCGGCAGCACCTCGCTCGCCTTGGGCGACTTGCGGCACCACGGGGCAGCGGCGGCCGGGCTGAACCGCTCCTTCGGCGGCGTGCAGGATGCCCCCTGCGGGGTCATGATGAGACGGCCCGGCCGCCGCGGGAGCGCCGGGCGGGAAGGGGCAGACGATGGAGCTGTTCCCGCCGGTGCCGCTGGTGGAGTGGCGGGACACCAAGGAGACGCTGCACCGCTTCGCGCAGATCGTGGGCAAGATCCGCTTGGCCGCGAGCGCCCGGCGTAACCACTGGTGGAACGTCCCGTTCCATGTCACTGGGCGCGGCATCACCACCCGTCCGATGGGTCAGGTCGACGGGAATCCGATCTTCACGATCGACTTCGACTTCGTCGACCACCGGCTCGCCGTCATGACGCTGGACGGCGAAGAGCGGTCCTTTCCGCTTCCGGGCCAGTCCGTCGCATCCTTCTACGACCGGACCCTGGCCGCTCTGGCCGCGCTGGGCGTCCGGGTGGACATTGCTATTCCCAGGCCCTTCGATCTGTCCGACGCCGACCGGCCGTTCGCCGAGGACACCGAGCACGCGACCTACGACCCGGTGGCCGCAAACCGCTACTGGCGGGTGCTGAGCCAGGTGGCGGCCGTTCTGGAGGAGTTCGCGGCGGGCTTCTCGGGAAAGGCCAGCCCGGTGCACCACTTCTGGCACACCTTCGACATCGCCCACAGCCGGTTCTCCGGGCGCCGGGTCGACCAGCCCGGGCAGGTCGACCCCGTCACCCGGGAGGCGTACTCCTCGGAAGTGATCAGCTTCGGCTTCTGGTTCGGCGACGACACCTTCGCCGAGCCCGCGTTCTACTCGTACACCGCCCCCGAGCCCGCCGGCCTGGCCGAAGCGCCGCTCAGCCCGGCGTCTGCCCAGTGGGTCGCGGGCGGAGACAGCCACCTGGCCGTGCTGCGCTACGACGTGGCCCGCGCCGAGGCCGATCCACGTGCCGCCGTGCTCGCCTTCTACGAAAGCGCCTACCAGGCCGGGGCCGGACGCGCCGGATGGGACATCGCGGCGCTTGCGTGCCCCGGCGGAATCACGGACCCGGTCCGTCGCATCTGACGATTTCGGTCAGCAGTGCAGCGCAGTCCAGTGGTCAGGCTTCGGTATCGGTGCGCGCCAGGATGCCCTTGAGCAGGCCCGTGGACTGGCCGACCTCGATGAGGTAGCCATCCGGGTCGCGCATGTAGCAGCGCAGCTCGGCGCGCCGGTCGATGGGCGGGGTAAGGAACTCGGCTCCCCTGGCGCGGGCTGCCGCGTAGAAGCCGTGGATGTCCGCCACTCGTACGTTCAGGAAGCTGGATACGGTGTGGCGGTCCTCCGGCGGGCGCAGGACGACGTCGGGTTTGTCATCGGTGGGACCACCGCCCGGGTTCATGATGATCCAGCTGTTGGCGACCTTGATGATGCAGGGGTTCTCCTCCAGCACCACCTGCCCGCCCAGCACATCGGCATAGAACGCCCGTGAGCGAGGGACGTCGCCGACCGTGAGAAAGTGCTTGAGCAGCAGGCCCTCGGCCGGTGCGAGTTCCCCGGATCGGGCTGCCCCCAGCTTCACCAGGCCGCTGCGACGGCCCGGCGGAGAAGGTCTTTCACCTGCACTCGATTGCACAGGAGTCCTCGTGGCGCACTCCTGTGCCAGCGAACGTTGATTGCGTGCCATCGAAAATTGGGCGGTGGGGACCAAGCGCCTTCCGGCGAGCTGAGGACGCAATCAGTCGTGACGGCCCGCTCTACCTGACCGGACCTTCATCTTCTCCTCGCTGTTCGTCAGGCGTGTCCAGGATGGCCCCTCGGGTGTAGTGAGGGGTCCCTGGGGGTGGGGCCGCCCCAGGGGCCATGAGTTCGGCGAGGAGCCTGCTCAGGTCATCCGTGGCTAGCGCCAGGCCCAGGGTCTGCACGATGCGCAGAGCGCAGTCCCGGATGGACTGAGCGCTCTTCTCGGGCGCCGCCGTGCTCCTGATCTCGTCACACACTCGGCTGAACTGCTCAGCGCTGATCGTTGGCCGACTTACCGGTTGCGCCATGGTGCGCTCCTCCTGGAATAACGGGCCGTTCCACCCGCTCTTCCAGAAAGCGCTGAGCACACCGCAATGGCAACTGGAGAGAGCTGGCGCGCAGGCGATCGGCCAGAGGCGCTCAGACTTCGTTGGCCAGCGCCTGGCCTTGCAGTTCGCCCGGCGGTTCCTGACAGGGTCCGGCGATTACCAGCCAGCCGCCCCAATTATCGTCATCAGCCTCCGGCAGGGATGATCTATCTGCCGCCGGCCGACGTGGTTGACGCGATGACCGCCGCAGCCGCTCGGGCCAACGGGTACGGCCACGGCGGCCGGGCTGCGCATCTACCGCGACCACCCGAATCTCGTCGTGCTGCGCAGTTTCTCCAAGTCCTATGGTCTGGCCGGCCTGCGGATCGGATACGCCGTCGGCCAGCCCGGTCCGATCGCCGGCCTGCGCGCCGTGACGATGCCCTTCCTGGTGCCGGCCGTCGCGACTGCGGCCGCCGTGGCCGCGATGGACGCCGAGCGGGAGTTCGCGGCGCGGCGCGAACGCATTGTGCAGGAACGAGCGAGAGTGACGACTTCGCTACGGGAGGCCGGTATTGCCGTGCCGTCCAGCGAGGGCAGCTTCGTGTGGCTGCCTCTCGGTGCGGCGACCGCGTCTTTCACCCGGGCGTGCGAGGCGGAGGGCCTCCAGGTGCACGCGTTCGACCATGAGGGCGTCCGGGTCACCATCGGCACCTGCGACACCAACGACCTGCTCTTGCGCGTCGCGGCGTCCAGGACCTGGTGACGGCGGTCCGGGGGCCGCCGTCACCGGCAGGCCACGATCATCGGGGCACAACACCGACCCGTCCGTTGCCCACTGGCTTCCTCACGAGGTGGGGAAGGGCTGCTCGGCCCAGATGACCTTGCCGTCTTCGGTGTACCGAGTACCCCAGTGCTGGACGAGCTGTGCCACCAGGAACAGTCCGCGGCCGCCTTCGTCGGTGGTGCGGGCCCTGCGCAGCCGGGGGGAGGTGTTGCTGTTGTCGGACACTTCGCAGATCAGCGCGCGATCGCGGAGCAGACGCAGCCGGATGGGTTCGCCACCGTAGCGGATCGCGTTGGTCACCAACTCGCTCACCACCAACTCGGTCGTGAACTGCAGGTCTTCCAGGCCCCACTCGGTCAGCTGCGCGGTGACATCCGCGCGCACCCGTGAGACGACCGCGGGGTCGGAGGGCAGCTCCCAGGCGGCGACCTGGCAGGTACCCAAGGCTCTGGTGCGGGCGACGAGCACGGCGACGTCGTCGGCGGGGTAAGGGGGCAGCAGCGCCTCCAGCGCCTGGCAGGTCTGCTCCGGCGTCCGGCCGGGATGGGCGAGGGAGCGCCGCAAGTACTCCATGCCGAGGTCGACGTCGCGCGGGCCGTCCTCGATCAGCCCGTCGGTGTAGAGAACCAGCAGGCTGCCTTCGGTCACCTCGATCTCGGCGGTCTCGAAGGGCAGACCGCCCAGACCGAGTGGCGGACCCGCGGGCAGTTCCGGGAACTCCACGGTACCGTCAGGGAGGACCAGGGCCGGCGGCGGGTGGCCGGCGCGGGCCAAGGTGCAGCGGCGCGTGACCGGGTCGTAGACGGCGTACAGGCAGCTCGCGCCGATGATCTTGTTGGAGCCCGTCCCTGCTTCTTCTTCATCGAGGTCGAGGCGGCTGACCAGGTCGTCGAGGCGGGTGAGGACCTCGTCGACAGCCAGGTCGAGGGCGGAGAGGTTGTGCACGGCGGTGCGCAGTCGGCCCATGGTGGCGGCGGCGTGCAGGCCATGGCCGACAACGTCGCCGACGACCAGGGCAACCCGTGCCCCGGACAGCGGGATGACGTCGAACCAGTCACCGCCCACTCCCGACTCCGCAGGTAGATAGCGGTGGGCCGTCTCCACGGCGTGGTTGGCGGGAAGGCCGCGCGGGAGCAGGCTGCGCTGCAGGGCGAGGGCCATGGCGTGCTCACGGGTGAAGCGGCGGGCGTTGTCGATGCACACGGCCGCGCGTCCGACCAGCTCCTGGGCGAGCGAGAGGTCGTCCTCCTCGAACGGCTCCTGGCGCCTGGAGCGGTAGAAGCTGACCACGCCCAGGACCATGCCGCGGGCGATCATGGGCACGGTGATGAGCGAGTGGACTCCGGTGTCAAGGACCCGTGCGCCGCGGACAGGATCGTTCGCGAGCCAGCCCGGGGCCTCGGCGAGGTTCGGTTCGAGCACCGGCTCTCTGCTTTTGAGCGACTGGGCCTGCGGCGTGGACGTGGCGAAAGAGACCAGGTCACCGACCGCGTACAGGTGGGAACCTTCGTGGATGCCGCCGATCGCCGCTCTGCGCAGCACACCGTCCACCCGGATCGGCTCCTCGCCGCGCAGCACGGAGTCCGGCAGGTCGACGGCGACGATGTCGGCGAGGCGGGGGACGGCCACCTCGGTCAGCTCCTCGGCGGTCCGGGCCACATCCAGGGTGGCCCCGACACGGGCACCGGCCTCGCAGAGCAGCTCGAGCCGCTGCCGGGCCCGCAGGGCGAGCCTGCCGATCCCGGGCTCGCCGACGGCGAGCAGCCGTCGCTCAGTGGGTGTGGAGCGTTCAGCGGAGGGACTGGTCAGGACGACGGGCGCGTCCCGTGGACCCGGGACGGATGACGCAGCTTCGGGGGCCGCCGCGGTGAAGTGACGCAACGCGCCGCCAGGTAGGACGGCCTCGACGGCGAATCCTGTGACGCCGGATGGGCTCTCCACGGCCCGGCTGAAGAGCGCGGCCGACTGGCCGTGGGTGAGCTGCACATCAAGGAGGCCGATGCGTTCCGAGGCGATCAGCTCGGTCGCGTGCTCCTCCAGGATGAGTTGGTCACGGCGGTCGAGCAGGCCGTCGATCCCGGCGTCGATCGGTCCGTCGGTCGCAGTCCGGCGCCGGGCTTCCTGGAATGCTTCCAGCAGAGCGCGCTCGCGGGACGTGGTGCGGGCCAGGAGCCGCTGCTCGATGCCGCGGGCCGCCTCGAGCGCCGCGGCCATCATGGCCGGATCGGCGTGCGGACGCAGGTAGGTCAAGTCGAGCACGCCGAGGACCCGGCCGCTCAAGGGGTCGTGGACAGGGGCCGCCGCACAGGCGAGCTGGCGCATGACCTCAGCGAAGTGCTCCCGGCCGCACACGAAGGCGGGCTGGCGCGTCACCAGTGCGGTGCCGATGCCGTTGGTCCCGGTGATCTGCTCGGGAACGCCGAATCCGGGGGCGATCTGCAGCGAGTCGAGATAGCGGTTCATTGAGTACTCGCCGACCCGGCGCTCCAGCAGCCGGGCCTGTTCGTCGCTGAGCAGCACGGTCGCCGGTATGCCCGAAAGCTGGGACTCCAGGCGGTCGAGCACAGGCCGGGCGGCGTGTGCGAGACCGCCGCCGATGTCCAGATTGTCGAAGTAGGGCGTGTCCACACGGTCGGGCACGATGCCCAGGGACTGGCAGCGCCGCCAGGAGGCCAGGATCGCGTTACGTACGGCCGAAGACACAGGTCTGCCCGCCAGGAGCCTCTCGTACGCTTCTGAGAGGGCTTCGTCGTCCCAACTGGCCTTCACTTGATCACTTCCTTGGCCTACTCAAAGTGCGTCCAGTCTCCATCAGGAGGAATAAAGAGGACAAGATGGTGATATTTGGTGTCGTGGGGTCCTGCAGAATCGTAGGGCCCCTGGGCTGTGGATGCGCGAAAAAACGGCTTGCCTGTCGCGGCCTGGAGTGCCCCACAGGGTGCTTTTATATCTTTCGTCAACCGCGGCGGTGACCTGGAGACCAGCTGTACCGAGCACGAGCAGCGGTCGGGCGTCGTGAACTCCATGCCCCGGCCGCCGACGTCGCGGCACCGTGGCCCCTTGGCTCCTCGACCGCGCCCCGCCTTCGCCCTGGCACCGGAGTTCCACCCGCCACGGCGTGGGCCCACGGCCGCCGGGAGAGGCGGCCGACCTCGGTGAATCTTGGCATCTCCTGCCGGAGTATTTCGGCGATGGACGCCACGGCGTGTTCCGTGGCGGCCGACGGATCGGCTGAGGGGTCTTGTCCAATCCGGCGCGCTGTGCGAGCAATATGGCGTCTTCTGCCGGTGCGGGCCGGGCCAGCCGTACGTAGCGTTGTCGGTGGCGGCAGCCGAGATCATTCACCACGGAGACATGAGAGTCATGCGTACGGCACTGGTCACCGGAGCCTCGTCCGGCATGGGCCGGGAGACGGCCAAGAAGCTCCTCGAGGAGGGGTTCACGGTCTACGCCGTCGCCCGTCGGGTCGAGCGGATGCGCGACCTGGAGCAGCTGGGGCGGTGACGCTCAGATGGACATCACCGAGGACGAGGACATCACGGCCGTGGTCGAGCGTATCTCTGCGGACCGGGGTGGGGTCGACGTTCTGGTCAACAATGCTGGCTTCGGCATGTACGGCGCGATGGAGGACACCGGCGTCGATGAGGCCCGGTACCAGTTCGAGGTGAACCTTTTCGGCCTCGCCCGGCTCGCTCAGCTGGTGCTGCCGTACATGCGCAAGCAGGGTGCGGGCAGGATCGTGAACGTCTCCTCGATCGGAGGCAAGATCTACACGCCGCTGGGCAGCTGGTACCACGCCACCAAGCACGTTCTGGAGGGCTGGTCGGACTGCCTTCGCCTGGAGGTCGCGCCGTTCGGCATCGACGTCGTCATCATCGAGCCGGGCGTTATCGACACCGAATTCGGGGACGTGATGGTGGAGCCCATGCTGGAGCGTTCCGGCTCCTCCGCCTACGGCGAGCCGGCGCACAGGCTGGCTGCGTCCAGCCGGGAGATCTACCGGCCCGGCAGTGCGACGTCGGCGTCCCGTCTGGCCGATGTGATCGTGGGGTCGATCACGGCACGTCGGCCCAAGACCCGCTACGTGGCTGGCAAGTGTGGCAAGCCGCTGGTCAGCGCACGCAAGTGGCTCAGTGAACGGGTGTTCGACCGCATGGTACTGCGGGCGGTCTGATGCACGTACCCGACCCGCGCCGCGTCCACCGGCCGGCCGCATCCCCTCCGGCGGTCCGCGGGCCTGCGCCGACATTCAAGGCCCGGGCCGCACGCGCCAAAGGAGCGCACCGTGGCAGCTGATCTGTTCACCGTCCATGCCCCCGTCCGTGCGCTGCTGTCGGACCTCGGCATCTCGCTGACGTCCGTGCAGTACTTTGACTTGTGGCGGGCGATCGAAGGGGAGGCCGATGACCCGCAGCTGCCCCTCACCATCGGACGGGCGTTGTCCGTCGAGGTCTTCGACCCGCCGCCCTGTGCAGCCCTGACCTGCGAGTTGCCGCCCAGCGGATCGCCACGTACAAGAAGCTGATCGGCCCCATGTCCGTGCAGGTCGCCGAGACTCCAGGAAAGCTCACCCTGGTCTACCAGTGGCCCCCGTTGATGCGACCGCCGGTGCTGCTGGCGTTGACGGAGTTGGTCTTCTGGGTGGTGTTGGCCAGGGTCGCCACCAGGACGCCTCTGCGTCCGCTACGCCTGACCGCGCCCGAGCCGTCCGCGGACCCCGGCCCCTACCGGGACTTCCTCGGTACCGCCATCGAGCAAGGACGGCAGCAGTCCATAACCTTCTCGGCGTCCGACGCCGACCGGCCGTTCCTCACCGCCGACCAGCGCATGTGGGACTTCTTCGAACCCGAACTGCGGCGCCGGCTGTCCGAGCTCCAGTCAGGGGCCACAGCAGCCGAGCGGGTGCGGGCGGCACTGCTGGAACTGCTTCCGGCCGGCAGCGCGACGATGGACGCCGTCACCAGATCGCTGAACGTGAGCGCCCGCACCCTGCAACGGCAGCTCAAGGGCGAGGGCACCACTTTCCAGACGGTCCTCAACGACACCCGTGAGGCCCTGGCACGGCACTACCTCACGCACTCCCAGCTGACCGTACGGGAGATTTCCTTCCTGCTCGGCTACGAAGACCCCAACTCCTTCTACCGAGCCTCCCAGACATGGACCGGACAGACCCCCGCCCAGGTGCACGCCGAGGCGAAGTGACCAGGACGACGGTCGTCATCTTCGGGGCCACCGGAATGACTGGACGAGGAGGGTCCTGCGCCAGTGCCCGCACGACCCTGTGGCGGCGGCCCGCAGGAATGACCGAATCGACTCGTGCCGCGGCGGCCACGGTCTACCTGCACGGAGCCGGACGCGCAGTGGCGGCCTAGGACCACACCAAGGCCATGGCCCAGCTCGATGAGCAGCGATTCAATCTCACCCAGGCTCGGGTCCGCACCGTCGACCAACTGCACGCCGTGCTGCGGGATCTGCTGCCCGGCCGGGCCCCGGTGCAGTTGTAGGCGGATCAGGCCGCCGCACTGCTGCGCGCGGTCCGCCCCGTCGGCGACGTCCAAGGGCCGCAGGGAGCCCAACGCTGGCGCAGGGGTCGGCGGCGTCGGCGGCGACGATGTGGTCCTTGACCTTCGAATTGCCCTGGCCTAGGTGGTAGTTGGCGCCGTTGTTGTCCCAGACGCCGTTGCCGTTGTTGAAGGTGCCCTGCCAGGTGGTGGCGGTGCCCAGGTCGACGGTCAGCCTGACCCAGTCGGTGCAGGCGGCGGCCATTCGGGTGCCGGGGACGGCGGTCCAGCTGCCGCCGGCGGGCGCCCAGTGCAGGTAGTACGCCGACCAGTTCCGGGTCGGCGTGTAGTAGTACACGATGGCGGAGTTCGCCTCGGTGGGGGCGGTCGTCGCTGCGTGGGCGACCGCACCGGGGAGCAGGGTGGCGAACAGGCCGAGCAGGGAGGCGAGGAGCGGCGGCAGCGGCCAGAGCAGGCGCTTTTTGCCGGGCGGGGCTGGTGGGGTGTGCGGTACATGGTGGGGGAGCTCCTCGTGCTGGGGCCGCGGTGGGGCGCGGCTGTGCGGAGGGCGGGGCGGCGGTCCGCTGGTGGTCTGCCGGCGGTCCGGGGTCCGGTTGCCTGGCGGTCCGGATTCGGTTACTTGGCGACCAGGATCAGGGTGGCACGCCCATGCAGCCGGTAGACGGTGCCCGTGCCGCCCATCACGGCTTCGCTGCCGGGGCGGGCGACCTGGTTGGAGCCTTCGGCCCATGTGGAGGTGTCGGTGACGCGGTACCAGTTCTTGCCCGCGCCGGGAGGGGGAAGGGTGAAGTCGACGTCTCCGGACCAGCCGTTGTAGGCGACGTAGATCGCGCTGTTCGGGTCGCCGAGTTCGGTGCCGTCGTAGCGCCAGGCGAGGGCGTGGTTGTTGGGGTTGCCCCAGTAGGTGCCGTCGGGTGTGCTGCCAGCGGGGGTGAACCAGTCGAGCTGGCCCATGCCGTTGCCGTTGCCGTCGGCGGTGCTGTAGAAGTTCGCCGGGCGCAGTGCCGGGTGGGCCTTGCGGAAGGCGATCAGGCGCTGGGTGTAGGTCCGGAACGTGCTCTGGTCGGCGGTCCAGGAGGTGCTCAGCCAGTTGGCCGAGGAGTCCAGGTTGTAGGGGTTGTTGTTGCAGTTGACCGAGCGCAGGTACTCGTCGCCGCCGGTCGTCATCGGTGTACCCGCCGACAGCATGAGCAGGGCGAGGCCGTTGCGGGCGGCCTTGCGCTGGTCGGCGGCGTTGCCCGCCTGGTCCCAGGAGAGGTTGTGGTCGGATCCGCCGTCGGACGGGCCGTAAGGCCAGGACTGGTCGTTGTTCTTGGTGTTGCAGCGGTACAGGTCGGCGAGGGTGAAGCCGTCGTGCGCGACGACGAAGTCGACCGAGTTCCAGGGGGCGCGGCCGTTCAACTGGTAGAGGTCGGAGGAGCCGGCGATACGGGTGGCCAGGTCGCTGGGAGTGACGTTCTCCACGCCCATGGTGTTCTGGTCGCGGCGCACGGTGTCGCGGAACTTGTCGTTCCACTCCGACCATCCGGAGGGGAAGTTGCCGACCTGGTACGTGCCGATGCCCAGGGCCCAGGGCTCGGCTATCCAGTCGGCGCCGGTGCCGCCGGACGCGCGCCGGGCCGGCATCAGGGCGGTGATGCGGTTGAGGGCCGTGTCCGGGTCGGTGCGGCTGTACTGGAAGCAGCCATGCTGGCAGGTGTTGCCGAGGACGGGCGCGAGGTCGAAGCGGAAGCCGTCGACGCCGAGGGTGTCCTTCCAGTACGCCAGCGAATCGGTGATCAGGGCCCGGGTCGTGGGGTTGTAGGTGTTGACGTTGCCGCCGACGCCGGTGTTGTCCCACGGGCTCTGCATGTCGCTGGTGAGCGAGTAGTAGGTCGGGTTGTCCAGGCCGCGCAGGGAGAACAGGTTGTAGGTGTTCCTGTCGGAGGCGTTCCAGGGGCCGCCCTCGCCGGTGTGGTTGTAGACCACGTCGGTGAAGACCTTGATGCCGGCGTCGTGGAACGCTGTCACCATCTCCTTGAACTCCCGGGTGGGGCCTCCTGCGCTCTGGTCGGCGGCGTAACGGCGGTCCGGCGCGAAGTAGTCGAGGGTGGAGTAGCCCCAGTAGTTGTCCCCGGCCGTGCCGGTCGGGTCCACGTCGTTGGCGTCGTTCTGGGTCTCCTGGACGGGGAGGAACTCCACCGCGGTGATGCCGAGGGCGGCCAGGTCGGCGGCCTTGAGGGCAGCGCCCTTGTAGGTGCCCCGGTAGGCGGACGGGATGGAGGGATCGTTCTTGGTGAGTCCGCGGACGTGCACCTCGTAGACGATGTCGTCCTTCAGAGCCCGGGTCGGCTTGGTCCCGGTGCTCGTGCCGTCGGCGGCGAGGACGATGCCCTTGGGGGCCTGGGGCCCGCTGTCGGCGGTGCGGTGCTGCGGGCCCGTGCCGTAGACCGAGCTGTCGGTGGCGCCGGGGGTGACCGGATCGTGGCTCAGCTCCCGGGCGTAGGGGTCGGTCAGCAGCTTGTTCGGGTTGAACCGGTTTCCGGCGGCGTCCACGTCCGTGATGAAGCCCGCGGTGGAGCCCTTCGTCCACCCGGGGTTGTAGGGCCAGTTCGGGCCCCAGGCGCGGTAGCCGTAGTAGACGGGGCCGGTGATGCCGTACTGCTGCTGGAGCGTGGTCACCGGGACGGACACCGACCAGACGGCGGTCGCGGAGTCCTTGGTGAGCTGCAGGGCGGCGGCCTCCTGGCCGCCGGTCGCCGTCCGGTACAGGTACAGATCGAGCCGGGTGGCACGGGAGGAGTAGATCCGGAACTCCACGTTCGTGCCGGACGCGTCGTAGCGGGCGCCCAGTGGGCCGCCGGTCGCGGCCGCGGCCGGGGTAGCGAAACCCCCGGGGGTGAGCGGTGCCGCGAGCGCGGCGGTGGCGGCGAGGACCGCGGTCGCGGTGCGTATGCCGAGGCGGCTTCTTCTCCGGTCGCGGGCAGGGGGGAACGAAGACACGGCGGCTCCCGAGGCAGGCAGGGGAAGCCCCGGCGCCGTCCCGGGCGCCGATGGCTTGAAAAGAGTTGCTGAATCTTGCCGAAAAGTAGTGCAACTTTTGAGGGTCGTAAAGGTCTCGCGCACGATCGGCGGGGCCCGGGTTCCAGGCGGGATCAGAACGCGTTCCATCACGTCCGTGGGGCTGCCCGCGCTGTTCGTCGTGCCGCTCGCGGCCGGGTGCTCCAGTGACGGGCCATCGGCGTCACCGTCGCCGTCGGAGACCCGGGACGACTTCGGCTGCCTGGCCCCTCAGCGGGGGACATGGCACGAGGCCCGTCGCGGCGTGGGTTCGGTCGCGGGGCGCCGCCCGCCGAATGGTTCGGCGGGCGGCGCGGACCACGGCCGTGGGTCGTCCGGGGAGGGGGCCCGGATATGGACGAGGCCGCGGCCGCTCGGGGAGGGATCAGGCGTTGCGGCAGGTCCAGGGCTGCCAGCCGCGGGCCTGGTAGAGACGGTAGGCGGCGGCGATGTTCTGCGGGGCGTCCAGGGCACGCGACGTGGTGCCGAGGTAAGACTCCAGCGTCCCGCCGTTGTTGAACTGGAACACGCCGAAGTCGCGCGAGCCGTTGTTGTTGCGGCCGACGGCTATCTCGTTGAGGCCGGACTCGCAGCGGGCGACGCGGATCGCCTTGGCTTCCAGGTTGTCGGGAAACGCCCGGCGGATCATCGCCTCGATCTGGGCGGGGGACCGGGTGTTCAGGTTTACCGATCCCGGATTGCCGAGACGGCTTTGGGTGGCCGGGCCCACGACGCCGTCCACGGCCAGGTCGGCACGGCCCTGCAACGCCTCGACGGCGTTGCGGGTGGCCGGACCGAAGGAGCCGTCCACCGCCAGGTGGGCGCCGAGTTGGTCGAGTCTGGTCTGCAGTGCGGACACGCACGACCCGCTCGCGCCCTGGCTGAGCGTGGTCGAGCACAACGCCAAAGTCGCCGCGGAGGCCTGCGCCGCGGGCAGCGCCGCGGCGCTGCCCGCGGCCAGCAGGCAGACGGCGGCCGTACTCATGGCCGCACGGCGCAGGGCCGTGCGGGGACGGGTGGCCACGCGGTGGCCGAAAGTACTGCGGTTGCCGAACATGCGGGAATTCCTTGGTTGTTGGGGTGGTGGTGATGGGGGGAGCGCGGGTGTTCAGCAGCCGCAGGTGTAGAAGAGGACGTCCCAGTGGGTGCTCTCGCGGGCATAGATGTTTCCGGAGCCGGCCCGGTACTGCGGGGCGCCGTCACCCGCCCGCCTGCCGATGTACGTGAAGGTGCCGGTGATGTAGTTGCTCAGGCACGTGTTCGGGTTGAAGTCGAGCTTGTAGCCGTTCCAGTGGCTGTACGTGCCGGATGCGTGTCCGGTCTCCGTGCCTCCGGTGATGTTGAGCGCACAGCGGCTGGCGTTCTTCAGCGTGATGGCACCCTGCACCGTCGAGAGGTTGATCTGCTCGAAGGACGTGCAGTGGGCGTTGTTGCGGTTGGTGCAGTTGCCGCTGGACGACCAGGTGATTCCCGCGCCCCGGAGACGGTTCGCGGCGTCCGCCTGGCCGAGCTTGGTCACGGCGGTCGGGGAGGCGGTGGTCGTCGGCGCATCGGGTGCGGCCCAGGCAGAGCCGCCGGTGGCCGTGAGTGCGGTCGCGAGGACCGTGCCGCTCAGGGCGGCGCCCAGCTTGGTCATCGTGTTCAAGTGCTTCTTCTCCTTGGCTGGTTGATGATGAGTCGGGCGGAGGCGTCCTCAGGCGACGAGCGCGCCCCAGGTACGGGCGTCCACGACGCCGTCGGCCGGCAGGGACGCGTCGGCCTGGAAGGAGGACACCGCCGACCGGGTCGCGGGCCCGAAGGCACCGTCGACCCGCAGTCCGGCGCCGCGCGCGGCCAGTTGGCTCTGCACGGCGCGGACAGCCTCTCCGGAACCGCCCGTGGCGAGCGGCGCGACGAGCTGGTTCCAGGTCCGTTGTCCGGCGACACCGTCCACCCCGGCCTTGACGGCGCCCTGGAAGGCCCGGACGGCGTTCGCGGTGACGCTGCCGTAGCTCCCGTTGATGAGGAGCGCGGATCCGTGCTGACGAAGCAGGTACTGGAGGCTGCGCACGCGCTCCCCGGTGGCGCCCACGATCAGCGTGGGCCAGACGGGGGCCACCGCGCTGCCACCGATGCGGGCGGCGACGTCGGCTCGCAGGCGCGGCAGGCGGGCGTACAGGAGGTCGCCCGGGCAGTCGGTGTTGTTGAAGTCCCGGTGCCCGTAGATCTGGTACGCCCGCAGGCCGTACTGGGTGCAGATGCTGGCGCACAGATCCACGAGGGACGCGTACAGCGCCGAGGGCGGCTGGACGGTGTCGTACGTGCCCTCGTTCTCGATGCCGATGGCGACCGTGTTCTGTGCCGTGGAGTGCGCGCTCTCGACCGTGGCGGCGCCGCCGAGCAGGGTCTCCAGGCTGCGGTGCTGACGTGTCCGCCGCGGCTGATGGTGAAGTGCTGGCCGGAGTCGATCCAGCCCCGGCCGAGATGCGAGTCCTGGATCGACCGGGCGAGCGCGAAGGCGTGCGCGTGCGAGCCGTCCTGGACGTTGGGGCTGTCCGTGTGATGCACGATCACCTTGTGCGGGCGCGCGGAGTGCACCGTGACCGGCCGGGATGGGCGGGTGGGCGCCCCAGTGGTCGCAGCCGGAGATCGGCGGCTCCGCCGCGGCCCCCGCGGGTCCGGCGTACCGCACGGCCGCTGCTGAGATCCCCGTACCCAGCACGACCGCGCCGCCCAATAACACCGCCCGTCGGCTCGTCCGCCCGTACGACCGCCCGCCGGAATGCAGGGAACTGCCCACTGTCCTTGGCCCTTTCGCCTAGTCGAGGCCGCCCGGGGGCGACGGAAGAGGACGATGGCAGTCCCGGGCGGTGCGGCCAATGATCTGCCGGACATCGGGACAGCGGGCTGTTTCACCCTCTCCCACCTGCGGTGACGTGGTGGGCTGGGATGGCAGGTGGGCTGGGGCTGGCGGGCTGGGGCGGAGCCGGGATGCGTCCGGTGCGGTTCGCGACTCCGGCCCGGGGGTCAGGGCGTGGCGCTCGGCTCCGGCTTCCCCTTCGGTCCCTTGGACGTGCCCGACTTCGACGCTCCCGCCTGGTAGGCCTTGTCGCACGACGGCCAGGCGCGGAAGTCGTGGGTACGGGCCCACAGCCGGTGGGCGGCCTGGATGTTCCACTCGGGGTCGAGCGCCTTGCGGGGCGTGCCGCCCAGCTCCCGCAGGGTGCCGTCGTACAACTGGAACACCCCCCAGTTCCGCGTGCCGTTGGTGTTGCCCAGGCTGTACAGCGGGTCCAGGTTCGAGGCGCACTTGGCGATGCCGCCGGCGCGGTCCGCGTCCTCGGTGAACACCTCGCGGACCCGCCGGTCGACCCTTTCGGGCGACCACGGATGCGCCTTGACACGGCCGGAGTAGAGGGCGCGTTTGGTCCCGTCGTCGACCACTCCGTTGGGCTCCAGCCCGGCGAGGAGCTGGAAGACGACGACGCGCATCTGCGTGAAGGGGCCGAAGGCACCGTCGACATCGAGGTCGAGTCCGGCCTGCTTGAGCCGGAGTTGGAGCTCACGGACGCAGGTGTCCTGATGGCCCATAGCGACGAACCGGCACTTGTCCGACAGCAGCGGACGGTTCGGCGAGTCGTCGTCGCCGGCCGGACGCCCGCCGGTGAGCAGAACGGTGCCCGCCACCGTCACGCCGACGACGAGTAGGCAACCGACGAGGACCGGCCATCGGCGCAGATGCCGCAGTCGGAGACGGAACGGCTCGCGCGCCGGCTCGGACCCCAGGGCGACGGAACTCGCCGTGCCCGTCGTCAACTCAACAGCCGAGACAGGTGAGTTCAGTGCTGAGCTTGCCGACTCAACCTCGAAGCCGGGCAACTTGACCGACATCTCCGCCAACTCGGTGTCGGCGGTGGCGGGAATCTGCGCCGGAATCGGAGTCGGCCCCGCGACCGAGTGGGCACCCGGGGCCGGTTCGGCCCGTGGCGCCCGGCGTCTTCGGTCGGCGTCGACGAGCACCCAGAGCCGGTGCAGCTCCAGGAGTTCCCGGGGGTCGGCCCCGCAGGCCTTGCCGAACCGGGCGAGGGGGTCGAAGTCGTTGGGCACGCCGCCGCCCGAACAGTAGCGTTGCAAGGCGGAACCGCTCACCCCCGACCGGCGTGCCAGTGCCTCATAGCTGCAGTCCGCCCGGCTCTTGAGCGTCTGCAGCAGATCCGTGAACTCCCGCGCGTAGGGGGACCCGGCCGCCCGTAACTCCGACACGCACGTACCTCCACTGGTCGGCGCCGTATCACAGCGGAGTCCACGGTGCCCCAACCAGCTTGGTGCGTCCACCAGTTCGAGGTGTTACGCCTAGATCACACGGATCACACTGTGCCGCTCTCCCACCACCAGGACTGCGCGCCCCAGCGGCAGCCGGAAGACCGTGCTGCTCGGCTCCCTCACGCTCGGCGCCTGCTACGTCGTGCTGTTCCTGATCAACCCCAAGGGCTTCGGCTACGGCAATGTGAAACACGTCCCTGCGCTCGGCGCCGTCCTGGGCTGGTATGGCTAGGGAATCCTGCTGATCGGCACCCTCGCCGGATATCTGTTCGGCGTGCTGTCTGGCATCGCGCTCATCTTCGCGGGCCGGGCCGGCCGGAGGGGACCAGGATCCCGCTCGGCCCGTTTCTTCTCACGGGGGCGTTCGGCGTTGTGCGCTCCTGGGCTCCTACACCCAGTGAATCCGGGCTTGCGGAGTCGAGGAGGATGCCGCGCTGCGGTGACTGTGCTGTTGGCGCACAAGGCGAGGTTCGTCCTGGCCAGCCTGGGTTCGTGGCTCCCGTCGCGGGTGCCTGCACGGCGAGAGGAAGTCGATGACCGACCAGGCAACCCGGTCCCAGGCCAAAGCGGATCCCAGCACACTGACGTTGGAGTTCCGGCATGTCCACCGCCTTATTGAACCTGTCGCGGAGGGCGTCCAGACGGACGCCGAACAGCTCAGCCGCCGGCTGCGCGAACATCCCGGGGTGGAGATCGCCTGCCGCGACGGCTCGCTCACCTACCGGCAGGGCTTCGCCGACGGCGCCCCAGAGGCCGTCCAAGCCAGCGACCGCTTCCACCTGTGGCAGGGACTGTCCCGGCGGGTGCAGGAAGTCGCCGCCGCCCACCGCGGCTGCCTGCCCGAGGCTCTCCCTGCCCTGGACTTGACCGGGCCCGAGCTCGCGGACACCGCGGCGACGGAATCCGAGTCGGCATACACTCCGGCCAGCCGCCATGCACGACGGCTCTTCGCGTCCGTGCACGCGCTGACCGATGCCGGCCGTTCCTACAGCTCCGCAGCCCGTGAGCTCAGCCTCGACCGTCGCACGGTGCGCAAGTACGCACGGGCCCGCACCTGGCACGAGGTGGTTCGCCGCCCTCCACGCCGCCCCTCCGCCCTCGACCCGTACCTCAACTACCTGACAGCAACGCTGGGACGAGGGCGAACACAGCGCCAAGATCCTGCACCAAGCGCTCCTCGCCGAGGGCTACTTGGGTCACTATCAGCGCGTGAAGATGGCCGTCGCACCCCTGCGGCGCGGCCTGCCCCTGGATGAGCCACGAGAGCGGCCACCCTCCCCACGCGAAGCAGCCCGCTGGATCATCACCGCTCCCGTCCGGCACGGCCCGCACACCACCGATCGTCTGCGACGGCTGCTCGAGCACTGCCCGGAACTCCGCGAAACCCACGAACTGGTACGCCAGTTTGCCGACATGCTCCAGGCCCGTGATACCGCTCCACTGCCTCGCCGGCTCGATGCGCTCCAGGGCAGCGGACTGGCTCCGCTCGCTGGTGTCGCCACTGCTCTGCGCGAGGACCAGCACGCGGTCGCCCAGGGGATCAACACCCCCTACAACTCGGGGGTCAACGAAGGCCGCATCACCGACCTAAGGTTCCAGAAACGCATCATGGCAGGACGCGCCGGCGTCCCGCTTCTGCGCCACCGAGTCATCCTGATCGCCCACATACGCCGCCTCCACACCGACGCACCTCTCACGGCGTCAAGATGATCTCCGCCTACGAAAATCTTGCCAGGAACACGGATCGCTGCGCTGAGCACCCCGAGTGCGGAAAAGTAGACCTGGATGTCCCGGCCACGCCGATGGCTCTGCGATGCCGGTGAGCTCGTTTGCCAGGATGGTGCGGGGGTCAGCCAAGGGGACCACGGTTTGTCGCCATGGCGGCATCTGCCGTCCGGGAGCACGCGTGTCAGATTCCGAGTTATCCCTTGACTCCTCCGGGACAGCCGCCGAGCGGGGTGGGTGCGGTCGTCGGGAGCGGGCGATGAATCGGCAGGACGTGAAGGACGAGGTCATCCATCTGCGGTACGCGGGAGTGGATCTGGGCAAGCGGTTCCTGCTGGCCTGCGTACGCACGCCCAGCACGAAGCGGTCGGGAACCTGGAGCTTGGAGACCGAGCGGTTCGGGACGACCCGGGCAGAGGTGTGCCGGCTGTTGGCGTGGTTGATGGAGCGTGAGGTTGAGGTGGTGGTCATGGAGGCCACCGCCGACTACTGGCGCGGTGTCTACTACGTTCTGCAGCCCCATCTGAACTTGATGCTGGTCAATCCCGCCCACCTCAAGGGGATCCGGGGCCGCAAGAGCGATCCGAGCGACGCGGCGTTCCTCGCCCGGGCCGGCGCGTCCGGGCTGGTGATGGCCTCGTTCGTCCCCGAGCGTGCGGTCCGGGAACTGCGGGATCTGACCCGCAGGCGTACCGAGCTCGTGCGGGCCGCGGGCTGGGAGGTTCAGCGGCTGGAGAAGGAGCTGGAGGACACGGGCATGAAGCTCACCTCGGTGCTGACCGATGTCACGGGCGTGAGCGGCCGGGCGATCCTGGAAGCCCTCGTCGCCGGGGAACGCGACCCCGGGCAGCTGGCGGGCCTCGCCGTCGGCAAGGCCCGCGCGAAGATCCCAGCCCTCATCGAGGCCCTGGACGGCGAGTTCACCGACCACCACGCGTTCATGGTCCGCCACTACCTCGACGAGATCGACCGCTTCAAGACAGCCGTCACCGTGCTCGACACGCGGATCGCCAGCCTTCTGGCCGAGCGCGAGCCCGACCGGGCAACAGCAACCTCAAACGGCTGCTCGGCGTCGCTGCCATGGCCGCCATCAGGAACAAGGGCAGGTACCTCGCCGCCCACTTCCGGCGCAGCTCCGCACGCCGGGGAGGCAAACGCGCCGTGGTCGCGGTCATGCACAAACTCGCCATCGCGATCTGGCACGTCCTGCACGAAGACGTCCCCTACCGCGACCTCGGCGCCGACTACTTCACCAAGCGTGACCCCGAACGCGCCATGCGCTGCATGATCAGGGAAGCGAACAGCCTCGGAACGACCCTCCGCTTCGAACCCATCCCAATGGCCTGACCTGCACAGTCGCTTGCATCTTTCGTGTCAGAGCCAGAACGGAGAGTACGCGGACACCTGGCCGCCGTCAGCTCGTCGGGTTGTTCCGGACGACAGCGGTGTACTGGACCGTATCAAGGCCTTGGCGCAAGGGTTGAACTACTGCACCGGCCGGTGAGGTCCCCTCAACTCACGTATGAATGCTGCGCCGTTCGGCGGGTTCACGTGCTGTGGGGAGAGCCCTTGGTGGTGAGGGGGATGCGCCAGCGCAGGCGGGTGCCGCCCTCGGGACGGCTGGTCGCCTCGAACCTGCCGTCGAGTTTCTCCGCGCGGCGGCGCAGGTTGGTCAGGCCGCTGCTGCGGGAGACCGTCGGGTCGAGGCCGAGGCCGTTGTCGGTGACCTCCAGGACAAGTTCGTCTCCGGCATGGACGGCGACCCAGGCAGCGGAGGCATGGGCGTGACGGGCGATGTTGGACAGGGCCTCGCGCAGCGCAGCGAGCAGATGGGCGGCGGTCTCGTCGGGCAGAGCGGCGTCGACGGGGCCGGCGAACTCGACCGTGGGGGCGAAGCCGAGACGGTCCTGCGCGGAGGAGGTCTCGTCGAGGACCTGGGCGCGAAGGCTGACGGCCTTCTGAGTGGGCCGATTGAGGTTGAAGATGGTGCCGCGCAGCTCCCGGATGGTGGCGTCGAGTTCGTCGATCACCTTGTGGAGGCGGGAGGAGACCTCCGGCTGCCCGGCGCGGGCGGTGATGCTCTGCAGTGCGAGACCGGCGCCGAAGACCCGTTGGATGACCATGTCGTGCAGGTCCCGGGCGATACGGTCGCGCTCGGCCATCACTTCGCGATCGGCGCGTGCGGCGGCCAACTCTGCCTGGGCGGCGAGCTGGTGGGTGATGTCCCGGGCCACGGTGGAGAAGCCGATCAGGGCTCCTTCCGCATCACGCATCGGTGAGACCGTGACGGCCACGTCGACGTCCGTGCCGTCGGCGCGGTGCCAGCGGCTGTGGTAGGAGTCGGCATGTCCCTGGGACCGTATCTGCTCCACCACCGACCGGAAGATGTGGAAGGCCGCCTCGGGCATGAGGGTGCCGATCGTCCGGTCGAGGATGGGCTGCTCGGTGTGGCCGAACAGCCGCTGGGCGCCCGGGTTCCAGGTCTGGACGAGGAGGGACGGGCTGACCGAGATCATGGCGTCGTCGGAGGCGGCCACGATGGCCGCGAGTCGGGCCTCGGCGGCTCGGGCGGCCTCCAGCTCGGTGTGCAGGGCTATCAGGCCCCGGTTGGTGTCGTCGAGCTCCTGACGCAGCTCGTCCACCAGCTGTGCGTGGCACGCCAGTTCAGCGTGTTGTGCGACGTTGTCGTCCGCGCCCTCGGCGGTCAGCGGACTGTGCATGTCGCCCATGCCTACCGCCCTTCGCCCGGTGACAGGAACCGATTCATCATGTCATGTGGGTGACTTGGCGGACCACGAGCACGGTGGCGTCGTCGGTGGGCCGTCCGTACTCGCGGTGGAGCACGGCGGCGATCACCGCTGGATGGTGGTTCAGCAGGCGTGGGTGGTCGTCCACGCCCCAGCCTGACCGGATGCCGTCGGAGACCAGGATGAGGATCGATCCTGGCTCCCACGGGCAGTGCTGCGGACGGACGGTGGGGAAGGGGAGATGGGTGCCCAGGGTGCCGGGGCGGTCCAGCAGATGGACCGACCGGGCGCCGGTGATGACCCGTCCGGTGATGTTCCCGACGGCCGCGTAGGTGCACTCGCCGCGCCCGGGGTCGATCAGACACGCGCCGAGGACCCCGCCGCGGGTGCCGCGCATCGCCTCGTGGGTGAGACGGACGAGCCGGTCCAGGTCCGTGACGGGGGCCTGCGCGAACGTGGTGATCGCGGCGCGGGCCGCGGTGGCGGCCGCCGGGCCGTGGCCGAGGCCGTCGACGACCAGGGCGGCCGTCGGGCGCCCAGGCGCGACGGCCCAGGCGTCCCCGGACTCACCGTCGCCGCCGAGGGGGACGTTGATCCCGCCGAAGCGCCACCCCGCGTCACCGGCCGGAGCGGGGGCGCCGAGCCGGGCGTAGACGACCGTCCCGCGGCGAGTGGTGTACCAGTCGAACTCGGCGGCGTTGCGCCTGACCACGTTCAGCCCCGCCTTGAGCCCGCCCCCGCCGGGTCGGGGAGGGGCGACGGGAGGAGCCGTCCCGGCCAGTGGGGCGAGCGCGCCGACGGTGATGCCAGGGCCGCGGTCGACGGAGATCAGCTCGATCCCGTCCCCGGCCTTGCGGGCCAGCACGTATCCGCCCGGGTGGGCGTGGCGGAGCAGGTTGGTGCCCAGTTCGGTGGCGACCAGTTCGGCCACCCCTTCGCGCAGTGCCTGCTGTCCGGCGGACATTCTGGCCACGGCCCGGCGCAGGGCGCCGACGTCCTCCTCGGCACCGATCGCATGGCGGCGGTGTGCGTGCTCGCTCAGCACCGCCGCATCCTCGTCACCTGGGTGCGCACACTCAGCGCTGCCATTTCACGATCACCACCGTCGTGCCCGAACCGGCTGCGGACGTGAGGGTCATGTCGTCCACCAGCCGTCGCGCGCCCGGCAGGCCCAGGCCGAGACTGCCCCGGGTGCTGAAGCCGTCGGTCAGGGCCGCCTCGATGTCGTCGATGCCGGGGCCGTCGTCGGCGAACGTGGCCCGCACGCCCCGCCGGCCCTGCCGGTAGACCTGTTCGATGCTGATCCGACCTCGGCGGCCGGTGGCGTAGTTGAGGATGTTGCGGGCCAGTTCACTGCCGGCCGTGATCAGTTTCGTCGCGTCCACCAGATTGAGCCCGACCGCCTCCGCCTCGGTGCGCAGTACCTTCCGGACGCGGATCAGGTCGGCCTCGTCGGCGATGGTGAAGACGTCCAGTTCCCTGCCCGTCACGGCATCAGCGGTCACGGACGGCCCCCACCGGCATCGGACCGCCGCAGCCGCTCCAGCAGAGCCAGGCCCTGCTCGGCGTTGAGCGCGGTGTCCAGATGTCCCATCGGCACGCCGAGTTCCACCAGGGTGATGGCCACCGCGGGCTGGATCCCCACGATCGCCGCCTGCGCTCCCAGCAGCCGGACCATGGCCACGATCCGGGCCAGTACCCGGGCGATGAAGGAGTCGACGACGCTCAGCCGGCTGACGTCGATCAGCATGCCGGAAGCCGAGGTGCGGGCGATCTCCCGGGTGAGCTGTTCCTCGATCTGTATGACCGTGGTGTCGTCGAGGTCGCCCTGCAGCGCCACGAGCAGTGTGTCGCCGATCTTCATGACCGGAACGACGTCCTCGCTCATCGCGACTCCCCGAGCGACAGGGCCCGGGCGGCCGTCGCCGCGGTCCCGGCCCGCTCGGCGAGGACCGCCAGGGCCAGTTGCAACGCGTCCTGCAGCGTGTTGCGGGAGCGCAGGTGTCCCATGTCGATGCCCAGATGCACCATGGACTGAGCGGTCTCCGGCCGTACTCCGCTCATGATGCTCACCGTGCCCATCAGGGCCGCCGCCTGCACCGTCTTCAGCAGATGCTGGGCGACCTGGGTGTCGATGGTGGGCACCCCGCTGATGTCCAGGATGGCCACTTCCGCCTGGCTCTGTGCGATCTTCTCCAGCAGCCCCTCGGTCAGCCGGGTGGCCCGCAGCGTGTCCAGCGTGCCGATGATCGGCAGCGCGAGCACCTTGTCCCACACCTGGATCACCGGCGTGGACAGTTCCAGGATCTCGTCGCGCTGGCGCTGGAGGCGCTGTTCGGTCTCCCGGCGCTCGGTGACGTCCCGGATCGCTGCGGCCACCAGCGTCCCCTCGGCCGTCTCCAGGGGGCTCAGGCTGATCTCGACGGGGAACTCGGAGCCGTCGCGGTGCATCCCGGACAGCTCCAGTCCCGCGCCCATCGGCCGCAGTTGCGGATGGGCGAGGAAGCCGGAGCGATGGGCGACGTGCCGGTCCCGGAGCCGCGGCGGCACCAGGACCTCGATCTCCCGGCCGACCAACTCGGCACGTTCGAAGCCGAACAGCGTCTCCGCCTGCCGGTTGACCAGCACGATCCGCGCGTCCGGCCCCACGATCACCATGGCGTCCGGAGCCGACTCGAGCAGACCGTGGAACAACGACTCGGCCCGCGCGCTCTCCGTGGCGTCCCGGAAGACCTTGATGAACCCGGTCACCGCCCCGTCTTCGCCGTGCAACGGCGTCAGCGTGACCTCGGCCAGGAAACGTTCACCGTCCTTGCGGATCCGCCAGCCCTGGAACTCCCGCCGCCCGTTGCGGGCGGACTCCAACTCCCGCTCCGCCAGGCCGGCGCCGCGGTCCTCTTCGAGGAGCAGCACCGAGACCGACCGGCCGACGACCTCACTCTTCGTGTAACCGGTCAGTGCCTCGGCGGCGCGGCTCCAGAGGACCACGTCGCCGCCCGGCCCGAGCTTGACGATCGCCCGGTCGGTGATCGCGTCCAGCATTGCCTCGAGATCCTGCAGGCTGGCCTGCGGATCCTGGCCGCCTCCTGATGGTGTCGTCATGCGCGGTCCCGCCCTTCGCGTCGTCCATCCCCAAGCCGGTCCCCTCGCCTGGCGGCGCCCCTGATCCCGGCGCGGCCGATGCTACAGCTCCCCATGGCAACTGATCAGGGCGGACGGCGGCTCGGTCCGGCACAGGCCGGCAGCCGTGACGGCCTTCGGCGCAAGCTTGAGCCTGGGGGCGTAGAGGCGACCGGTCGCTTCTGCGAATCGGTGCCGGGGATCTCGCACGTGCAGATCAGCGTCCGGGTCGGGCCGTCAGCTGCCGGGTGTCGCGGTGAGCGGCGGTGAAGCTGGTGCCGCTGCGGCACGTGCGCCAGCACTACCGGTACCTGTTCCCGTTCATCCCGCAGGACTCGGGCTGCAACAAGCGGCTTCGGGCGGCGCTGCCGCAGATCAAGCGGGTGATCCGGGTGCTGGCGAAGGACACGGACTTCTGGCACGACACCGTGTGGATCACCGACTCGACACCGGTGCCGTGCGGCATGTCCCGTCCCAGCGTCAAGCGGTCGCAGGTGGCGGGCTGGGCGAACTACGGTTACTGCGCGTCGCATTCACGGTTCTTCTGGGGGCTGCGGCTGTATTTGGTGTGTACGCCGGCCGGGATGCCGGTCCTGTGGGCACTGGCCGATCCGAAGATCGGCGAGCGGGAGGTGCTGGCTGCGATGCCCGAGGTCGACGCGGCTCCAATCCGCGAACGGCCTGGGCTCCTGCTGATCAGCGACAAGGGGTTCGCCGCCAAGCCGTTCGAGTGGTCATTTTCCGAACAGGGCGTCACACTGCTGCGACCGTCGCGCAAGAAGGAGGTCCTGCGGACCGGCGAGCCGATGCTGAAGAAGGCGCTCTGTCTGGCGGCGTCCCGCCGGACCCGACACCAGCCTGCTCACGCGCTCTCCCGGGCCGGGGTTCGATGTGACGGATGTGTGCGTCGGGTCCGGGGAACACGAGCGTCACCTCGTCCGTGTCCGACCAGCGCACGTCGTAGGGAGGGGTTCCGTCCTCGTGGTGCAGTCCCACGATCTCGCCGTTGCGCCTGGTCCCGCCGGTGGCCGGGCTTTCGACAACGAGTTGACAGCCGAGTTGAGCTCGCATGATCGCCACCGCTTCCTCGGAATGGTGCTGTACCCAACGTGCCACGCGCGGCGTGTCACCGCATGGGAAGGGAAGCTCGCATCCTGGGGGACGGACCGTTCGGTCCGTCTCCCGACGGCCCCCGACGGGGGACGCGCCGTCAGCTCGTCTTGTGCCCCCACTTCGGACCGACCAGATCCCACTCACTGCCCCACTGGGCGATGCGCCGCCGGTCCAGCCACCAGCGCGCGGCACCGCCGGCGCCGAAGGTCAGGCCGGTCACGGCGAGTGCCGACGCGGCTCCCAGGAACCCCGCTTCGACGGCTGCATCCGTGCCGCTGGGCGGCCGGTTGGTGAGGTTCCCCTGCGTGTTCGTCCAGAGCACGAGCGTGGATCCGGCCTTCTGCCCGCCGTCCACCAGGGTTGTGCCGGTGTGCGTGGAGCCGTCCGCGAGGGTCCAGCGGACTTTCACGAGGGCCCGGGAGCTCTTCGATGCGGCGCGTGAGGCGTCCGTGAGAAGTACCGCCCGCACGGGGGTGCGCTCGGCGCGTTGCTGCGCGAAGACATCATCGGCGGCCCGGGCGGTGACCAGACCGGCGAGCGTGCCGCCCACCGCGATGAGCGCCGAGACGGCCAGCACGAGCCATGCTTCGAGAACGTCGTCCCGTCGGCGCAGCGGGTTGGCCCGCCACCGCCACAGCCACTTCTTCCCTCGCCTGCCTGCGCGCATCGGTACGCACCTCCTCGTCGTCACTTTCAGGACCGTGGCAGCCGGGAGCTCTCGGTGGCATGGGCCGGACAGGGGGAGTGGTGGGGCCGACCGGGGCCAAGTCCGACACGACGATGGGTCGTTCAGCCCCACGGCCCGCAGGCAGCTGCGGACGCTCCCGAGTCCGACAGAACCCTCAACGCCCGCCCATTGCCTCGTCGGCCGACCGTGGCCTGACCGGCCATGCCGTGAGGGACCATCGGCCCCTCACGGCATGGCCGCCGTGCACCGACCCTCGAAGGACAACAGCACCTGTTCCGAAACCCGTGCGGGAGGAGGGCACCATGCGATCCGCGCCTCTCGACGCCGAGACCCTGGAAACCTGCATCGCGGCGGCCGTGGCCGCACCCTCGTTCTTCAACACCCAGCCGTGGCGCTTCAGGCTCGATCCCGACACCGTCGCCTTCGAGGTACGCGCGGCTCCCGAGCGAAGCCTGCACCACGCCGACCCCGCCGGCCGCGCCGTCCACCTCTCGGTGGGCGCCTCCGTCTTCAACCTCCGCGTGGCGGTGTCCCACTTCGGCTGGTCACCCGTCGTACGCCTGCTGCCGCGCCCCGAAGATCCCGGACTGCTCGCCGTCGTCCGGCCGACGGCATCCCGGCGCCGGCACACCACGGAGCACCGCGCCGACCTCTACCCGGCGATCTGGCGCCGGCACAGCAGCCGCTTCCCGTTCACGGGCAAGCCGCTGCCGCCGCAGGCACGCGCCGAACTCGCCGAGGCGGCCCACGCGGCAGGCGCCTCACTGACCTTCCCCGAGGCCACCGAGACGGCACGTCTGCTGCGCGTGACCGCGGAGGCCGAGCATCGCAACCGCCTCGACGCCGACCGCGGCCCGGAGAGCCGCCGCTGGGTGCACAGGGAGCCGGACGACACGGCCGACGCCGGCCTCCCGCGGACGGCACTCGGCCCGCAGGACGCGCGCGAACGCCTCCCCATGCGGAACTTCACCGCCGAGCGGCACCTCGAGCGGCTGCCGGCCCGGGACTTCGAGACCGTCCCGGTCATCGCCCTGCTCAGGACCGGACACGACCGCCGTACCGACTGGCTGCGTGCCGGAGAGGCGCTTGAACACGTCCTGCTGGTCGCCACCGTCCTCGGGCTGCGGGCGTCCCTGCTGCACCAGCCGATGGAATGGAGCGACCTGCGGTGCTCCCTGAGCCCGGATCCCGAGCACACCGGGCACGCGCAGATGCTGATCCGCCTGGGCTACGGCTCGGAGGGCCCCGCCACTCCGCGGCGCGCCCCGCACATGGTGTTCGGCACGGAAGTGCCGAACCGCTGACCCGCTCAGCGGCTTCGGTCAGCACGTGACGGAGGCGATGTCCTCGTCAGCAGCCGCGGCGAGCGTGGCCGACAGGTCGGGGTGGATCTCGAAGACGCCGGCCAGCCGGGCGCCGCGCAGGATGCGCAGGAAGCAGCTGCTGTCGGTGACCAGCCGCAGCCGGCCGTGCCGGGCCAGCGTCCGGTTCCTCGTCCGGCACAGCAGACGAAGTCCACTGCAGTCGATGAAGGACACGGGATGCAGGTCCAGCACCAGGTCGGGACACGGCCCGGCGGACAGGGCGTCGAGGCGTTCCGCAAGGGACGGCGCCGTGAGGATGTCGATCTCGCCGTGCACTTCCACCACGGTCGTGCCGCCGACGAATCGTTCCGTGTGGCAAGGCGCCGGCCTGGTGTGGTTCTCGGCCATGTACAGAGGAAAGCCGCATGTCAGGTTCGAGGGAAGGGCCGGTCGGCCCCAGGGGACCGGAAAGGGGGGGGGGACAAGGGCCGCTCTCCGGCCGGGGCGGGACTGATGACCCCACTGCGTGGCCGGCCGACCGCCGGACGATGGATCCATCACCCGCACAGGGTGAAAGACGGGCGTCCGTGGGCCGCTTCGTCCGCGCATGTCAGGCACAGAAGGGAACAGGAACATGACTTCCCAGCGCGTGGTCGCCGGATGGGACGGCTCGCTGATCGCCGTACGCGCGCTCGACTGGGCGGCCGGAGAAGCGGTACGCCGCGGCGTAGCCCTGCGCATCGTCTACGCCGCCCCCGAACGGGACGAGGCGGCGCCGATACTCGCCTCGGCCGTCTCACGGATACGCGAGTGCCACTCCGACCTGCCGGTCGAGACCGTGTCGGCCGAGGGCGGCGCGGCAGCGGCGCTGGTGCGGGAGAGCGACGGAGCAGCGGTCACCGTCGTGGGCAGCCGCGGCCTCGGCGGGTTGACCGGAGTGCTGTTCGGCTCGGTGAGCCTGCGCCTGGCCGCGCACCTCCGCAGTCCGCTGCTGGTCGTACGCGGCGACCATCGGTGTGACGAGGGCCGCGAGGTGGTGCTGGGACTGGGGAGCGACGCCGACGCGGACGCGGCGGCCTATGCCTTCCAGGAGGCGGAGCGGCGTGGTGCCCGGCTGCGCGTCGTGCACTCCTGGTCCCACCGGCACGTCGCGCCCGAACTGCCGTCGCTGGTGCCCGCAACGAGTCCCGGACAGCGGGAACTTGTCCTGCGTGACGCCTCCGAGGCGGCGGTACCCCGGTTCACCATGGCCGAGTTGAGGGAGCAACACCCCGAAGTGGACGTCGAGACGTCCACAATTCGTACCCGGCCGGCACATGCGCTGCTGGAGGCCACCCGCGAGTCCGGCGTAGTCGTCATCGGCGCCCACCGCCGCCCCGGCCGGCTCGGCCCGCGCCTGGGTCCGGTCGCCCACACCTTGCTGCACCGATCGCACTGCCCCGTGGTCCTCGTGCCGACCGGCTGACCCGGAGGGACCTGAACAGGCCTGCACGGGAGGGACGTTCGACCCTGCTGTGCAGGCCTCGCAGCCCCCGCGAGGCCGGTTGACGGAGCGAGATATTGAGAGAGCAACGAGCCATCCATAACCTCGCGCGTCACCCCTCGAAAGGGATGAACATCATGGCAGTTCACGAACAGCCTCACCGGCACGTGCGGTTCCACCTGCCGTCCGTGCGCAAGGCCGGGGCGGCTGAGCGGCCCGTCGACGAGACCCTCACCCTGACGGCGACCAGCGCACACGTCCTCGCCGGGTTGCGCGTCCTGACCGGGTTCGTCTTCCTGTGGGCCTTCCTCGACAAGACCTTCGGCTTCGGCTACGCCACCCCGTCCGGCAAGGGCTGGATCGACGGCGGCTCGCCGACCAAGGGTTTCCTCGGCTCGGTCGCCGCCGGACCGATGGAGTCCACCTTCCATGACTGGGCCGGGGCCGGCTGGGCGGACTGGCTGTTCATGCTCGGCCTGCTCGGCATCGGTCTCGCCCTGATCGCGGGCATCGGCCTGCGGATCGCCGCCGTGTCCGGCACCGCGATGATGGCGCTGATGTGGATCGCCGAGTGGCCGCCCGCGAAGCACCTGTCCGACGGGTCGCTGAGCATGTCGACCAACCCGTTCGCCGACTACCACGTCGTCTACGCCGTCGTCCTGATCGCCCTCGCGGCCGCAGGCGCCGGCGCCACCTGGGGCCTGGGCAAGTCCTGGGCGCGACTGCCCTTCATCAGCCGCAACCGCTGGCTCCTCTGACCGCAGCGTCCCGACCGGGGCACCGCCGCAGCGATGCGGCGGTGCCCCGGTTTTCCTCCGGTGCCGCAGCCGCGCCGAGTCCCGGCACCCGCCCGGTCCCGTCCGGTTGTGCTCCGGGGGCCGACCGGCCCAAACGCACCCGGTATGCGCCGGACAAGCTGGATGAGGTGCAATCCGGGCGCCGTGGCGGTGACCGGTCTGACGAGGGGGGAGTGACGGGCCATGAGGGAACAGGCACCGGCCCAGGCAGTGGGGGACCTCCGCTCGGCGATCTCGGGCGCCGTCTCGTCGCACGCCGCATGGAACTCGGCCTGAGCCGCAGAGAGTCGGCCACCCGAGCCGGCATTGCGCCGGGCTACCTCCAGTGCCTCGAGGAGCGCCCTGGTGCCGCACCGGGCCGAGGCGTCCTCCTCAGACTGGCCGCAGCCCTCGGGACCACCGTGCGGGACCTCACCGGCGGCGACACCGATCTGCCACACGGCCTGGGGCAGCCTGCCCGCAGCCCCGGCTTCGGTGAGCTGAGCCTCCCGGAGCAGCGCGCCCTGCTCCACACCCACGGGGTGGGACGGCATCGCGGTGCCCACCGCCTCAGGGCCCGTGGTCGTACCCGTCAACCCGACCGCATCGACGACGCGTTCAGCCGGGGCTGGAGCGTGCTGGTGCGGGGGCACGCTCGGACCGTGACGGACCCCGACGACATACGCCGACTCGCCGATCGGGCCCGCAGTGCGCCCTGGGCCGGCGGGCGCCGTGACCAGTGGGTACGCATCGATCCCCTCGTCATCACCGGGCGCCGTATCACGGTGTGACCCGGGACGTTCTCCGGCTCGGCCGGGACCGATGGCCCCTCAGGGCAGGCCCCCGCCCGGCGGAGGGTGGAGGCACCGCTCCAAGCTGCAATCAGGGGAGAGACGGGCTGGTCCATGTATGCCAATGACGGTTTACGCGAACTCGAACGGCAGGAGTGCCTCCCTCTGCCGGCGAAGGTGCCGGTGGGCCGCATCGTGCACACTCGTCACGCGCTGTCGGCGGTGCTGCCCGTCAACTTCTGTGTCGGCACCGACGGCGCTGTGGTGCTGCGCACCTCGGCGGCCTCGGAGGTGGTCCGCGCGGTCGACGGCGTGGTGGTCGCGATCGAGGCCGACGAGGTCGACGCGGTCGCCCACTCCAACCAATGAACGCGCCACCGACAACGACTCCGCGGTCGTGACGGCGCCCTGGCCGCCACGACCGTGGATGCGTACCTGGAACACGGCGCCCTCCTTTCAGAGTGGCCTCCGTGCCTTCGTAACGCCGAGCGGGGTCGGCAGAGCAGGGGCCGAACGTCCCGGTGGAGGGAGAGGGGACCCCGGTCCGTCCTATCGGCGGCGGACGGACCGGGAGGCAGGAGTCACTCGTGCGGGACGATAGCCACGGGGCAGTGGACGTGGTGCATCACCGCGTGTGCGACCGGACCGGTGTGCGTGCCGAGCGTGGCCGGCCGGATCCTGCGGCCGACGACCAGCAGGCCGGCGTCCTGCGAGGCGTCCAGCAACAGCTGCGCCGGACGTCCGTTCTCCACCAGCTCCTGGATCTTCACCGTCGGGTACTTCTCCCGCCATGGTCGAAGCATCGCGTCCAGCGCCCGCTCGGCGGCCTGCCTCGCCACCGTGCTCATCCTGGCCACCGCCGCGCTCTGGGCGTACGGCACCTGCCACGTGTGCACCACCCGCAGCGGCGCGGAGCGCAGTGCCGCGCTCTTCAGGGCGAACGCCAGCAGTTCCTCGCACGGTTGCGCGGTATCCACACCAACTACGACATCGCGGTACGGGGTGCGCGCCGAGGGACGGCCCTCCTCGTCAAGCACATGGTCGTCCTCGGCGGCCCGGTCGGCCCGTACAAGCACGACCGGCCGGGACACGTGGGCCACGGTCGCGAGCGCCACCGAACCGGCCATGAAGCCGCCGAGCCCGCTGAAGGCCCGGCTGCCCAGCACCAGCAACTCGCCCTCGGCACCCGCCGTCACGAGGGCGTCGGCGGCAGGCCGGGCGATCTGCTCGGCGCTGAGATAGACCTGCGGGTGACGCTCGTTCAGCTGGTCCATGGCTTCGCGCAGGATCCGCCGCGCCCAGTACCGCGGCGCTTCCAGCTCGGGCAGCGACGACGCGTCGGGCGACAGGCCCTCCCATGCGTGCACCAGGCGCAGCGGCAGGCCGCGCCGAAATGCCTCCCCGGCCGCCCATTCGGCGGCGGCGAGACTCTCACGTGAACCGTCCAGGCCTACGACAACGGGGCGAAGCACGGCCGACACCTCCCCGGATCGATGTCCGCACGCCTTCCGGCGGACCTCTGCACCACCAGCATCCGGGCGAAGGAACCCGCCCGGGCAGGGGCTGCGTGGCCTCGGCAGCGGGTCGAACGGCCCCTTGTGCCTGATCAGGCCGTTTCCGGCGGACGAGCCCACCGGAACCGGAATTGGGCCACTCGGCCCGTGCCGCCGACGCGTCCGCGCCCGAGTCTGAAGGTGTCGCGAGATGAGCCTGCTCACGCCCGTCCGAGCCACCGAGGCTGCATCTTCCGCCTCGAACTGAGCACGGCGGCTCTGTGGCGGGCGGGCGCGATGCGTCTGCACGGTCTGGGGGAAGCCGTCAACCTGGCCCTGGCGCTTGGGCGGCTGCCCGGACACCTGGTGGCGTATGGCGTCGACGGTGCGGACGCCTCTCTCGGCCACGGGCTGTCCGAGCCCGTCGCCGCGACGGTCGGACACCTGGCCGAATGCGTCGAGTCGGACATCGTCCGCCACCGGGTCGCAGCGGCCCGCGACGCGGCCGACGGGGCCTGGGCATGAGCGGCGGGAAGGACTCCACCCGCTTCTCGCGGATCCTGATTGCGCGGTGCACGGCCGCCAGCCGTTTCCCCGCGTCTTTCCGGGTCCTTCCCGTCACCTCCAGGACACCACGTGCACCTTGAGCAGACCAGGGCCGAACGGCCCCGACCGCACCGCAAGTTTCGATGAGGAGACCGTCATGACCGTGACCGAACTGCGCCCGGCGCAACCCGCGCAAGCGCACGTCAGGCCCGCACTGCTCAGCTTCCTCGGCGGCGTGGGGACGGTCACCGGCAGCAGGTTCCTCGTCGAGAGCGACCACGCCCGCGTCCTCGTGGAATGCGGGCTCTTCCAGGGCCTGGCCGATCTGCGCAGGCTCAAGTGGCGCGGCCCGCCCTGCGACGCCGCGGACATCGGGGCGGTGGTGGTCACCCACGCCCACCTGGACCACTGCGGATACCTGCCGCGGCTGGTGCGGCACGGCTTTCGAGGACCGATCGTCACAACGGAGTTCAGCGCACACCTGATCGAGATCGTCCTCCGGGACAAGGGACGCGGCGTCACGCGAATGCACCCGCTCCCTTTCTTCCAGCTTCGTGGACGGACCACCCGTGCGGGGAGGGCCGGACGGTGCGCGGATGCGGCCCGTCCGGCCCTGTGGCCGAGAGGGCGGCCGGAAGGAGGCTGAAGCGAAGAAGCGAAGCGAGGGCCGCCCGGCCGATGCGACCGGGGCCGATGCCCGGCATGCGCCGCTGCCGTCGCCTCGTGCCGTATCGAGGTCGGCTGGGTGCCGCCGAAACGGCGGACCCGGAGGGGAGAACCGTGATGAGCGGCCCGGTTGTCGTGGGAGTGGACGGCTCGCCGTCGAGCCTGGCCGCCGTGGAGGCGGCGGCGCAGGAGGCCACGCTGCGTGGCGTCGGACTGCGCCTGGTGCATGCCTTCGGGTGGCCGTCGGTCCATCTGCCGCCTGGAGGGCCCCCGGGGAATCCGGGCGCGACCGGACTCCGCGAACTGGTGGACGGCACGCTCACGGAGGCCGAACGGCGCGCGCGCAGGGCCGCACCGCACGTGGAGGTCGTGTCCGACGTCGTGCCCGGCGAGCCGGTCATGGTGCTGGAGATCGAGTCGCGCACCGCGTCCCTGCTCGTGGTCGGCAGCCGCGGCCTGAACAGGTTCGGCAGCCTGCTGCTCGGCTCCACCGCCGCACATCTGGCCGCCCACGGCCGGTGTCCGCTGCTGGTGGTGCGCGGCAGGCCCGACCCGTCCGGCCCCGTGCTGCTCGCGGTCGACGGCTCACCGGCGGCCCGGCCGGCCGTCGAGTTCGCCTTCGCCGAGGCCTCACTGCGCGGCACGGACCTGGTGCCGCAACACGTGTGGAACACGCACACCGAGCGGGTCTACGACGGACCCGCCGACCCGCCCTTCGTCACGTACGACGAGGACCGGCTGCGGGACGAGGAGGACCGTCTGCTGGCCGAGGCGCTGTCCGGTCTGCAGGAGAAGTATCCGGATGTCGCAGTGCACCGCCGACTGGTCAGGGGCAACATCCGTGGCTCCCTCGTCGAGGCGAGCGCCGAGGCGCAACTTGCCGTGGTCGGCGCGCGGGGCCGGGAAGGCTTCACAGGTCTGCTGCTCGGCTCGGTCAGCCAGGCGGTTCTGCACCACGCCCACTGCCCTGTCGTCGTGATCCGCTCCGGGAAGGAGTGACCGTGGACGGACGGTCGATCGCAGAGGTCGTACGGTCGGTGTCCCCGACCGAACCGCTCGTCGTGCCGGACGCCCACCGGCTGGAGCCCGCCCAGGTGGCGGCCCGCCTCGGCGTCGATCCGCACAAGGGACTGAGCGCACGGGAGGCCGCAGAGCGAGCCGAGGCCCAAGGGCCGAACCGGCTCGCCGAGCCGGCCCGGCGTCCTGAGTGGCTGAAGTTACTGGACCAGTTCCGCAACTGGCTCATCGGCATGCTCCTGATCGCCGCTGTGGTCGCGGGAGCCATCGGCGACATCAAGGATGCCGTCGTGATCACCGTCGTCCTGCAGATCAACGCCGTCCTCGGCTACCTCCAGGAACGGCGCGCGGAACGCAGCCTGGAGGCGCTGCGCCGGATGCTGGTGCCCACCGCGCGAGTCCGTCGCGACGGCGGGGAACAGGTCGTCGAGGCAGCGGACCTCGTCCCCGGGGACGTCGTCCTACTGGAGGCCGGCGAGCGAGTGCCCGCCGACGGCCGTCTGACGGTCGCAGAGTCTGTGGAGGTGGCCGAGGCGGCGCTGACCGGCGAGTCCCAGCCCGTCGCCAAGAACGCGGAGGCCGTCGACCCCACCGGGGCTGCGCCGGTGCCGATCGCCGACCGCACCTGCGCGCTGTTCATGAACACCGCGCTGACCCGGGGCCGCGCCGAGATGATCGTCACCGCCACCGGCATGCGCACCGAACTCGGAGCGATCGCGGAGGCGTTGCGCACGGGCGCGGAACCGCCGAGCCCGCTGCAGCTCCAGCTGGACAGCCTGGGGCGGCGGCTCGCGCTGGTGAGCGGCGTCGCGGTCGCCGTATACGCCCTGAGTGCGCTGGTGCGCGGCGAGGCACTGTCGGACATCGCGATGCGCGCCGTGGCCCTGGCCGTCGCCGCGATCCCCGAAGGCCTGCCCGCCGTGCTGACCCTGACGCTTGCCCTCGGCGTGTACCGCATGGCCCGCCGCGGTGCCATCGTCAAACGGCTCGCCTCGGTGGAGTCACTGGGCTCGGCGACCGTCGTGTGCAGCGACAAGACCGGCACACTGACCCTCAACGAGATGACCGTCCGGGCCCTGTGGACCGCCGGGAGGCTCTACGACGTCACGGGCGAGGGATACGGAACGGCGGGCGCCGTCCGCCTCGCCGGCACCTCCGGCGCCGCCGACGGTCTGCTCGAGGCGGTGCTTCCGTTCGCTGTGTGCAACGACGCGCACCTGACCGATGACGGCTTCGTCGGCGATCCGACGGAGGCCGCGCTCGTGGTCCTCGCGGCGAAGGCCGGAATGGACCCCGACGGGCTGCGGGCCGAAGTGCCGCGTGCGGGCGAACTGCCCTTCGACGCGGCCACCAAGTACATGGCCACCTTCCGCACCGAACCGGACGGACGGACCCGAGTCGACGTCAAGGGCGCCGTGGACGTCCTGCTGGACTTGTGCAGCGATGTCCTCACCAAGGAAGGCACTCGCCCCCTGGACGAGCCGTGCAGGAGTGAAATCCTCTCCGTGACCTCGCAGTTGGGTGGCGCCGGGCTGCGCGTCCTGGGCGCGGCCACCGCCCTGACGGACGACGCGCCGCCCACCTCCGCGGCGGACGGCCGGGCCGCCCTGCATGGGCTGACGCTCGTCTCCATCGCCGGCATCGCCGACCCGCCCCGCCCGCAGGCACGGGACGCGATGGAGCTGTGCCGCACGGCAGGCGTCGCCGTCAAGATGATCACCGGTGACCACGCCGACACCGCGACGGCCGTCGCCCGCGAGCTGGGCATCGACGGCGACGTGGTGACCGGGGCCGAACTGGACGCGATGACGAAGGACCAACTCGCCGCTCGCATCGACGACATCGGCGTGTTCGCCCGCGTCGCTCCGGATCACAAGGTCCTTATCGTGCGGGCGCTGGCGAGCCGGGGCCACATCGTCGCCATGACCGGTGACGGCGTCAACGACGCCGCCGCGCTACGGGCCGCCCACATCGGCGTCGCCATGGGCGTCACCGGCACGGACGTGGCCAAGGAAGCCGCCGACATGGTCCTCACCGACGACGACTTCTCCACCATCGTGCGGGCCGTCCGCGAAGGGCGCGCCATCTACGACAACATGGTCAAGTTCGTCCGCTTCCAGCTGGCCACCAACATCGGGGCCATCCTCGCCCTGTTGGGGGCCTCCCTGGCCGGACTACCCGCTCCGCTGACCGCGGCCCAACTGCTGTGGGTCAACATCATCATGGACGGACCGCCCGCGATGGCCCTGGCCGTCGACCCCGCCCGCGACGACGTCATGCGCCACCCGCCGCGGGACCCGGGGGAGCGGATCCTGGACGCCCGCAGGCTGTTCGCCATCAGCCGGGCCGGCGCGGTGATGGCCCTCGGCACCGTGGTCCTGCTCGCCCTGGCCCGACCGGTCTACGGCACGGACACCGCGCTGACCATGGCGTTCACCGCGTTCGTCCTGTTCCAGCTGTTCAACTCGCTGTGCGCCCGTGCGGACGACGGCCCGCTGCTCGGCCGCCACCAGCTCCGCAACCGGACCCTGTGGCTGTGCCTGGCCGGAGTTCTCGCTGTGCAGGTCGCCGCCGTCCAACTGCCCTGGGCCCGCACGGTCTTCGGCACCGTACCGCTGGACGCCACCCAGTGGGCCCTGTGCCTTGGTACCGCGTCCACCGTGCTCCTGGCCGAACTGGCCGTGCGCGCCGCTCAGTCGGCGCTGCACGGATCGCGCAGGGCGAGCTGACCGAGGTCCGGGACGGCTTCCCGCGAACTGCCGTGCTGTCGGGGTTTACACCCCGCAACCGCACGTCAGGGATTGGCCGGGGTCGGTTGGGCACCCGGCAGCCCCTGTGCAGCGGCTTGCCGAGGCGCGACGCGCCCGCAGGCCGTCACGCTTCGGCAGGACCTGTCAACCGGACGATGTCGTCGGAGGCGACGTCGTGGAGCCGGATGGCGAGGTCCTCCAGCGCGCGGCTGGCGGCGAGCTCGTCACCGATCTCCGGAATGGAGCGGTCGACGGGGTTCCGTCGGGCCACACCCCGGCCGGTGACGGTCGACGTGTCCCGGGTGGTCAGTACAGCCCGTGCGTGAGTGTCGTCACCGTCCTCGGTGATGTAGATCTGTACGGTCCACTGCTTGGCTTCCATCATGATCACTCCCGAGCGGAAGGCGTAGGGCACGAGGTACCGGACGGACCGACTTGTGCGCCCACTTTCAGCGTGCGCGCATGTCCCAGGCCGGGCCAGGGGCGAAGGGCCCGCCCGGGAGGTGGCGATCACGGAGCGGAAGCAGGTGGCCAGGCGCCCTCGTTCTGCGCGGCAGCCGGAGCCGCCCGATCTGCGGACGCCTTCGGGGCGCCCCCTTCCCTACTGAGTGCTCGGCACGGGCGCGACACCGCGTTCCGGCGGCCCCGTCGCGCACCGTTGCACGCCACCGCGGCTACCGATCCGCCCGGATGCCGGAGATACGTCGCGTCTCGAGGTCGGACTGGATCATGAGGTGGGTGTGGTGGGACTGGTTCCCGGCGTCCTCCCAGGTGAGGGTGACCCGGCTCCAGCAATGCCCCGTGCCGCTGTCGTTGTAGTCGACCTGCCAGGCGGTCGGAATGCCCGCGACGCGCAGCACCCCGTCCCGGTGGTGGATCGCCTCCCAGCGGGCCAGGCTGCGGCGCAGCTCGGGCGTGAGGTAATGGCGGCGCAGGACGTCGACGAGCTGCCCACGGCCGCGGTCGGTCAGTGCGTCGACGTACGCGCCGTAGAAGTCGGCGACGTGGTCGACGGCGGACAGCGGGTTGCCCTCACGCGTGGTCGTGTCGGCCGCGAGGATGGCCGCGGCCGGTGTGTGCGGCCGGGGAGGTGGCACCGTGGCGCCCGGCGTGATGTGGCGGAAGGTGGGGGACGTGGCCATGTCGCTCTCCTGTTTCCCGATCAATGCGAGTTTTCCTCACTTCCAGTGCACCGCAGGCAGAAGGCGGTCGGGAGGGCCAAGCGGTGTGCTTCCAGGGACTGTTCGGCCTTGCGGGGCGGGCACTCCGAGGGGGCGGAGGGGAGACGCCGTCGAGGCCACACCGCCGGGTCGCGGTCATGCCGACCGGCGCGGTGGCGTGCCGTCCGCCGGAAGGGCGAGGTGGGCGGTGAACCAGTCCCGCGCCAGCCCGGCGACGGTTGCCAGGGCGCCGGGTTCCTCGAAGAGATGGGCCGCGCCGGGGACAACGGCGATCCGGTGCTCACAACGCAACTGGCCGGCGGCGAGCCGGTTGAGACTGAGCACCCGGGTGTCGCGGCTGCCGACGCTCAGCAGGGGGATACGTACTTGTGCCAGGGCCGCGGGACCCGCCAGATCGGGACGGCCGCCGCGGGGAGACGATCGCGTGGATGCCGGCGCCGGGGGCGGCGCACCGTCGATCACTACCTGCGCCGCACCGGCCACGGCTCCACACTCAGCGGCCTCGTCCACGGCTGGGTCCTGGCCCGGGCCCGGCGCGCGGGGGCGTGGGAGTTCTGCCAGGAGGCCCTCCAGGGCGACATCGCCGACGTCCAGGGCGGTACCACCGGCGAGGGCATCTGCCTCGGCGCCACGGCCGGCACCCTCGACCTCGTCCACATCGGTGACTGCCGCGACGGGCCGTCGGTCGTCCGAGGGGTCGCCGTGGTTGGTCGCGCCCACGCGGCGAAGTCGCATATCGACAGAGCCCCGAGCCCCTTCGGGGGCGCTGCCGTCCCGGCCTCGAGGGCCGATCGGCCCACCGGCAGCGCCCGGACAGCCCCTGTGGCCGCCGTCCGTTCCGTTGGACGCTCGAAGTGCCAGGTGACCCGGAGGGGAGATCTGCGATGACGCACGAAGCGCTCAGTCGCCCCATGGTTCACGCCCTGCTCGCGGACGGAACCACTGTGTGCATCCGTCCGGTGCACCCGGGCGACCACGACCAGTTGCAGGGGCTCTACGAGGAGATGTCCCCGGAGAACCTCAGGCTGCGGTTCTTCGCGGCCGGCCGCCGTTCCGCCGAAATGGCGGCCGACCGCGCCTGCGCCGCGCCCCGCCCCGGACACCGGACGCTGCTGGCCGAGACGAAGGGCCAGGCGATCGGGCTCGCCGAGTACGACACCGGCGGCACCGGCACCGAGGCCGACATCTCCCTCGCGGTCGCCGACGGGCTGCACCACCGAGGCGTGGGCACCCTCCTCGTCGAACACCTCGTCTCCGCGGCCCGCGCGGAGGGCGTCACGGCCTTCACCGCCGACGCGCTCAGTGAGAACCGCGAGGTGCTCCGGCTCTTCGCCGACCTCGGCCTGCGCACCGCCCGGCGCTTCGAGGGCCGCGAGGTGCGCTGCACCATCGAGCTCGACGACAGCGACAGCTACCTCTCCGCCGTGGAGGAACGCGGGCGGGCCGCCGACGTGGCCAGCCTCGAACCGCTGCTGCGGCCGAAGGCGGTCACCGTCGTAGGCGCCGGGCGCAGGCCGGGTTCGGTGGGCCGGGCGATCCTGCACCACTTGCACTCCGGCGGTTTCACCCGGCGTCTGTTCGCCGTGAACCCGGCCGCGACCTCCATCCTCGGCGTGCCGTCCTATCCGTCGGTCGCCGCCCTGCCGGTGACACCCGACCTGGCGGTTCTCGCGGTACCCGCCGCCGCGGTCCCGGAGACCGCCGAGGAGTGCGGCAAGGCGGGCGTACGCGCCCTCCTCGTCGTGACAGCTGGTCTCGACGCCGACCAGGCCGCGGCGCTCATGGTGACCTGCCGCATGTACGGCATGCGGCTCGTCGGCCCCAACTGCCTCGGCATCTCCAACACGGACCCGGCTTTGCGCCTCGACGCCACCTTCGCCGCCGGCCATCCGCGCCCCGGCACCGCGGGCGTCGCCGTACAGTCCGGAGGCGTGGGCATCGCCCTGCTCGACGGGCTGTCCCGGCTCAGCATCGGCGTCTCCTCGTTCGTGTCCCTGGGCGGCAAGTACGACGTGAGCGGCAACGACATGCTGCAGTGGTGGGAGAGCGACCACCGCACCGACCTCGCGCTGCTGCACCTGGAGTCCTTCGGCAACCCGCGGGCGTTCTCCCGCACCGCCCGGCGGGTGACCCGCCGCATACCGGTGCTGACCGTCGACGCGGGCCGCACCGTCGCGGGCCGGCGCGCCGCCGCCTCGCACACCGCGGCCGCCGCAACCCGCACCAGGACCCGTGGTGCACTGTTCTCGCAGGCTGGCATCACGGCCACCCGCTCGGTCGGTGAACTCCTGGAAGCCGCCGCCCTGTTGCACTCGCAGCCGCTGCCCGCCGGCGCCCGCGTCACGATCGTCACCAATGCGGGCGGCGCGGGGGTACTCGCGGCGGATGCCTGTGCCGAGGCCGGGCTGGTCCTGCCGGCGCCCACCCCGGAACTGATCGACGACCTGCTCGCCGTGCTGCCCGACGGGGCCGCCGTCGGCAACCCCGTCGACGCGACCGCCGCCGTCACGGAGGAACAACTCACCGACTGTGTGGACCGGATCATGCGGCACAGCGGTGTCGACGCGGTGCTGGTCGCCCTCGTTCCCACGGCGGTCGCCGAGGCGACCGGCGACGACCTCGTCCGAGCCCTCACCCGCGCCCGTGCCCGGCGGACCAAGCCGATAGCGGCGGTACGACTCGAACAGGCGCTGCCTGTCGAACTGTTGCCCGCCGACGGCGGCACGGTTCCCTCGTACGCCGAACCTCAGGCGGCCGCGCGGGCACTGGCTCACGCCGTCCAGCGCGCAGACTGGCTGGCCCGGCCCGCCGGAACCGTCCCGGCGCTCGACGACGTCGACACGGCGCGTGCCCACGCCGTCGTCGAGGCCTATCTCGAGGCGCACCCGGACGGAGGCTGGCTTGACCCGCGCACCTGTGCCGAACTCCTCGGCTGCTACGGCATTCCGCAGTCCCCGTGGGCGTGGGCGGCGACCGAGGACGACGCAGTCCTCGCCGCCGACCGGCTGCGCGGCGCCGACGGCCGGGTGGTCATGAAGGGGTACTGGCCGGGGCTGCTGCACAAGACCGCCGAGCACGCCGTCCACCTCGACCTGCGCGGCGACTCCCAGATCCGGGCCGCCTTCCGGGACCTGGAGACCCGGTTCGCCGGCCTGCTGACGGGTGTGGTGCTGCAGCCGCTCGCCGACCGGGGCACCGAACTGTTCGCGGGCGTTGTCCAGGACGAGGTGTTCGGGCCGCTGGTTCTGTTCGGTCTCGGCGGCACCGCAACCGAGGTGCTCGCCGACCACGCCGCCCGGCTCGCCCCGCTCACCGACCACGACGTGCACGACCTGATCACGGCCCCGCGCTGTGCCCCGCTGCTCTTCGGCGCGAACGGCGCGCGCCCGGTCGACCTCGAAGCCCTGGAACAGCTGCTGCTGCGGCTGTCCCGGATGGCGAGCGATCTGCCACAGCTGGCCGAGGCCGACTTCAACCCCGTTCTCGCGACACCGGGCGGAGTCAATGTGCTCGATGCGCGCGTGCGCCTGCTGCCCCGCAGGCACCAGGACCCGCATCTGCGGCGACTCCGCTGAGGAGGCAAGAGACATGAAGCACAACAAGGTCGGCTCCGTGATGACCACTGAGGTCGTCCGCGCCACGTACGGCACGCCGTTCAAGGAGGTGGCCCGACTGCTCGGCGAACACCGCATCAGCGGACTGCCGGTGGTCGACGAGGACGACAAGGTCATCGGAGTTATCTCCGAGACGGATCTCATGATCCGGCAGGCCGAGACGCCGGAGCCGTACGAGCCGAAGAAGCACCACCGCCTTGCCTCGCTCACCCACGAGGGCAGGACACGGGCCGCGAAGACCCGGGCGCGCACCGCCGGCCAGCTGATGACCGAACCGCCCGTCACGGTGCATGCCGACAACAGCATCGTCGAGGCCGCCCGGACCATGGCCCAGCACCGCGTGGAGCGGCTGCCCGTCGTGGACGAGGAGCACCGGCTCGTCGGCATCGTCACCCGCCGCGACCTGCTGCAGGTCTTCCTGCGGCCCGACGAGGAGATCCGCAGGGAGACCGTCGAAGAGGTGCTGGTGCGCGCACTGTGGCTGGCGCCTCGCAGTATCGACATCTCCGTGGTGGAGGGGGTGGTCACGCTGTCCGGACACCTGGAACGCAAGAGTCAGACGGAGATCGCGGTCTCCATGACCCGTCAGACCGACGGGGTCGTCGCGGTCGTCGACAAGCTCACGTACCGGCTGGACGACTCCCATCTGCGGCCTGACGAACCGGCACTCCACGGTGTCGCCGACGACTGGCTGCGCAAGCTGTGAGGTGAGAGGAGGCGAACCGTCATGCCGAGCAGCGTGCTGGTCGCCTATGGGACGACGAACGGATCGACCGCGCAGATCGCCGAGGCCGTGGCCGAGGTTCTGCGCAAGGAAGGGTTCACGGCCGACGTGCTGTCGGCCGGATCCGTCGCCGACGTGACGCGCTATGACGCCTTCGTGGTCGGCGGCGGACTGTACGCCGGACGCTGGCACAAGGACGCCCGCCGGTTCGTGCGCCGCAACCGCCGCGCACTGGCCGAGCGTCCGCTGTGGTTCTTCAGCAGCGGCCCGCTCGACCCCTCGGCGTCCGAGCGGGACATAGCGCCCGTGCCCGGCGTGCGCCGTGCCATGACCCGGCTCGACGCCAGAGGACATGTCACCTTCGGAGGCTGCCTGGAAGAGGGAGCCAAGGGCCGAATCGCCCGGATGATCCTGCGCAACGGAAAGGGCGGCGACTTCCGGAACTTCCCCGAGATCGAGGCATGGGCGGCAACTGTCGCCCGCGAACTGGTGGAGGAACGGCAGAGCAGCTGAACGCACGGCAGAAGGGAGGCCCACGGGCCCGGTACGGACGACCCCGGCGCGGTTCACGCGCCGGGGTTCTCGCGTGTCGCGAAAAGGTGCCCCGAGTGCCCGTGCCCGACGTCGCCACCAGCATGCCGTCGGCTCAGGAACCGACGTGGAGCAAGGTCGAAAGAGGGCCGCTCAGGCCGGGTGGGGGGACGGACGGCCCGTGTGCCGTGGGCCGACGGGCGCGGACGTGGGGAGTGGACGGTTCACGAAGGGCGGGATCCATCATGTCGATCACGTACGAGAAGCCCGGCCGCGCAGCACTCCACCTGGACCGCGTCGCCTCCCTCGCGCCCTCGCCGCACAACAGCCGGCCCTGGTTCTTCGCCGAGTCGGGCCACGACCACGGCTTCGAGGTGTAGGCGGACGGCGAGCGACCGATGATCCTGACCGACCCGGGCAGCAGGGAGACCGTGATCGCCTGCGGGACTGCGCTGTTCAACGTGCGGATCGCCGTACGGCGCCTCGGCTTCCGGCCCGCCGTCGACCTCCTGCCGGACCCCGGTGACCCCTCCTGCCTGGCCCATGTGGGCTTCGCCGCCCACGCCCCGGGCACCCCGGACGAGGCACTGATGGCACGCGTGATCGCCCGCAGGCACACCCACCGGGGACCGTTCGGACCCGAACCGGTGCCTCAGACACTCCTCGACGAACTGCGCGAGCACGCCCGGGCCGAGGGAGCCAATCCTTCGGGTCGTCGACGAACCGGAACAGCTCGAATTGCTCGCCGAGCTGGTGCGCACGGCAGAGGACGTGCACCGCGCCGATCCCGGGCACGCCGTCGAAATCGCGCGCTGCGTCGGCCCGTACGGGGTGCCCGTCGAGGCGTGCCGCGGACGCCCGGACGTCACCCTGCTCGCCTGCCGCGACCACCTGGGCCTCGCCGACCGATATGACGTCCCCTCCCGCCGCCGCGGCGCCGGGCAGGGCACCGTCGCCGTGCTGTCCACCCCTTGCGACGGCCGCGCGGACCGGCTGCGGTCCGGCCAGGCGCTGCAGCGTGTGCTGCTGTACGCGGCGGCCCACGACGTCACGGCGGCCTTTCACGCGCAGCCCCTCGAACTGCCTGCACTGCGCGCTCAGTTGCAGGCGAAGATCGCCGTCGGCCGCTACCCCCGGATGGTCCTGCGCCTCGGCCGTGCGACGCAGCAGTGGAACACACCGCGGCATCCACCGGCGCAGGTGCTCGTCCACAACGACGTGCGGGCTCGGTCGTGACGATGAGCCGGACCAGAGCGGAAAGGCCGTCGGGGTGCGGTGTTGGCGCCTTCGGCACAACCCCCTCGAGCCCCGCAGCTACGTGGTGGAGGCCTGGCTGCTGCTGGCAACCTGGACTCTCGCCGTGGTGGCGGCGGTCGCCGTCGGCGTGCCAACCGCCCGTGCCGTCGAACGCGGCCTCGACGACCTGCGGGCACAGCGGCACGTCGTATCGGCCGTGCTCACCGAGGACGCGGAGCGGACCACCGCCGCGGCTGACGGTACGGACGGTGGACGGGCGTGGGCCACCGTGCGCTGGACCAGGACGGACGGCACGACCCGGACGGGTATGACCCGGGTCGACGCCGCGAGCAGGGCCGGCGACGCCCCCTCGGTGTGGCTGGACGCGAAGGGCCGTCTCGTGCCCGACCCCGAACCCCGGCCAGGCGGAGCTCCAGGGCGCCGTGCTGGGCGCGGTTGCCGCCGTGAGTGCCTGCACGGCGGTGGCCCCCGTCGGCTGGGGCGCCCGCGCCCGCCTGGACCGGCAGCGGCTGGAGCAGTGGGGCAAGGAGTGGTCCCTGATCGGTCCGCAGTGGGGCCGGAAGATGAGCTGACGCGGCCGAACGAACCTCCGGGAGCATCGCCCCGATATTCCGCATGCTCAGCAGATACGGGGCAGTTGCTCGCCCAGCGGCATGTCCACGATGCGCCGCGCACCGACCAGGGTGCGCATGATCACCCGCCCGGCCGGTTCCGGCGGCAGTACTTCGCCGATCCGCACCGCCTGAGCGCCCTCGGGAACCGATCGCAGCGCGGCCAGGGCGTCCTCGGCCGCTTCGGCGTCGATGAAGGCGACCAGGCAGCCCTCGTTGGCGACGACGAGCGGGTCGAGTCCGAGAAGGTCGCAGGCGGAGGCGACCGCCGCGGGAACCGGGATCGCGTTCTCCTCGATCTCGACGGCGACGCAGGAGTCATGGGCGATCTCGTTGAGGGCGGCGGCGAGGCCGCCCCGGGTCGGGTCGCGCAGTACGTGGACGGAGGCACCGAGCGGGGCAAGAGTCCGCACCAGCCGGTGCAGGGGGCGGCTGTCCGTGGCGATGTCGCTCTCGAAGCCGAGGCCTTCACGGGTGCTGAGCACGGTCGTGCCGTGCAGTCCGATCGGCCCGGACAGCAGGACCGCGTCCCCGGGGCGGGCCAGCGCGGCGGACGGGTGCAGCGGTCCGTGCCGCTGCCCGATGCCGGTGGTGTTGAGGAACAGACGGTCGGCGGCGCCGCGCCCCACGACCTTGGTGTCGCCGGTGATGACGGGCACGCCGACGTCCTGCGCCGCCTTGCCCAACGACTCCAGGACGGACTGGAGTTCGGCCAGCGGCAGGCCCTCCTCGACGATCAGGGAGACGGACAGCGCCAGTGGCCAGGCGCCCCGCATGGCGAGGTCGTTGACCGTGCCGTGGACGGCGAGGGAACCGATGTCCCCGCCCGGGAAGAAGAGCGGGCTGACGACGAAGCTGTCGGTGCTGATCACCAGCTCCCGGTAGCCGGGCAGCAGCGCCGCGTCCTCCAGCGGACCTGTCGAGCCGCCGAAGGCGGGCAGCACCAGCCGGTCGAGCAGCTCGGCGGTCAGGCGTCCGCCGGCGCCGTGACCCAGCAGGACGACCTCGTCCTCGTGGTTGGGGGTGGGGCATTGGATGCTCATGCCGTGCTCCTGGTGGGAGTGCGTCCGGCCGCGTGGAAGGCGGCGCAGGTGCCCTCGGGCGACACCATCGGTGCGCCCAGGGGGTGACGGGGTGTGCAGCGGGTGCCGTACGCGGTGCAGTCGGTGGGCAGCTCGGCCCCGGTGAGGATCGCGCCCGCGATGCACTCCGGGTCCTCGACGGGACACAGCCCGCCCACGTCGAAGCGACGGGTGGCATCGAACTGCCAGAACTCCTCGGCCAGTTCGAGGCCGCTGTCGGGCAGGGCGCCGATGCCGCGCCAGGCCCGGTCGGTGACCCGGAACACCTCGCGGACGGCGTCCTGGGCGTCGGTGTTGCCCGAGCGGCGCACCGCCCGCACATACTGGTTCTCCACCTCGTGCCGCCCCGACTCCAGCTGCCGTACGGCCATGAGGATGCCCTCCAGCAGGTCCAGCGGCTCGAAACCGGTCACCACGATCGGCACCCGGTGGCGCGCGGCGATCGGCTCGTACTCGGTCCAGCCCATCACCGCGCACACATGCCCGGCCGCCAGGAAGGCCTGCACCTCACAGTCCGGGTCGTCGAGGAGCGCGGTCATGGCGGGCGGCACCAGGACATGGCTGACGAGCACGGAGAAGTTCGTCAGCCCCAGCCGGGCGGCGTGCAGCACGGCCGTCGCGTTGGCGGGCGCGGTGGTCTCGAAACCGACGGCGAGGAAGACGACCTCCCGGTCGGGGAGGTCGGCGGCCAGGCGCACCGCGTCCATCGGCGCGTACACCACGCGTACGTCCGCGCCGCGCGCCCGCAGCGACAACAGGTCGGTGTCCGTGCCGGGCACCCGCAGCATGTCGCCGAAGCTGGTGAGGATCACGCCGGGCCGGGCGGCGATGGCCATGGCCCGGTCCAGGGTCTCCAGTGGTGTCACGCAGACCGGGCAGCCCGGGCCGTGGATCATGCGGATCCCGGCGGGCAGCAGCTCGTCGATGCCCTGGCGGACGAGGGTGTGGGTCTGGCCGCCGCACACCTCCATGATCCGCCAGGGCAGGGTGGCCGTCCGCCGCAGCTCGCCCAGCAGCCGCCGGGCGAGGACGGGATCGCGGTACTCGTCCAGGTACTTCATCGGCCCTCCGCGTGCGTCATCGGTGCGTGAGAACGAGCCGGATGTCCACGACCCCCTCCACCGCCCGCACCGCACGTGCCACCATCGGCACCAGCGTCCGGTCGGGCAGGGAGCCGCTCAACGTGACCACGCCCTTGGCCACTTGGACCGTCAGGGGAGTGGTGACCGGGAGCTGGCCCAGGACCGTGTGCCGGATCTCCTGGGCGATCTCCTCGTCGTCGCGGAGGAAGACCTTGAGCAGGTCACTGCGGCCGACCACGCCCTGCAGCGGACCGACCCTGTCCACCACGGGCAGCCGCTTGACGTGCCGTCGGGCCATGATGCGGGCGACCTCGGCGACGGTGGTGTCGGCGTGCACCGTCACCGCCGGGGCGCCCATCAGCTCGCCCGCGGTCGGCGCGCCCGCCTTGATCCGCACGGAACGCCCGGCTGCCTCGTCTTCGCCGTCGCGGAACTCCTCCTTGGGCAGCAGATCGGCCTTGGAGACCACACCGACGACCCGTCCCTCGCCCTCCAGGACCGGCAGCGCACTGACCTTCCACTGGTCGATCAGCTCGACGATCTCCTTGAAGGGGGCGTCGCGCCCGACGGCGACGACGGTATGGGTCATCACATCGCTGACGGTGTACGGAGATTCAGGCATCGCAGCCTCTCGAGATGGCCCCCGGGGTGGCTCCCGAGGTACGGACGACGGTCAGGTCCAGAAAGTGGGTGGAGCACGAGATGCAGGGGTCGTGGTTGCGGATCACCCGCTCGCACAGGGCCGTCAACTCGGCATCGTCCGGGTCGTGTTCGCCGATCGCGTGCTGGGTGAGCCGGCGCAGGTCGTCCTCGATCGCGCCCTGGTTCTGCGCGGTGGGCGGTACGAGCAGCGCGCTGGTGACCAGGCCCGCGGCGTCGATCTCGTAGCGGTGGTAGAGCAGTCCGCGGGGCGCCTCGGTGGCGCCGTGGCCGACGCCCGCGACCGGGGGCACCTCCGTGTACGGGTGCGCGGGCGGCTCGTACGTCTCGATGATGCGCAGCGCCTCGGCGACCGCGTACACGGTCTCCACCGCCCTCACCAGGATCGATCGGTACGGGTTGCGGCATACGGCGCCCTCGCGCGGATCGCCGAGACCCGCCTCGACAGCGGCCTCGAGGGCGACCTGCGACAGCCGCCGCCCGCCGATGGCGAACCGGGACAGCGAGCCGGTGAGGTGCAAGCGTCCGTCGAGCCGCGAGTGCAGCGCGGTGGAGTGCTCCTCATGGCTCTCGGCGACGTGGGCGGTGAACTCCCGCACCGGGAAGGAGACGGTGCTGCCGTCCGTGCGCAGCACCGTCGGGGTGCCGCTCTCGATTGCGTACGTGTCCGGGGCGGCCAGTGCGAGCAGGTCGGCGTCGGTGCGGGCGTTCGGGAAGTCGAAGCCGGCCACCCAGCGTACGGTCTCCCAGGCGTCGTCGAGCGCCTGCTTCAACTGCTCCCGCAGGGGCCGCAGTTCCTCGCGCGTCGGCGCACGGTGGAAGCCGCCCAGCCGTACGTTCACCGGGTGCACGGCCCGCCCGCCGATCAGCTCCATCAGGGAGTTGCCGGCCTTCTTCAGCCGCAGCCCCCTCTCCACCTCGTCACGGTGGGTGCGGGCCAGCTCGATGGCGCTCGCCCGGCCGAGGAAGTCGGGTGCGTGCAGCAGGTAGATGTGCAGGACCTGGCTCTCGATCCACTCTCCGCAGTACAGCAGTCGGCGCAGCTCCCGGATCACCGGATCGACCTGCACCCCGCAGGCGTCCTCGATCGCCGCGCACGCGCTCATCTGGTACGCCACCGGGCAGATCCCGCAGACCCGGGCGGTGATGTCGGGCGGTTCGGTGTACGCACGGCCGCGCAGGAACGCCTCGAAGAACCGCGGCGGTTCGTAGATCTCCAGACGGGCCGCGGTGACCGTGCGGTCGTGCACGTGCAGGCTGAGGGCGCCCTCGCCCTCGACCCGGGAGAGCGAGCCGACGTGCAGGACACGGGATCCGCGGTGCGTCACGGGTTCAACTCCTTGTCGAAGGCGGCTGTGTTGAAGGTGTGCAGGAAGCGCAGCACGGCGTCGTCGTCGAGGCCGTCGCGGCGCAGCAAGGGAATGAGCGCGGGCAGATTCACCGATCCGGACGGGCCGAAGCAGCCGAAGCAGCCGCGGTGGTAGGCCGGGCACAGCGCCCCGCAGCCGGCGTGTGTGACCGGCCCCAGGCAGGGGGTGCCGTGGGCGACGGTGACGCAGACCGTGCCGCGTCGCTTGCACTCGAAGCACACGCTGTGGTTCGGGATGTCCGGCTTGCGGCCGGCGAGGAACGCGGTGATCACCTCGAAGAGCTGGCGGCGGTCGATCGGGCAGCCGCGCAGCTCGAAGTCGACGTCCACATGGGCGGACACGGGAGTCGAGGTGGCGAGCGTGGAGATGTACTCGGGGTGGGCGTAGACGGTCCGGCGGAACTCGTCGACGTCGGCGAAGTTCCTGAGGGCCTGGATGCCGCCGGCCGTCGCGCACGCCCCGATGGTCACCAGGTGGCGCGAGGCGGCTCGGATCGCGTGGATCCGCCCGGCGTCCTCCGCCGTGGTGACCGAGCCCTCGACCAGGGACAGGTCGTACGGGCCGGGCGCCACCGCGCTGGACGCCTCCAGGAAGTGCGCGATCTCCACCTCGCCCGCCAGCGCCAGGAGTTCGTCCTCGCAGTCCAGCAGTGTGAGCTGGCAGCCGTCGCAGGAGGCCAGCTTGAACACCGCCAGCCGGGGCCTGGTCTTGGTCGTGGCCATCTCACAACTCCCTTACCGAAAGCAGGGGTTCGGCCTGCGTCCAGTCCACGATCGGACCGACCTGGCACAACAGCAGGGGTCCGAGCTGGCAGTGCCCGCAGTGCCCAGTGGCGCAGCGCATGTTGCGCTCCAGCGAGACCTGGATGTGTGCGCGGGGCACACCGCGGTGCGCGAGGTCGCGGGCGGTGGCGCGGATCATCGGCTCGGGTCCGCAGACGAACGCCGTCGTGTCCTCCGGATCGAAGAGCGCCCGCCCCATCAGCTGGGTGACCACGCCCACGTCTCCGCGCCAGTCCGGGTCGGGGTGGTCGACCATCACTCCGGTGTACGCCGTGGCCCAGCTCTCCACCTCTTTGCGGGCGATCAGATCGCCCGGGGTGCGGGCCCCGACCAGGACGTTGACGCGGCGGTACGCCTCCAGCTCGGCCAGCGCGCCCAGGATCAACGGCCGCAGGGGCGCCAGGCCGATGCCGCCAGCCACCACCAGCACGTCACGGCCGTGCGCCCGCTCCACCCCCCAACTGTTGCCGTACGGGCCGCGGAGGCCGAGGACGTCGCCGACTCGGGCCGCGCACAGCCCCTCGGAGATGGCGCCCACCGCCCGGATCGTGTGCGCGAGTCCGCCGGTCGCCTGCACGGAACTCACCGATACGGGGATCTCGCCGCGGCCGAAGCAGTGCACCATCGCGAACTGCCCCGGCGCGAAGTCGGGCAGGGCCGCGCCGACCGGTTCCAGTCGCAGCGTGACCGTGTCCGCGGTCTCCGGCCGGCGGTCGACCACGCGATGGGGGACCGGCACGCCGGTCATCGCGCTTCCTTCGTCTCGTAGGTCCCGTACAGGTCGACCAGCCGGGTGCGGGCAGCGTTGAGCCGGTGGGCCAGCACCCGGCCGACCCAGTGCTCGACGGCGCGCCCGAACTCGGCGTCGTCCAGGCACATCAGGCGTACGGCGACGGCGTCGAACTCGTAGGCCTGCACCGGTGTCATGGTCCTGGCGCCCAGCTGCCAGACATACGGTTCGAACAGCCAGGACCAGCCGACCAGGTCACCGACGCCGAGGGTCTCGATCACGGGCGGGCGATGGCCGGGCACATGCATATCGAGGGCGACCGTACCGTCGCGAACGATCCAGAAGCGGTCGGCGTGCCCGCCTTCCTCGAAGAGCCGGGTGTCCTGCCGCCAGTCGACCTCGCGGGCGGTGCGCAGAAGCCGTTCCCGGTGATCGGGCGGCAGCGCGTGCGACATGCGAAGGGTGGTCGAGGGCGTCATCGCTCCGTCTCCGTCTCCGTCTCGCGCTCGGCGTGCAGCGCGGCGACTTCCTCCGTGATGTCGATGCCTGCCGGGCACCAGGCGATGCAGCGCCCGCAGCCGACGCATCCCGTCGTGTCGAACTGGTCGTGCCAGGTGGAGAGTTTGTGGGTGAGCCACTGCCGGTAGCGGCCGCGGGCCGACGAGCGGACCGGGCCGCCGTGCAGATACGAGAAGTCCAGGTCGAAGCACGAGTCCCAGCGCTGCCAGCGCTCGGCGTGGTCACCGGTCAGATCGGTGACCTCCTCCGTGGTGGTGCAGAAGCAGGTCGGGCACACCATCGTGCAGTTGCCGCAGGTCAGACAGCGCGCGGCCACGTCGTCCCAGCGCTCGGCGTCCAGGCTCGCGCCCATCAGGTCGCGCAGGTCGACCGGGGGCAGCGAGCGGCCCATCCGGTCGCGGGCCGCGTCCACCGAGGCGCTGGCGGTGCCTTCCGTGACCATGTCGGCGGTGCGGTGCGGCACTTGCTCCAGGAGCCGGGCGCCCTCCTCGCTCCCGACCCGCACCAGGAACCGGTGCCCGTCGTCGTCGACCACCTCGGTGAGCGCGAGGTCGTAGCCGGGGTCGGCGGCGGGCCCGCCGCCGGTGGAGACGCAGAAGCAGGTTGCGCCGGGCTCGGTGCACTCGGCGGCGATCAGCAGCGCCTTGGACCTGCGGCGCCCGTAGCCGGTGTCGCCGTACCGTCCGCCGGTCAGGACGCGGTCCTGGATCGCGATGGCACGCAGGTCACAGGGGCGGACGCCGATGAAGGCGTACGACGGGATCTCGGGTTCGTCGGCGGTGAACGACAGGCCGCCCTCGGGCGACCGGTCGGCGCTCCACAGCCGCTCCCGCGAGGGGTGCAGGTAGTTCTTCCAGGAGTGCGGTCCCGCGCTGTTGGCGAAGGCGGCACCGCCCTCGCGTCGCACGAGTCGGTAGCGTCCGGCCTCCAGCTCGACGCCCCAGCCGAAGGGGAGCGCGTCCGCCGAGGTCAGTTCCGCCAGTACGATCGCACCGTCGCGGACGGTCGGCCCGACGACGGTCCGTCCCTGCGTCAACAATGCCGCGACCAGGGCAGTCAGGCCGTCCCGGTCGAGTACGGCCGGGTCTGCGCTGGCGGTCATGGCGGTCCTCCTTGTCACTTGGCTCCACTCCCAGCCTCCGGGCGAGCCCGGTGCCTTCGGCAGGGGTCGACCGGCCCCGGAATCCGAGCCGACCGGATCCTCCGAACCGGGCGAGCGTCGCCCCGCTACGGAAGCGGTTCGCCCAGCTCGCCCTCGACCGCCCCCGCCATGGCCCGCAGCACGTCGAGGGTGCGGTGCGCCTCCGCCTCGTCGACCTGCGTGATCGCAAACCCGACGTGCACGATGACGTACGACCCGACATCCGCCTGCGGCGTGCAGCTCAGGCAGACCTGGCGCCGTATCCCGCCGAAGTCGACCGTGGCCATGCGCAGTCCGGCGTCGTCGTGGATCTCCACGATCCGGCCCGGGATGCCCAGACACATACGCGTTCACCTCTTCCGGGCCAGCCGGGCCGCGGCGATCGCCGCCTGGCCGTAACTGATGCCGCCGTCCCCGACCGGGACCTGACCGCCGACCAGCACCCGCAGCCCCTGCGCGTGCAGACGGCGCTTCACCTCCGTTAGCAGCCGGCGGTTGACGAAGCAGCCGCCGCCGAGACACACCGTGCGCGGCGCGCCCTCGGCCACGGCTCGCGCGACCAGGTCCGCCGTGACGATCCCGAGCGTCAGGTGGAAGGCCGCGGCCAGCCGGTCCACCGGCTCCCCGGCCAGCCGTCGCTCCAGCAGATCGGCCAGTGTCGGCGTGGAGTCGTACACCCACAGGCCCTGCGCCCGGACGACCCGGTGGGCCAGGGCCGCGGCGTGCTCGGCGCCCGCAGCCGCTTCGAGCAGAACGGCCGCCTCGCCCTCGTAGCCGGCCCGGTCGCACAGGCCCAGAAGCGCGGCGACCGTGTCGAAGAGCCGGCCGGCGCTGGACGCGCGCGGGCAGTTCACGTCCTTGGCGACCATGGCGGTCACGGCGGCGACCTCGGCCGGATCGAGCCGGTCCATGAAGGGGCGGGTCAGCCAGGGCCAGGGCCGTGGTGAGCCCAGCTGCTCTGGGCCGAGCAGCTGGCCGAGTGCGGTGCGGGAAGGATGGCGTACCGCCGCGTCGCCGCCGGGCAAGGGCGCGGTCGCGAACCTGCCCACGCGACGGTAGCCGCTCAGATCGGCGACGAGGATCTCGCCGCCCCACAGGGTGCCGTCGTCACCCAGCCCCAGCCCGTCGTAGGCGACCCCGAGGAACCGGCCCCGCACTCCGTGCTCGGCGGCGCAGGCGGCCACGTGCGCGTGATGATGCTGGACGGGCGTCCGGCGCAGCGGCTGCGTCTTCGCCCACTGTGTCGACAGACAGCCGGGGTGCAGGTCGTGGGCGAGGACCAGCGGCTCGATGCCGGTGAGCCGCTTGAGATGTCCGTACGACGCCACAAACGCGTCGTAGGTCGCCTCGTCGGCCAGGTCTCCGGTGTGCGGGCCGAGGTAGGCGCGGCCGTCGGCGGCCAGCGTGAACGTGTGCTTGAGCTGGGCACCGGCCCCGGCGACCGGCTGGTGTGCCGCCAGCGCCAGCGGCAGCGGCGCGGGGGCCAGCCCGCGGGCCCGCCGGACCGTGATCCGCGTGCGTCCGGCGAACTGCACCACCGAGTCGTCGTAGCGGGAGCGGATCGGCCGGTCGTGGGTGAGGAAGCCGTCCGCCACGTCGGCCAGGGTGCGCCGCGCCTCGGTGTCGTCGATGGCGATGGGTTCGTCGCTGAGGTTGCCGCTGGTGATCACGAGAGGCCTGGCCAGCTCGTCGAGCAGGAGGTGGTGCAGCCCCGTGGTGGGCAGGAACAGGCCGACGCGGGCCAGTCCGGGATGCACCGCCGGTGCGAGCGGAGGCAGGCCCTGCCACCGGCGCCGCGAGAGCAGCACCACAGGGCGTTCCGGGGATGTCAGCGCCTGCTGCTCGCCGGCGCCGATCCGCGCCAGGCGAGCAGCCGTGTCGAGGTCGCGGACCATGACGGCGAAGGGTTTCGCCGGACGACGCTTGCGGCGCCGCAGCTCCCACACGGCCGCCGGATCGCCTGCATCGCACACCAACTGGTAGCCGCCCAGGCCCTTCAACGCGACGATCCCGCCGCCGTCAAGGGTCTTGACCGCCGCGCGCAGCGCCTCCTCGCCGCGCAGCTCGTCCCAGGCGAGCCGGGGGCCGCAGACGGGACAGGCCACGGGCTCGGCGTGGAAGCGTCGGTCGGCGGGATCGGCGTACTCCGCCGCGCAGTCCGCACACAGCGGAAAACGGCGCATCGTTGTGCGGATCCGGTCGTAGGGCAGGTCCTCGATGATGGTGGCGCGCGGGCCGCAGTCGGTGCAGTTGATGAACGGGTAGCGATGGCGCCGGTCGCGGGGGTCCCGGAGCTCGTGCAGGCAGGCGTCGCAGACCGCCGCGTCGGGCGGGATCTCGCGCGGCCCCGTGTCGGGGTCGGCGGGTGCGCTGCGGCGGACGTGGAAACCCCGGTCGTACGCCGGCTGCCGTATGCCGTTGGTCAGGCGGACACGGCGGACCCGGGCGAGCGGCGGCGCATCGGTGCGCAGCCGGGCCGCGAACTCCTCGATGATCCGGGGCGGTCCGGCCACCTCGCCCTCCACGTGCCCGTTGACATTGGCCACCCAGCCGGTCAGGCCGAGTTCAGCCGCGGTGCGGTACACGAACGGCCGGAAGCCGACGCCCTGGACGATGCCTTCCACGTGGAAGCGGCGCACGGTCATGCCCGCCCCCTCACTGCCGTGTCCCGGTGGCGCGCGATCTCGTCTTCGACGGCCTGAGCGAGGGGTTCCACGGCGGCCGCGACGGCGGGGGAGAGGCCGGTGCCCAGCGCGCTGTCGGCGCCCTCCACGGCGTACACGACGAGGTGGTCCGGCAACACGCCCAGAACCCGGGCGAGTTCGACGGCCTCGCCGAGGCCCAGCCCGTGCGAGCTGGTCGTCGGCGGCTGCGCGAGGCGTCCCGAGTCGAGCTCGAGGCGGTGCACGTGGCCGGGCGTGCCCGGGTGCGCATGGGCGGCGTCCACGACCAGGGCGAGGCCGGCGCCCTCCCACAGGCCGATCAGCCGGGCGGGGTCCCCGTCGCAGGTGGCGAGCACGGTGCCGGGCGGCAGGGGTCGTTGCCCGGTGCGCTCGCGCAGCCGGGCGAGCACGGCCCAGCCCACGCCGTCGTCGCGCCGGAACTCGTTCCCGACGCCGATGACGGCGATCCGTGTGGGCGGGCTCATGTCTCTCACGGTGCACCGACGCCATCCACCCCACACAGGGGCCGAACGACCCCACCGGCGGGGCCGGTTCTCCCCACCGTGACTACGACGGCACGACGGCGACCGGGCACCGGCAGTGTTCCAGCAGCTCACGGACGGCGGAACCCGAGCCGGAACGCCGTCCGGCCACCACCACGCCGATTGCTCGTACGACCTGGCGACGATTTTGATCGCCATTGGCCACCTCGGCGGCGACACGCGTCCCTGGCTAACTGACCCGCATGCAGGCGTTCGGGTCTGCGCGGCCCTGGCGCCCGACCTTGCCGGCGACGACACAGCGGACCAGGTGCTGATGGAACTGGCGCGGTCGCCGCAAGCGTTCGGTAAGTCCTTTGGCGACATGGCTCCACCCCTGCAGCTCCAGTCTCAGGACCTGCTCAGAGGGCGAGGCGTGAACTGATGTCCAGTTCGCGATTGGGGGTTGAGTGAGGTTGGCCGGTCGGGTGTCCGCGACGGGGGCTACGGTCGCGGCAGGGTGAACAGCCCTTGCTCGGTCTCGGCCAGGATTCCCCGCTCGGCGAGCCGCTTGAGCTTCAGGCGGACGTTGTTGATGTTGCTGGGCGCGATCTCCACGTCCATCGCCTCACACACCGCCCGCGCCCGCCCCGGGGCATCGGTCGCGGCGAAGACCGCCATGATCTGCTGGTAGGCGGGATGGTCGGGCAATTTCGCGGCCGGCGACGCGGGTGGTGGTGGATCGGACAGCTCCAGTAGCGTCTTGCGGATGGTCCGGATCTCCTCGGCGGGGTTGGGTGGTGGAGCGCCTCCACTCGTGGATGAATGACTACGGCAAGCTCCGGCGTTGCACCGAGAGGAGCGGCGAGGTCGTGGACTTCTACCTCTACCTCGCCGCCACACTTGTCACGCCACGTATGCTGATCCGCCGAGCTGCAAGCCGCTATCGCTGGGACGGCCGTCCCGCCACACGCCGCCTCAAGTGATCCATCTGCCGGCCGGTCTTACTTCTCGGCTGTGCCGGGTTTCCCGCTGATGGACTCCTGATAGATGTCCGCGTAGGTGCGCGAGTCTTTGACCAGGTCGTCACAGAAGGCAGCGACGTCGTTGCCGATGAGTTCGAGGACTCCCTTGCCCTCCGCGACGCCCTCCTCGAAGAAGTCGACCATCTCTGAGAGCAGGGTCCCGTCAGGCAAGTCGACTGGTCCGATCTTGAAGAAGTACTTCTGAATCTCCTTGTAGACGATCCGGTAATCCGGCGGGAGCGCCTTGACCCGCGCCATGTGCGCTCGCCATTGCTTCTTGCCCTCGATGATGTCTTGGATGCCCACGTCAGCCCCCTAGCTGGCCCAGTTTCCTTGCGACGTTCCGGTTCAACTGCTCGCGCCACCGGTCGCGATAGCTCCGAGCCCTTTCCCCACCGGCCAGCGCTTCGCAGAAGCCCTCGACGTCGTCGCCCAGCACCTCGTGAACGCTCTGCCCATCCGTCGCCGTTTCTTCGAGCAGCCCCAGAGCGCCGTCGAGGATCGGCATCAGATTGCGGCCCGTCAAGCCCGAGTAGGGGGAGAGGTGAACCTTGATCTGCTCCCACGCCGCCCGGTAGTCGGCCGGCAATGCCTCGGCCCGGGCCTCGAACGCCTTCCATTCCCTGGTGAGGTCGCTTCCGGTGACGGTCTCCCAGAAATTCATTTCCCACCCTCCCTGAGCTTGTCGATTCGCGATGAGAGGTAGTCCCATTTCGCCCAGAACCGCCCGAGTTCTTCGCGACCCGCGTCATTGAGCGCATAGAACTTGCGCGGCGGACCCACCCCGGATGGTCGTTTCGTCACCTGAACGAGCCGATTCTTCTCCAGCCGCAGCAAGATGGTGTAGACGGTCCCCTCGATGACGTCGGCGAAGCCGAGTTCATTCAGCCGACGCGTGATGGCGTACCCGTAGGTCTCCTCACTGTCGATGATCTCCAGCACGCAGCCCTCAAGCGTGCCCTTCAACATCTCCGTCAGGTCGTCCATCACGGGCCCTCTTCGACTCCTGCCGGTACTACGTAGTACCGAGTACCACTATACGGTATCACTGAGTAGCACGGCGTGTGGCGTGCGCGGGGCCAACGAAGGGATTCAAGTCATCGGCGCCGCGTTTGGTGCGGGGCACGCGCGGGGAGTGGACGTCCCGTAGCCATCTCAGCGCAGTACGGATCACGCTCCGCATGCTCATCCGGCACGCGACCAGGCTTTACCGCTGGGACGCCCGGCCCGCCGCCCGCCCCCTCAAGTGATCCATTTGCCGGTTGGTCTTAGGCTGGAGCACCGAGCAGCTGCGCCACGTCATCACCGGCCGACCGCTGCAGAACCCGGTGCGCACCTCCATTGGTGCGATCACGCTGCCCGGCTCCGCGCCGCCCAGGCCTACCCGCCGCCTGCCGCCACCGCCCCCCACGACGCGGCCCCACGGGACGAGCCGTTTGCGGGGCCGACCACGCAGCGGTCATCGACAGCGCCCGCCACTCGCTCCGTGACCCAGGCCCTCACCTATCGGGCCCTCGTCGAGTGCGTCGGCTGCGGCGTTCCCGGAACCGTCCCCGGCGAAGACCTCTGCCCGACATGCCTCGGCTGGCCGCTGTGCCGCACCTGCCCCGGCCCGACTCGCAAGCGAGCCCACCCCGACGGCGACGGCCGCTGCACGACGTGCGCCAACCAACCGGAAGGAAGCAGCCCGTGACCGACCCCGGCCGCACCCCACCGCCACCCGGATTCGCGCAGCACCACCACCCCTTCACCTCCGACCCGGGCCGGTGGGAGGCGGAACACGCACGCGCCTTGCGAACCGGCCATGTCCGCGACCACACGTGCACAGCCGAGTGCGAACCCGTGCTCATCTACGAGCGCACCCGGTGGGGCTGGCTCGCCTGGACCGTCCCGGGCGACGGTTCCCGGCCGAACTCCCCCACCAGATCGGAGTTCTCACCCCGTCGGCCACGCGCACGCAGCGTCTTGTCCTGCGCTGGCTGACCAGGCGCCCCGCCCGACGCATCGGCCTGGCCCCAGGCATCCCCGGCTCGCTGCGCTTGTTCACCGTCGCGGTCGCGTTCTTGAGCCTGGCCGCCGGTCTGTTTGCCATGGCCGATGGCATCCCCGTCGGCGTCGCGCTGCCAGCGGTCGTGCTCGCGCCGCTGCTCGTGGAACACGTGCCGGGCACGTTGGACGACCAAGCCGCGAACACGTCCGCAGCGTCGAAGACGCCAGCGCCTGCCGCTACCTCCAGCGCTTCGCCGCCCTGCACATCTGCCTCGTCCAGGCCGGTCGACAGCGACCGCTACGAGCTGCGCCGGTCGGCCGAGATCGGTCAGCCACTGCTCTGGGACGCCGCCGGCCTGCTCCAGACGCACGACACCCGCTCGACCTCTTGTGAACTCATGGCCCGCGAACGGCTGATGCTCCAGCTCGCCGCCCAGGTCGTACAGATCCTCAAGCACGCATCCGCCCAGGCCAGACCGGCCGACGCGGACCAGGCACGCAAGCCGGGGCGGCCGCCTTACGCCAGGCCGACGACAAGGCCGGCACCTCAGCACACGTCCGGCACGTCACCACTGGAGGGAACACTCGTCATGCCCGAGCGCAACGCCGCTGCCCGCACCTCAGACGTCTACCTGCTCTTCGCGCACGAGCCCTACTACCCAGGCCCTGGAACCCGGGAGATCAACACCACCCTGGTGGCCGCCGACACTCTGCTGCACCCGCGGGTACGCCAGTCCGACGGCACCCGGATCCACGACCTCCTCACCCGTGGTCGGCACGCGGGCGAGATCATCCCCCTGGCCACCCTCACCCACGAACTGAACGGGGGCGCCGACTGGCCGACGCTCGGAGACTGGGAGCGCGTCACCGTCGACCTGGTTCACCTCGTGCAGACACAAAGGTGCGACGCCCTCAGCCTCGGACTTCCCGAAGTCGCCCGGGCCCTGATCTGCACCGGCCCCGAAAGCCAGGTACGTGCCTTCGACGCTGCAGCAGGAGAGTTCACTGTCTACGGACCGGACGACCGCACCAAGGCCCTGACCGAGGTCGGCATGTTCCTCACCGGCCTCGCGGCCGACAAACCCTTCTGGCCGGGCGACGGACTCCTGGCGCCGCTGCGCCAGAGTGCCTGACCGCGACGTGGGAGCACGACGCTGATCAAGCGGCCCCGACAGTTCAGACAAACACCTGGACCAGCGACAACGGGTCGATCTTGGTCCGGTTCGGCGACTCGGGGCCCGGCTGTCCCCGCTGCGGTTCGACCATGTCAACTTCCTTGGTCGGTGCGCCCTCTTCCGCCCGCAGGAAGCCGGACGCCGGCCGCTGCGCGAACCAGCGGCCAGCGAGAACGACGGAGGCGAACTGTAGCGGGCGCTTGCGACGCCGGGGCTGCGACGCTCCGCGAGGAGGATGTTGCGCCACCCCAGGTGGCGGCCGAGGCGTTCCGCGGATACGGACCACGCGGAAGCCGACCCAGCCGCAGCGGGGCCGGCCATCGGGGGTGAGGCAGAGGTCTACGGACCGTGTGCGGGCGGGTCAGTTGGCGAGGAAGGACAGACGGGGGTCGGTCAGGTTCGGATCGATCTCGATGATCTCCGCGGTGACGACGTCGTGCGCGACGAACGGGTCCTCGGCGACACGGGCCTGGAGCTCGTCGGGGGTGGGACCGGTCGAGAGGATGGCGCCGCCCTGCCCGGGACGGATGCTTCCGACCAGGAGGAAGGCGCCGTCGTCCATGCCGCGGCGGATCCAGTCCTGATGTCCGTCCATGTGCTTGGACGCCTGTGCCTTGTTGGTGGAGAAGCGAAGCAGGACGACGTACACGTCGATCTCCTTGTCCGATGCCGATGAAGTGAACGGTGCGGCGCGAAGGGGGCGCCTGATCAGGGGGCGGCGAACTGCCCGGTCAGCCAGGTGTTGAGCCGGTCGACCTCGCGGTGCACGAGGGCGCGGTCGTGGAAGGCGTTCGACAGTGTCGCGACACCCTGGCTGAAGGTGAGGACATGCAGGGCGAGGTCGTCGGCGTCCGCCGCTCGCCCGAGTTCTTCGAACTGCTCGCGCAGCCAGGTGCGGAACACCTCGAACACGCCGACCGCGTGCGCGCGGGAGGGATGACCGAGCTTGGCCAACTCGTTGGTGAGCGTCCCGACCGGGCACCCGTAGTTCTCGATGTCGCCCTGGTTGGTGATGACGATCTCGACGAACCGCCGCACCCGCTCCAGCGGGCCGGTCGCACCCTCGCCCCACTGGGCCAGCATCTGCCGCGTGCTGGCCAGACGGGCCTGGATCACCGCTTCGAGGATCTCGTCCTTGGTCTTGAAGTGGTAGTAGAAGTTCCCGCGGGAGATCCCGACCGCCTCGGCGATCGCGGCGAACGAGGTCCGCTCGAACCCCTGCTCGTAGAACAGCCGGTTCGCGGCGTCCACGATCTGCTCCCGCGTCCCCATCAGCACTCACCTCACGGCGCCCGCCCACGCCTAGGACGAGTGTCCTAGGCGGAATGCCAGAACTCTAGGACATCTGCCCTAGAGAGGCAAAGCCGACAGCGGTAGGGCGTCACGGCCAGCAGCACCGGATTGCACCCGCCTCCCCTGTGACGGACTCGCCTTCGACCTGCCGGAGGACCTCGAGGCCGTCTGCGCCGGCCTCGGCATCGACCTCCACCGCTCCAAGGCCGGCCACGCAAGCAGGCAGCCGGTGACCGGACCGAGCCGCCGCGCCTTCGCCCCGTGAGCCGCACTGCCCGGACCGCGGAGGGGCCTGGGCACCCAGTGCGCCTCGGCCGTGACCGATGGCCGGATCTGACAGAACCCGGTCATTGCAGACACGGCCCGGCTGGCGGAAGGATCGCGGCATGCCCGAACCGCGCACCGTCGTCATCGCCGCCTTCCCCGGGGTCGAGTTGCTAGAGGTTACCGGCCCGGCGGAGGTCTTCTCGGTCGCCTCCCGCCTGGTGGCCGGCGACGCACCCACCTACCGGGTCGAGATCGCCGCCGCGCAGGCCGGCCCGCTGCCCACCGCCGCTGGGATCAGCCTGGTTGCCGAGCGGTCGCTGGCCGAGGTGAGTCGGGGCGTCGATACCCTCCTCGTGGCCGGCGCCATGGAGAACGCCGACGGCCGGTACTCGGCCGTCATCGACTCTGACGTCGTCGCATGGCTGGCCACGGCGGCTCCGGCCGCACGGCGCGTCGGCGGCGTGTGCGCCGGCGTCCACCTGCTCGCCGAGGCCGGACTCCTCACCGGCCTGCCCGCCACCACCCACTGGCTCACCGCCGACCAACTGGCCGCACACCACCCGGACATCGTGGTCGATCCTGAGCCGATCTTCATCCGCGCCGGCCGGACGTGGACCTGCGCGGGCGTGACCGCAGCCCTGGACCTCGCCCTCGCCATGGTGGCCGAGGACCATGGCCCGTCGATCGCTCTCGACGCCGCCCGCGCCATGGTCATGTACGTCAAGCGCCCCGGCGGGCAGACGCAGTTCAGCGTGCCGCTCTCTCTCCAGGCGAGCGCCGACGACCGCATCGACGAACTCCGCCGCTGGATCGACGACCACCTCGCCGAGCGGATCTCGGTCGAGGCCATGGCCGCCCGTTTGAACCTGAGTGTGCGCCACTTCGCCCGGGTCTTCCGCGACTGCACCGGCCGCACCCCGGCCGACTATCTGGAGGCGGTCCGGGTGGAGGCGGCCCGCCGCCTCCTCGAGGAGTCCGCACACAGCCTGCCCGACGTAGCGGCCGCCAGCGGACTGGGATCGGTCGAGACCCTGCACCGGGCCTTCCGCCGCCGGCTGGGCGCCACCCCGGCCGAGTACCGCCGCCGGTTCCGGCCCCACGCAACCGCCCGCTGAACCGTTGACCGCAGCCGCGGTCGCCGTCCGTACACCCCAATCCGTAAAGGAGCACCTCCGTTGTCCCGTACCAAGGTCGTCCCGATCCCCGTCCTGGGCCGCCGAGCGGTCAACGCCTACCTGCTGCTCGGCCGCCACCCGGTCGTCGTCGACGCCGGAACCCCGGGCAGCGGCCGACGCATCACCGAACAGATCGCCGCACACAGCGTCGACCCGAAGGACGTCCGCCTCGTCGTCGTCACACACGGCCACATCGACCACTTCGGCTCCGCCGCCGAACTGCGCCACCTCACCGGCGCGCCGATCGCCGCGCACGCCGCCGACCTCGGCCCCTACCGCACCGGCCGGGTCCGCGAACCGTACCTGCCCACCGGCCCGATGGGACGGCTCATGGCCCGCAACGCGAAACTCCACGAACAGGCCGAACCCTTCGAACCCGACCTCGTCGTTCGGGGCGCGACCGGCCTCGCGGACTTCGGCGTCGACGCCCGCATCATCCCCACCCCTGGCCACACCGCAGGCTCCGTCTCCGTCCTTACCGACGACGGCGACCTGGTGGCCGGCGACCTCATCGCCAACGCCTTCATGGGCCTGATCAAGGGCCGTCCCGCCAACCCGCCCTTCCACGACGACCCGCTCGCCAACCTCGCCAGCCTCCGCGCGATGCTCGGCCTCAAGCCCACCCGGCTCCACGTCGGCCACGGCACACCCCTCGACCCGGCCCGAGTGGACCGCTGGGCGACGGCGGAACAGCGCAGACTCGCCCGCCGAGCAGCCCGGGGGAAGCTACGGGTCAGAGCCCAGGAGCCGCACGGGGAAACGGCCAGAGCCGACGAGCGAGCCTAGCCTCGAGCCCAAGGCCGTGCTGTACACGGCTGTCTCACCGTCGTGGGGGCGCTGTCCGCGGGTATCGGTGGGCAGTCGGACGGTTTGCCCGCCGATCGCCAGGGCGACGACAGGGGCAACGAGCCCGGCCCGGGTAGCGGGCCGACCTGCCCTGTACCCGCGCCCGCCGCCCTTCACGAACGAGGACTTCACCCTCATCGCCGAGACCGTCGGCGAGGAACACCTCCACGTCATCTTCTGGAACAACGCCGTCGCCTTCTACCGGCTGCATGCGGTCCCGGGGAAGCCGACACCGCCGCACAGGACAACTGACTGGGCCGGGCAGACCGGCCTGGAACGGGGAAGAACAGCGGCGAAACCGCCTGCGCCCAGCGTCCGGGGGCGAAAAGAGGCTCCGGGCCTGATGTGCCGGAACAAAGCTTGGACGGTCCATGGCAGGAAGTCGCACGTTGATGGTACTGATGGGCGTTCAGCGCGCGGCTTCGGTCCGCCACCGGGGCAGCTTCGAGGCGCGCTCCGGATGGGCGGCGCCGACGTAGCGCATGGCGGTCTGCTCGGTGATGCCGAAGAGGCGCATCAGTCTGAGCGGATCGGCGCTTTCGGACGCCTCGTTGAGGATCCCGGTCCTGTCGCAGACCGTCCAATGCCAGGCCCTTGGGGAGGGCCGCGTGTAGCGTGCCGATGCTGATGGCCGGATGGTCGGGGGCGACCGCGGGTTTCTGGCTGACCAGCAGGTGGGGATTGGCGGAGGCGGCCCACCGCTGGTGGCGGTAGGTCATCCAGTCGTCCAGGAGGGCGGGGTTTACCTGGGTGAGGCGGGTGTGGCCGGCGTGCTGGTGGTAGGTGGGGCGGGGTGGGCGCTCGTGGGTGCGGGCGAGCATGTAGCCGATCTGGTCGCCGGCGAATCGGCCGGTTGCGGTGAGGTCGTCGTGGACCGTGAGGCGGAGGAGGCCGGAGGCGAGCATCCATCCGCTGATGGTGGTGGTGATGGTGCCGCCGGCGCGTACCTGGTGGAGCCAGGCCGGGGGGATGTGGCGGACGGCGCAGGTGGCGATGACCGCGTCGTATTCGGCGCCGTCCTTGTGTCCGGCCAGGCCGTCTCCGGTGATCAGGGTGGGGTGGTGGCCGGCGGCGTGGATGTGGTTGGCTGCCGCGGCGGCCAAGCCCGGGTCGTACTCCACAGAGAAGATGCGTTCGTCTCCGAGACGGTCACAGAGGATGGCGGTGGAGTAGCCGGTGCCGGTGCCGATCTCCAGCGCTTTGTCACCGTCGCGGATGCCTGCGAGGTCGAGCATGCGGACGATCAGGGACGGCAGTGTGCTGGACGAGGTGGGGTGGCCGGTGATGGAGCCGGAGGCGTCGGCCGCGTTGACGCCGTCGATCTGTGTGACCCTGGTGGTGTCCTGGTAGACGAGGCGCAGCCACTCGCCGGGGTCGGTCTGGTCGCGGTGGACGGGTTCCCAGTGGGTGCCGGTGAGGCGGAACAGGGCCTTGCCGAGGAAGAGTTCGAGCGGCACGCCCAGGAGGGCTTGGTGCCAGGCGGGGTCATCCGCAGCAATGGTGTCGGCGAGTTGGCGGCGCAGGTCGGTGGGGTCGGTCTCTTGGGGGTGCTGGAGACGGTCGGCGAGGGCGTTGGTGATGGGGGCGGTGATGTGATCGGGGAACCAGGCCCATTGCCCGTTGGGGTTGCATTCGTACCGGTGCCAGTGGCCATCCGTGCCGAGTCCGAAGTCGAAGGCGCCGAAGACCAGGCCGAAGGCGTTGAGGTAGGCGTGGACCCCTTGGGTGATTTCGGGCGGACCGGGGATGGGGGTGTAGGTGAGTGCGCCAGCTGCCGCACCCGGCGCAGCATGTCACGCGGGAGCTGGTGCAGCAGCGCGGCCAGGAACGCCCGATCGCTCGGGGTGAACCGCGCCCTGTCCTGACCGAGTTGGATGTCCTTGCCGTGGCCGCTCATCGGCTAGCAGGCGCAGCAGGGCGAACACGTTCGCCATCCCCGGGTAGGCCAGTCGAAGCAGCACGACGGATCATCCTGCCGCGGCGATCACCAGCCGCCCAGAGCACCCATCCGAGCACCCGCGCTCGAGACCTCCGTACACCAGCCCCCACCAGGGCGGACGAGTTCTTCGGTAGGGGCAGTGCTGGTCAAACGATTTGACCAGCACCACCCGTGTGATGGCTCCTACGAAGGTTGGCTGGGGGTACGCCTCTTCTGGATCTTCCATCGCCTGTGCCACTCGGCATCGCGACGGGCTCGATCCTCGGCGCGTTCCTTCGCCCTGTGCGTTCCGTGTCTGTGCGGCTTATGGGCCACGAGCCCGAGTGCCATGGAACCGGCGAACAGTGGACCGAATGCTGCGTAGGTGCCCGCGTTGGACATCCAGGCCGCCAGGAGTGCGAGAGTTCCTGAGGTCAGGTACAGCAACACCGTCAGTGCCGTCAGTATCCAGTCACAGACCACCGCCTTGGCTTCTCTACGCAAGTCTTGTTGACGTGCCGGTGGCACAGGGTCCGAGGGCATATCGTCCGTCACGTGGTCTTTCTCCTTCACCAGGTGCAGGGAGATCACAGGGAAGGGGCTTCGTGCGAGCTTCCGTGGCAGGTGGAGCGCGCGAGGCCCTTTCGTACTGTCGGGAAGGTGAGACGGTTCCGGTTTGCCGCGCCCTCCTCTGCCCGAAGGCGAGGTTTGGCTGTGGTGTGCGGTCGGCTGGGCAGAGGTCGCCGTTGACGATGCCGTAGCCGAGTGAACCGTTAAACCATGGCGGATTTGAGGTGATTTGAGCACCTCGTGTCCGGTGGGAAAGACCGTACCTGCCGTGCTGAGCCACGAGGCGAGAGATTGGCTACGAACCGGATATCTCATCCACGATCTGCCATGAAATGCCATTGTCTGCGCAGGACTTCTGCGGCAGTCATTGACGAGCCGAGCGCGTCGGGCGGTGATGGCGGGCAGAGGACCAGCGCCAAAGGACCCCCGGATCGACGGCAGCGTCGTAACGCCGCAAAGGACCTGGCCGTCGTCGCCGAGGTGGCTGCGGACGTGCTGGAGGCCCCGTCGCCGCCGTCGGGGCTGCTGAAGGCGACGCGGGAGCGGTGGGAGGCCTACTGGTCGTCGCCGGTGGCGAAGCTGGCCGCCCCGGTGAGTGATCTGCCCGCGGTGGAGCGGCTGTTCCGGTTGTACTACCTGGAGCGAAGCGACCGCACCGTGCGCGAGTAGGGGCACATGGTGCGCGGCTCGATGGGCCAGATGGTGCTGCACCCGCTGCTGCGGCACACGCAGGCAACCCAGGCGGAGATCCGGCAGCTGGAGGACCGGTTCGGGCTCTTTCCGCGTGTCGACGGTCACGTAATTCCCCACCCTCGGGTGGTTTGAGAGTCATGTAATGGTCCATCCCGATTTCGCCGAATTCCCCATAGGGATGACGAAGTTGGGCTTGAGGGTCCTGGCCATCACGAACACGCACATGTCCCTCGACCTGCACCACGAGAGGTCGATGGACGCACCTGATGGCAAGGAGATCGTTCACCGTGGTCGACATCATCGAGATCTACGTCCACTGGTACGCGGGCCGCTCCGAGAGCGAGATGGCCACATCGCTCGGCGTGGACCGCAAGACGGTCAGGAAGTACCTGGCCCCGGCGGAACTGTCCGGGATCACCCCGGGCGGCCCGCCCATGAGCGAGGACGACTGGGCCAAGCTGATCAAGAGCTGGTTCCCGGAGCTCGCCGACCGGCGCCTGCGGCAGATCACCTGGGACCAGTTCGACGAACACCGCGATTACATCAGCAGCCTGCTCGGAACGGTCACCGTCACCACGATCCACCAGCGGCTCCGCGACGAACGCGGGGTGCGGGCATCCCGGTCCTCACTCCACCGCCGGATCGAGGCCACCCTGCCCGGCGAGACGAAAAGATCGCAGGTCACCGTCCTGCGGGACGAAGTCGATCCCGGCTCGGAAGCCCAGATCGACTACGGCTTCCTGGGCCCAGTGGACCAACCCGCGCACCGGCAAACGACAAGCCAGGACCTGGCCCATTACGTGAACACACGGCCGGGGAATAACGCGAACGTCCACACCCCGAGATGCGAGAAGGAGTGACGTCAACGTGCCAGGGACTGGCCGGGGTGGACCATCCAGCAACCCGATACCGCCCGCGCCCGCGATGACGACGACGCCGCGGCTATGCTCGCCCTGCACGACCGCGCCCGCCACACCGACGGCTGCGCCGTCTACCCCGTCCGCCGTGGGCGGGAGCCTTCCTCCGGGCCGTGGACTGCTTCGCCCGCCTCGTACCCGGCGAAGACCAGGAACTGCTCCCCGTGCTGGGCGACCTTGCGCGTGGCGGAGACGGCCAGGCTGCGCCCGCGGCCCGCCGCCACGGCCTGGCCGGCCGTGTGGCGTGGGACTGGCGCGAGCGGCAGGAGGCCAGGAGGTACGACACGATGCCAGCCCAATGCGCCAGGACCTTGCGGCGCTGAACGCCCTGGCGCGTCCGATCGGCCATGTGCCCGATCGAAAGCACCGGGACGGGGTGCTTGCTGTAGTTCAGGTGGTAGTGGTCGGCGGCGGCTTCGGCGAGCTCGTCCACCAGCGGGCTGCCCTCGGGTTCCGCCAGGAGTGCGAGCTGGAGGGACTCTCTGACCGACGGGAGCCCAGCATCGGTGGTCATCTGCCCGGCTCCTTCCTGCCGGCCGGATGCGGTGACGCCGGCGTCGTGGCGACCGTACCCGCACTATGCTCCGGCGAGTTGGAGGAGTTCCAAAACGCCCTGGGCGCGCGTGTAGGGCTGGAGGCGGGGGAGGAGGTCGTCGACGAGACCGACGCAGCGGGGTGCTCCGATGCGGCGGGCCAGGAGCAGGGACTGGGTGGCGGCGGCCGCGGCGGGCTCGGGTTCCTCCAGGTTGAGGTAGCTGGCTGCTCGGTAGGCGAGGAACACGCCGCGGGTTTTGTCGCGGGCCGTGGGCAGAAGGCGTTCGCCTTCGGTGATGAGCTGGTGGGCTCGAGCGGTGTCGTCGAGGTCGAGGAGGGCTTGGCCGGAGTCCACGGCGAGATCGGCTTCGGATACCCAGGTGCACCAGGCGGGTCGGTCGGCGCTGGCGTCGCCCAGGTGTTTTTCTGCTGCGGTGAGGGCGCGTAGCACGGCTCGTCGTTCGCTGTGGTCGCCGCGTGCGGCGAGGGTGCGGGCGAGGCGTAGTTGGAGCAGGCAGCGGGCGGCGAGGTTGTGTCCCGCCCAAGGCCACCAACGTGATCGACCTGATGGAGGCCCTGCAGCGCAGCGTCGAACAGGTCCGCAAGGGCGGCAAGCGGCCCTCCGGCCAGGCAAAGGCCAAGCGGCGCCCGGCCGCCGAGCGGAAGGACGGCAGGAAGAAGGACGGCAGGAAGAAGAAGGAGAAGGTCGGCAAGGGTGCGACGGCGGAGCTGGAGCATCTGAGCAAGGGCGAGCTGTATGAGCAGGCGACCAAGCTCGACATCTCCGGCCGGTCCAAGATGAACCGCGACCAGCTCATCCGGGCCCTCGCCAAGGCCGCCTCCTGACGTAGGACACAGATCAGCATCTGATGTGACGGAGCACGCCGGCTCGCCAGCGAGCGCGTCAGTTGGCCCCGCTCAACGAGACATTCAAGGACGAGCCCAGCACCATGTGCGCGTCACTCAGACATCGACCTCGAACTGGTAGCGTCCGTGCTCGGGTTCGGCCCTCGCTGGGTGAGTGCTTCTGGCCGTTCGGGCGGTTCCATGGCTTGGTTTCGTGCCTGATCGGCGGGCCGCACGTTGGTCGGGCAGGAGGTTGGGCGATGGGGCACTGGGTGTATGCGTTCTTGGGTGGTCCCGACACGGCGGACGATCAGGAGATCGCGGTGGAGGATGAGCCGGGTGAGGTGGTGTTGCGTGGACGGCCGGGAGATCCGGGCGTCGTGGACGGGTTCGTGTGCGAGAGCGTTGACGACGTGATGTTGGTGGTCCGCTTCCGGTGGGTGGCCAGCGGGGACCCGGCCTCGGTGGCGTCGGCGGTCATGGCGGCGGCTGGCTTTTCCCGGTCGCCCGACGGCGTGTGCGGTCAGTGATCGGGCTGCCCATGTGCCTGGTGGGTTGACGCTTTCGTGTCGGGCGGCAGGGCCGTGTCGTTGTGCTGGTGGCACGAGGCGTCCTGCGTGTCAGCGGCCTTGGCCCCTCACCCTGCCCGGCGGCGGGCCGGGGCCGCGCCTTGTCTCTGGTGAATCGGCCTGCAAGGGCGATCCCGGAACGTCATGGTCACGAGCCCGGGGCCGCCTGGCCCTCGCTCTGGTGCCGGGCTGTCGGCTGGCTTCGGCCATGGCGATCGGCGTGATCACAGTGGACTGGGCGTTCTGTCACGGCTTGAGCCGACCCCGGCGACCACCCGGCCAGATGGACGGTACGGTCACCGTCCCCGTCCTCGTGGACAGGCTGTTCTCGTTGCGGGGAATCGGAGGGCGTGGCTCCGGCGCGGAGAGCGGTGACGGCTGCGGCCACCTGCTGCTGGACTGCGTCGGGGAGCGGCTGTCCCTGGACCGTGGTCACCAGGTTCTCTGCGATGTGAACGAGTTTGGTGTTGGTGTTCTGGGAGACGGCGACCAGCACACTGAAGGCGTCCTGGGCGGTGAGGCTGAACGTGGCCATCAGGACGCCTGTGGCCTGGTCGATAAGAGGGCGTGTCTGCATTGCCCGGCGCAGTTGAACGACCTCGGTACGCAGGTCCTCGTGGTCCAGGGCATCCTCCCAGCATGCTGCGGCCGTTTCGGGGGTGCCGGCCGACGGGCGTGGGGAGCAGCGCTGCAGCGTGAACAGGGGCCATGTGCCGGACGCGCTGAGCAGACGCTGCATCGGGGCGCTGGCGGCGCGGATGGTCAGTGTCTTGCCGGCCTTGAGGGCGTGGCGCCGGGCGGTGAGGAAACAGTTCAGGCCCGAGCAGTCGCAGAAGGCTATGCCGCTCAGGTCGAGGTCCACACCGCGCGTGCTCTGCCCGAGGGCGTGCCGCAGCGCGGTTTGTACTTCCCTTTCCGCGCTGAGGTCAAGATCGCCGCGGATCGTCACGAGGACGCGCCCGCCATGGGCCGAGGCATGGATCAGGAGATCTGGTGGTGTTGCTCGTACTGCTGTGGGGTGGTCGACCGGTGCTGAGCTCACGATCTTGACCTCCCTGGCTCGTTGCCGGGGAAGCATCAGCTCCCGCGTGGTGTCGTTGGCGTTCGCTTCCGGATCCAGGCTGTGCCAGCCCGCCGTGACCTGTCAAGAGATACCGGAATCTTATTTCATCCTTTTGGACACGTGAATGGTTGGGCCTACCCTGGCTGTATGGGAGAAGTACCCGAGCCACACGCGGGGTGGACATTCCTGACCAACCACGCCCGGGTGCTCGCCATGATCGCGAGCAACCACCGGCCCCGTGTCCGCGACATCGCCGCGCACTGCCGGCTCACCGAACGCGCGGTCCAGAAGATCATTGCTGACCTGGAGGCGGACGGTTACCTCACGCACGAGCGTGAAGGCCGTTCCAACGCCTATCACATCCGGCCGGGAACCATTCTGCGCCACCCGGCCGAGGCGGACCTGACCGTGGCGGATCTGCTTTCCCTGCTGGTCCAGCACGACGCTGAACACGCAGACGAGGCCGGGAGAACCGGATGACCGCCTGATCCGGCGCGCCGCAGCCACCACGGGAACACAGCCCGGCACCGCCGGTTCGGCGTGCGGATCAGTTTTCCGCGACGACGCGGACGGTGTTCAGGCGCTGGTCGGCTGCGTCCGGCAGGAACATGCCGGCTCTGACGCCGGTGGTGGGAGGTATTCCAGTACGGGCCCGGTCAGGCGTTCGCTGGGCAGGACGACGGGGCTGCCGGGCGGATACGGGGTGATCATTTCGGCGGCGATCCTGCCCGCGGCCTCGGCAGCGGGGATGTTGTGTGGCGTGCGAAGTAGGCGTCGCGTGGCAGCCGGACCTGGTCCAGCCGAAGGTCGGCCGGACAGGGGACGGCGACCTGAGGGGCACCTTGCAGTTCGGCGGCGTGGTCGCCCATATCGTGCAGGACGGTGAGAAGACGTGTGGTGGTCTGCTTCATCGGCGTGGGTGAGCTGGGCGCCAATGCGCCGGTGGTCGGCCAGGTGGACGTTGATGTGATGGTGCTCGCGCAGCCAGTCGGCGGCCCGGTAGCCGGTGGTGCCCAGGTTGCTGATGTCCATGACGACCGGCAGGGGTCGAAGCCGGCGGCGAGGTCGGGGCCGCAGAAGTCTGCCGCGTCGTTGACGTGGAAGCCGTCGATCGACTCGATGGCGATGCGCGTGCGTGCGGCCAGTTCCAGGGCCCGGCCGATGAGGGCGTGGCCGTGCTGGACCATCTGCCGACGCCAGGCGTCGATGCCGGCGTAGAGCAGGACGTTCGGGCTGGTCGTGCTGAGCAGGTCGGCCCGCGAGGCGAGTTCGGCGGGATCGATGAGGTCACCCTGGAGGTGGAACACCGAGCCCTGCCCCAGGCCGCTGCCCATCTTGTGGATGCTCGTCACACAGATGTCGGCGCCTGCGTCCATGGCCCATGAGGGCAGGTCGTCGTGGAAGGGGAGGTGCGCTCCCCATGCCTCGTCCACGATGAGCGGCTTTCCCCGGCGGTGACAGACCTCCACGATGCCCGTGAGGTCGGCCGCGGATCCGTACGGGGTCGGGCTGGTGACGAGAGCCCCGTCGGCATTGAGATGCTGCGTGAACGCCTTCTCGTAGGTGGCTGCGGACGGGGGATGGGCGATGTGCCGCATGGCGTCCCATTGGGGCTCCACCCACACCGGGTCATCGCCGGACAGGATGAGCCCGGCGATGACCGATTCGTGGGCGTCGCGCCCGACGGGAGCCTGTTGCCGGGGCAGGTCACCGCCAGCATGGCGGCCTTGACCGACAGGGAACTGCCGCACGTCGCGAAGAATGTGTGATCGGCATGCACCCCATCGGCAATGAGGTGCTCGGCCCGCTCCAGTACGCGGCCCCGGGTCAGCCGGTCGTCCAGACCGCCGTTGGCCAGGACGTCGCCGAAGAAGACGGTATCCCCGAGCACGGGGGTCCGCGCGGCGTGCCTGCTTGTGCCCGGGTGGCCTGAATCCCAGCTCGTCGGCGTCGTGATAGCGGGCGAGTGCGTCCAGGACGGGTGCCTCATCGTGGTTCAGACCCATGGGTTTGCGGTTCCCGAAACCGTGGCGGGCATGCTGGATGGGCCGTCCGGACGGGTATACGGCGCCTCGCGTGCGTTGGGGGCTTCACCGGGGAACTCGTAGTCCCGGACGAACGCCGAGATGAGCGGGGTGCCTACCGATATCCAACCCCGATCTCCTTGTTCAGGAAAGGAAGCAACACCATGCCGGCCGGATCGAGCTCCAAGCGGGAGCGGCAGTACGAGCACATCAAGAAGAGCGCCGAGGACCGTGGCGAGTCGACCAAGCGGGCCAAGGAGATCGCCGCGCGCACGGTCAACAAGGAACGGGCCAGGTCGGGTGAGTCGAGGACCGCCAGCAAGACCTCCACGCGTGACCCGAAGTCGGCGTCCCAGCGCGGCGGGCAGCGCTCGCACAGTGGCGCGGAAGGGCCCACCAGGGACCAGCTGTACGAGGAGGCCAAGAAGCGCAACATCCACGGCCGCTCCAACATGACCAAGCGACAGTTGCAGAACGCGCTCGGCCGCTGACAACCCGGCCGCCGGATTGAGCCCCACGGCCCCGAGGCCGGGCGGCGGTTTCCCTCAGCAGGGCCAGGACGTGCGGCCTGACCCTGCCGCTGCGGCAGCCGGGCTGTGCCGGACGCGGATGCAGATCATGTCGACGCCCAAGGGGATGGGTCTGATCGGGTGAGGTGCCAGGGCGCGGCTGCGCGTGGTGCGTGCGGGGTGGAATCAGTCTCTGCTGGGCGGGAGCGGCCCGCCCTGACACGACGGGAAAGAGGCGGATGCACGATGGGACATGGCGGGAACGTGCTCGAGGAGTTGATGACCGACCATCGAGAGGTCGAGGAGATCTTCGCCCGGATCGAAGAGATGACCGGTGGAGGGCAGGAACTGCGTGATCTCGTGGACGAGGTCACCATCGAGCTGGTGCGTCACTCGGTTGCCGAGGAGCAGTACCTGTACCCGGCGGTGCGCGAGTACGTCGAGGGCGGTGACCGGCTGGCGGACAAGGAGCTCGCGGATCACCGCCGGGTCGAGGAGATCCTCAAACAGCTGGAGCGGACCGACGCCGGCGACCCCCAGATGAGCCCGCTGCTGCAGCAGCTCATGGAGGAGGTGTCCGCCCACGTCCAGGACGAGGAGAACAACCTCTTCCCGATGCTGCGCCAGGCCTGCTCGTCCGGGATGCTGGGCGATCTCGGGGACAAGGTCCGCCGGGCCAAGGCCATGGCCCCGACCCGCCCGCACCCCTCCGCTCCCGACACCCCGCCCGCGAACAAGCTCCTTGCACCGGGCGTCGGCCTGGTGGACCGGGCCCGCGACTTCGTCACCGGCCGCGGCAAGTCCTGAGCCCACGAACCGCCGGCGGATGCAAGCGGGCCAGACATGCGAGTGGGCGGCGGGGGCAGTTGTGCTCGTACTGAAGCACCGCGACTCGTTCCTGGCCGTGTCCGCTGGGCAGGCCTGAGGGCTCGTCGCTGCTTCCGCCGGCGCGGTTCATCCCGTCAATGGTGTGGGCGGTGTGACCCAAGGCGCTCTGCCACGATTTGGGCGCCGGCGTCGTACCGGGGTGGGTGTCTGCGCATGCGGTGGCCCGGGTCGGGGCTGAGGCTGGGAGCGTGACGGAACGGTTGGTGATCGTGTCCGCGCCCGATGAACGGGGCGGCCGGGAGATCTGCGCGGACGGGAAGCGCCTGGGAACGGCCTATGGTCTGCGCGATCTGGCGGTGTTCCTTCAGGGTGCCGGGTGGCCTGGGGTCGATGAGCTGGATGTGGCCGAGTCGCCCTTTATCGAATGGCATGGCGGTGGCCCCGAAGTGTGGAGGCCCGAGTAGGCCCTGGGTAGGCCTATCCGCTGGAGTGCGGCCCGGGAGGCCGCTCTTCGTGCAGGTCGTCTACGGGCCCCTGACCTTGCGCGGTTGTCCCCGCCGGGAAAGGGTCCGGGCTGCCTGGTTCCCTCCACCTGGAGCCGGCCCGTCAACGTGCCGCCTTCTTGGGCGATTTGGAGGGCGGCGCTGGACGGGGGGAAAGCCTGGGGGCGTCCCTCTACCGCTGGAGTCGGCGGCCACCGCCGTCCCCTGATGCTCGCGCTTGCACCTTTGTCCCAAAGTCCGTTGACATCCTCACCCTCGAGGAATATGACAAAGCTAATAAAGCGCATAAATCTGCGCGCTTCTGGGTCGGTGGAACTCAGTGACCGACACCAGGAACTCCTTAACTGCACGCCGCAGGAGGAGGTGAAGACATGAACGACACCGAACAGACACCCCAGGAACCCGAGGCAACTCAACCTGAAGGCGAGGAGTCTGCGGCTGAGGCGGCGGAGGCCGCGGAGGGTGCGGAGGCGGAAGCCCCTGCGACCGGGGAGAGCGCGGAATCCGAGGCGACTGAATCTGAGGGCGAGGAGTCTGCGGCCGAAGCGAGTTCCGGGGAAACGGAGGCTTCGACGGACGAGGGCGAGGAGTCGTCCGACGGCGAGTGAGGGTGGCCGCATCTTGGTGAGGCGATCATCGTCATGGACATCGGCGAACGGTGTCCTGTTCAGCTGCCGGAGGAGCATGCTCGAGCGGCGGCATTCTCCTCTGGCCGCGTTTTCGTCCGCCTTCACGCGGAGGGTAGGCGTCGGCTGTCGGGTGCGGCGAAGCGGGCGCTGGAGCCCTGGGTGGCTACCGGCAATGGCTGGGGCCTGGTCGGTGCCCCTGTGCGAGTGTGGTTGAGGGTGGGGGAGGGCGTGCCAAGCCTCACGTCCGCGCATGATCTGCCGGAGGCGTCGGCGGCCGGAGTAAAGTGAAGGTGTGGTTCCACTCGCGTGTGGAGTTGCCCGCGGGTCAGGGGCTGCGAGGAGCGAGGCATGATCCACTCAGCCGACGTCCGCGAGTGGCGCAACCGCGATGTGATCGATCCCAGGGGCCGGAAGATCGGCGCTCTGGAAGCGGTCTATGTGGACACCGTCACCGACGCACCTGCCATGGCCACCGTCCGTACCGGGCTGCCGACCAGGCACAGGCTCGTCTTCGTCCCTCTTGACGAGGCGACTCTGGGACCTGGCTATGTGAAAGTCGCCCACGCGAGGGGGCAGGTGAAGAAGGCACCGTCCATCGGTATGGACGACGTCTTGCCGGTCGAGCGGGAACACGAGATCTTCGAACACTACGAGCAGCCGTACGAGTCCGGTGCCGAACACGGGCGCCGTCTGGCGCGTGGCTGACCGGCCCTGTCGGAGGATGTGGTCACCTGTGGCGCTCTTCCTCTTCCTGGTCCTCGTGGCGGTCATCCTGGGACTCATCGGCGTGGCGGTGAACGGGCTGTTCTACCTCCTGATTATCGGCGCGGTGGTGCTGGTGGCCGATGTGGTGCTGTTCGGCAGGCGCTGGTCGCGGCGCTCGCACCGGCATCACTTCGTGCGCTGACCTGCCGCCGGCGGGCGCCTCCCGTCATCCGGACAGGAGTTGCGGGACCGGGGTCAGACCGTGGCCGCGGTGGACACGCACATGACACCCAATGTGGTGATCACCCATCCGGCCTGCCGCACGCCGCGCTGTGGTTGAGCGGTCAGCCGGCCGCCCCAGCCGCGACCTCCGTTGCGGGTCGGCGCAGGCGGATGCCGGTGACGGCAGTGTGCCGGACGCTGCTGGGTGTACATCCTTTGAGGAAACGCAGCACTGGGTGGGTTGAACTTCATTCTGGCGGTGTGCCCGGAATCTGTGTCGGTCCATGCCGGTCGAGGGTAATCCTCCAGTTCGGCGCGGATCTGCGGGGGCATGTCGCCGGTGCGTCCCCAGATGAGGATGAGGTCCGCGACGTTGCGCAGCTTGATGTTGGTGTGCTGGGAGACCTCCTTCAGCACCTGCCACCCCTGGTCCGGGGTCACTCGGCCCAGAGCGACCACCATCCCGATCGCTTGGTCCACGACGGCGTGGGAGGCGACTGCCGCCTTCAGCTGGTGGACTTCTTCCTGCAGCTCGAAGATGCGATCGGCCTCGCCCTCGTCGCTCTCGCCCATGCACATCGTGTCACTGACGGACCCCTCGTGACGGGGCATCCGTCAGGACGGCGACGGCGCCACGGCGGCGGCCGCTGCTGACGATGCTGCGGGGCGCCCTGAGCGCTGTTCAGCGGTGCGGGGAACCGTGCTGTGCCATGGCTTCGGCCAGCTGCCGGCGGGCTACATACAGGGCTGTGTCCAGCTGGCGGGTGCCGGTGAGTACACACAGTGTGTAGGTCGCGTCCTCGAGCTGACGCGCGGTCTGTGGGCCGCCGCCGGATGTCGCCTGCCGCCTGAGTGTCTCGCACCGTTCGACCAGTTCCCGCAGGAGCGGAAGATACGCCGTCAGCATGGTGCTTGCCTCCGTCGTCGTCCGTCCGGACCATCCTTGCTCACTCATACGGTCGCAGCCGTCGGTGCCTGGCGCACCTCGGGACGGGGAAGCCTTGGGGGCCGCGCGGGTGGGGCCGGGGGCGCGCCCGCGGCCTGGTGGTGGCTACTGCGCTGAGGGTGTGCTGCGGGCGTTCGCCCTGGTGAGGTCCTGCGAGGAGTGGCGCCTTGGCCGACGGAGGCGAGGCGGTCCAGCCACTCCCTCAGCAGGCACTACCCCCGCCCGGCGGGGCACCCTGCCAGCGGACATGACCAGGTCCGCCGGCAAGCCTGTGCGTGGGGGATGCGAGTTGTCAGTGGCGCAGCTTCACCTTGCTGAGCGCGGCCACGCCGAGAGCGGCCAGGGCGATCTGGAAGAGCCATTCGATCCAGTCGACGCCCTTGGTGTCGGCGACACCGATACTCGATGCGATGGCCGTACCGATGAAGGCCGCGACGATGCCGATCACGATCGTCCACAGGATGCCGATGCGCTGGCGGCCGGGGACGACAAGCCGGCCGAGGACGCCGATCACGATACCGATGACGATCGCGCTGATGATGCCTGAGATCTCCATACGGTTTGGCACCCCCTCATGAGTTGGTGACCCACGAGTGCCCGCAGGAGCCGTCAACATTCCGCCTCTTTACCTGCTCGGCCGCGGCTGGGTCCGGTTTTGCCTTCCGGGCTTGACGCGGTGTGCCGGGCCGTGGTCAGCGGTCCGACCGGGATGGTGAGCATGGCGCGGCATGGGGCCGACAGGGTTTGTGCGTCGTGGCGGTGGCGCTTAGAGGCGTCCATGCAGACGGCCATATTGATCATCCGTCTCCGGCCGCCGCCGACGCCTTCCCCTGGCGGCGGCCGGATCCCCTGGAATGCCGAAGCGGCCGCCGGGGCCGGCACGGTGCACCTCGCAGATGGTGTCGACGACCTCACCCGATTCGCCGGTCAGCTCGCCACCGGGCAGGTACCCGACCACCCTTCACCCTCCTGGGACAGATGACGACATCGGATCCCGGTCGCTCAGCGGAGGGAACCGAGTCCGCCTGGGCGTACACGCACGTACCCCAGACCATCACCGCCGACGCCGGCGAGGACGACATCCACGGCACGTGGGACGAGCGCGAACAGGAAGCCATGGCCGACCGCATGGAACGGCATGTGGAGCCCTACGCCCCCGGCTTCCGCTCGCTGATCAGGGCACGCAGAATCCTGGCACCCCCGACGCTCCAGGCCCTCGATGCCAATCTGCACGGCGGCGCGATCAACGGAGGCACTGCCAGCCTGCACCAGCAGCTGATCTTCCGCCCGGTGCCGGGTACGGGACGCCCCGAAACTCCCGTCCGGGGCCTGTATCTGGCGTCAGCTTCCGCACATCCGGGCGGAGGAGTCCATGGCGCGTGCGGAGCCAACGCGGCTCGCGCGGCGCTCCACGCCACCGCAGGCACGGCCCGCGTACTCTCCGCAGCCCAGCGGCTGCTCGTCGGCCGACGCCGGATTCAGCAGACCTGAGCTTTGTGCCGACCGTCACCGTGGGCCGACGCCTCGTTGGCTTGCGCCTGGTGCGGGGTTGGATCGCGCCTACGCTCCCACCGCGCAGCGCGACACCCTGTAGCTCATCCCCTACCTGGGATCAGGAGCGGGCGGTATTCCTCGATCAAGCCGTCCGTGCACTAGAGCGCCCCGCTTCCGGGTTGTGCTCCGTGCGCCCAGTGGTCGACGAGACGACTCGGGACTGGCGAGTCCTTCCTCGGATCAACAAAGTCGGCGTGCCGGTCCGCTGATGCAGGCCCTGAGGAAGTGGGTTCCACGGCCTCGTGGATCTGGCTACGTTCTGGGCATCGCCGGACCTTTTCGGAGATCAGCCTCGAGCCCAGGGACAACGGCCGGCGTCGCCGCGCCGGCCGCTATCGAAGCCGCCGACTCGGGGTGTGTCTCGCCGGTCAGGTTCGTCAGCCCCTGGCCTCTACTGCCGTGACGATGACGGCGACGGTCACCGGGCCGGGGGCGTCGGCTGTCACCGCCGTGGTCACGACTGCGCGGACGGCGCGGGCGACGTCGAGGCAGCGATGGGTCGCGTCGGTCGCCAGCTCGATCTGGACGTGTCTCCCCGGGGGGTCGCTGCTGTCCCTGATGCGGACGGGGTGAGCGGGGCTTTCCCTGGTGTGGGGCATGAGCGGTGATGAAACGGCGGCCAGGCGGGTCACGCCGGGTACGGCCGCTGCCGCATCGGCCAGCAGTACGGCCAGTGCTCGTACCGGACTCTCGCCCGGTGACGGCTGCAGGGGGCCTGGAGCCGCGACGTGGGATGCCCCGGTTCGGGCATCTGTGATGGGGGAGGGGTGCTGTGGCGTGGTCCCGGCTGCCGGGGCTGAGTCGTCCAGGAGGTCTGTCACGTGCAGGTCGATCGCGGCGGTCACCAGTCCTAGGCGTTCGTGCGACGCGGTGAACAGCGCCTGCCGCAGCTGCTCCGCGGAGTCTGGCAGGGGCTGCCCGGCCGGTGCCGAGAATTCGGTTTCGATGCGCAGTGGTCCCGGCGGCAGTGCGGTCCAGGGCGCCGGAACGGAAGGCTCCGCCGCTGTTTCCGGGTCGTCCAGACGCACGCGCACCGTGCCCAGCTGGGCTCCGGATACTTCGTAGGCCGCGCGGCTCAGCGCCTCGCCGACCGCGCTCTCGGTGATCCAGGCGCCGTCCTCGGGTCCGCCGAGCGGGAGGAGGCGGCCGCGGCCGATCTGCTGTCGTACGGTCGGCGCCCACCTGTCCGACGCCATCGCCTCTCACCCCTTCCGTATCCCGGTGTCCAGACACGACCGGAGCCGCCTCTCATGTGGCCGCTCACGCCATCCGCCGAGCAAGAGGGGACTACGCGTCCTGGACTTTCCTGATTGCCGACTAATCGAGCTTAACGTGGGGACTCGGATAAAGGGTTCTGAAAGGTAGAAGAGGTGACGATTATGGCTGAGATGGGACAGCAGAACCAGCGCGCGCCCCTCGGCATGAAGGTGGCGGCGGAGACCGCCAAGAAGAACGTCGCGGCGGGGCGGGGCGAGCCCGGCGGGCGGGGCCGGACCACCATCGCCGACGGCGTCGTCGAGAAGATTGCCGGGATAGCGGCCCGCGATGTGGTCGGCGTGCACGCGATGGGCAGCGGCATCTCCAGGGCCTTCGGTGCCGCGCGGGAGCGCGTGCCCGGTACCAGCAAGTCCGTCTCCCGCGGCGTCAAAGTCGAAGTCGGCGAGACGCAGACGGCGATCGATCTGGAAATCGTCATCGACTACGGCGTCTCGGTCGCGGACGTGGCGGCCGCCGTGCGGGAGAGCGTGATCTCCGCCGTCGAGTGGATGACAGGCCTGGAAGTCGTCGAAGTCAACATCGCGGTCAGCGACGTGAAGCTCCCCGACGAAGAGGACGAAGAGGAAGAGCAGCCACGGCTGCGGTAGCCGGTCTGGTGAATCACGAAGGAGCGCACGATGAGCATGGCCGTGGTGGGGTTGCTTGCCGGTATGGGGCTCGGCTTCGCCGGCTATTTCGGCGGCTTCGGAGCTTTTCTCCTGGTGGCGGCGCTCGGCGCCGTGGGGTTCGTCGCCGGAGGACTTGCGGACGGTGACTTTGAGCTCGGACACTTCGTCCGCAGCCGCGATCGCGTCGACCGGCGGCGGTGAACGGTGTCGCAGCCGCAGACCGCCCCTCCGGCGGCGGTACCCAGAGGCGCGCGCGGTGCGACCCGGGTCGCCGATCGAGTCGTCGCGAAGATCGCCTCCCAGGCGGCGCGTGAGGCACTCAGCAGGTATGGCGAGTCCGCGCCGTCCGTCTATTCCGGCCGCTCGAAGCCGCACGCGACCGTGTCGGTGCGCCCTGCGCCCGAGCGGGAGCATGTGTTTGGCCAGGCGCGGGTGCACGTCGTGCTGGAGCTGGGATATCCGTCCGATATCGGTGCCCAGTGCGGCGCGGTCCGTCGCGCAGTCAGCGAGCAGGTCAGCCGACTGGCAGGCGTGAAGGTTCAAGAAGTCGTGGTGACGGTCGAGCAGCTGCACTCGCCACACACGCGGGGCGTGATGACCGGGAGGACCAGATGAGTGAATTGGAGCCGGAGGCTGCCACCCAGCGAGTGGTGGCCGGCGACATGGAGCGGCCTCGTCCCACCCTGGCCGACAAGCTCGAACCAGGCGCACCGGCCACCGTGCAGCGTGTGCGCCGGTTCTGGTCCACGCGACGCGTGCCCGCCGCGATCGTGGCCCTGCTCGCAGCCGCGGTCACCGGGCTCCTCCTGTACGACGTGGTGGCCGTCCGGGCCGGCCGGCCGGCGATGAGCTGGCGGCGCAGTCTCGCCGACGAACTGGCGTCCCGCCCCCTCGACGACGGCTGGATGATCGGCGGCGCAGCGCTGGCGATGGCCGTTGGCCTGTGGCTGCTGGTCCTTGCGGTGACCCCGGGACTAAGGCGGCTGCTGCCGATGCAGCCGCCCGCTGATATGCGGGCTGCCGACATTCGAGCCGGGCTCAGTCGCTCCGCCGTCGCACTCGTGCTGCGCGACCGGGCCATGGAGGTGCCGGGCGTCCAGTCGGCCCGGATCGATGTGGGCCGCCACAAGATCAGAGCGAGGATCCGGTCCCACTTCCGTGATCTCGAGGAGGTCCGGGCAGACCTGGAATCGGCACTGTCAAACGGCGTACGGCAACTCGGGCTCGCCCGGCCGCCGGCCCTGTCCCTTGACGTCCGACGACCGAAGAAGAGGTGACAACACATGATCAGGACGGTCAACCGGGTGCTGCTGGCGCTGATCGGGGCCGGCCTGTTCGTGCTGGGCGCTACGGTGTTGCTCGGCGGGCTCGACCTCCAGCGACGGTGGAACTTCCAAGTGCCCACCTGGTGGCCCTTCCGGGGGCCCCACGACGTGGTGCTCGGAGTGGAGGGGCGGACCCGGTTCCGGGACCACCTGTGGTGGTGGCCCGTCGTCATCGCCGTGCTGGCCCTGCTGCTGATCCTCCTGCTGTGGTGGCTGCTGACCCAAATGCGCAGGCACCGCCTAGCGATGACCCTCGTCGACAGTGGCGACGGAGAAAGCGCCCGACTGCGGGGAGGAGCGCTGGAGTCCGTCCTGTCCGCCGAGGCTGAAGCCATGGACGGCATCGCGCAGGCCCACGTACGGCTGACGGGCAGACCCGATGCGCCTGTCGCGCGAGTAGATATACAGCTCGAAGCGCACGCCGAACCGACGAAGGCCCTGGATCAACTGAGCCGGGAGACGCTGCGCCACGCCCGAGAATCCGCGAGCCTGAGCAGCCTCCCGGCCGAGGTCCGGCTCGGCGCGGTCCGCCACCGGGCCCGACGCGTGACATGACGACGACCCTCTTTCCGGCTTGTCCTCCAGTCGTCCTCCACCTGGTCCACCCGCACCTGCCTCCACGTGCCGCTTTGCCGCGTTCGATCCCCGCGAATCGCATCGCGTTACCACAGGACTGCGGAGGGTGACGCTTCCATGGGCCATTAACACCCGATTCGTCTGCGGTTGAAGGGTGCGTGGTTGCGGACAGGCACCCGAGGGAGGCCAGCTCATGATGGCGAAGCAGCGCAAGCCATCCGATCCTTCGCGTGATGTGAGCCGACACAAGGGCGGGCTGGGCTTCGGATGTGGACGAGACCGGCCAAGAGGAGAACCCGAGCGCCCACCGGTCCTTCCGTCCCGATGAGTACGCTCCCAAGCCGGGTCCGGGCAAGAAGGCCTCCAAGCAGGAGAAGAAGGGAGTCGCGGCGGACCCGGGCGAGAGCATCGGTGTCCGGGGCAAGGAAAGGGCCAAGAAGTCGCGCAACGATGGCATGCACGACACCGGCCCCAGAGGGCGATCCCAGCGCCCGAGCGGGACCATGGACGCATCAGCAGTCACCGGCGTGGACCCACAGGACCCCCAAGAGTAGGTCCGACTGGGTGACGACCCGGGCCCGGGTGATGGCGACCGGGCCGGACGGATTGTGATGGCCCGGGCCATGAGCTGTGTGACGCGCCCGTTGTGTGGCCCAGGCTCGGGGAAAGAAGCGGTTGCTCACGTGCTGAGCAGCCGGTTGAAGAAGGAGCGGTAGCGACGCAGAGCCCTGCGCAGCTCCTCCGTGTCCACCTGCTCGCCCTCCCCCCACTGCTCCTCCAGGTCCTTCTTGTGCTGAGCAAACGTGGTGGCCAGGGTCTGCATGACGTCTGCGACGAGGGCGTCGGCGTCGTGCACGGCCTCGCGGGGGTCGTCCACGAACCTGGTCTGTATCTTCTGCCAGCGGTCGCGGAAGTCCCGCTCTTCGTCCTCCATCAGGAGCTGCGGAGCCTCATCGTCCGAGGTGCCCGAGGTGCCCGAGGTGTCCGGGGTGCCGGCGACGCCGGTTGTGGCGGCTTCGGTACCGGAGCCGTCTGCGGCGGACCGGCCCCCGCCGGCCTCGTCGGCCGGGCTCGGCGCCTCAGTCGTTGCGGTGCCCTCACCGGGGTAGATCGGGGCTCTCGAAGAGGTCCCCTCCGTTTGTCCCGGCGTCGCGGTGGTGGCGCCGGAGGGCTGCGCGAGGTCCTCGGTGGTCAGACCGCCGCTGGTGCGGCCCGTGTCGTCGTTGCTGTGCATGGCGTTCCTTCGTGCCAAGTCGGGGTCGGTCAGGACCGGGCGTGCTGGGCCCGGCCGCCGTCGGAGAGCAACTCGTCGAACAGCGCGCGGTAGTGCATCATGGCACCGCGCAGCTGCTCGGTCGTCGCCTGGTGGTTGCTGCTGAGAGACTCCACCTCATGCGCGGCCCGGTAGTGCTCGAGGGTGCGCCCGTGCTCCACCGAGAGGTCCTTCATCTGCTGATCGAACCCTTCGGTCGGGTAACCGCGGTCGTGCATCAGGGAGGTCACCAGCCGGTCCGCGTCGTGCACCGCGTCCTCCGGCCGGTCCACGAACTCCTGCTGGACGCTGCTCCAGTCCTGTGTGTAGCGGTCACGCGAGACCGGGGGCAGCGGCTTGATGTCCAGCGCATCGTGCCGCCTCTCGCGCTCTCTGAGTTCGCGCTCGGCAGCACGGCGGCTGTCGGATCCCTCGACGGTGCGTTCGTACTCCGGGCCGAAGCGGTCACGGAGGTGACGGCGTCGCCTCATGAGTGAGACCGCCACAGCGGCCAGGGCGAGCACCACCACGATCGCGATGATGATCGCCAGAAGTGTTCCTGTGGACATGGGTGGCACGCTCCTCTGGGAGTAGTGATTCGCACCTTGCGAGTCCCCATTTGCCCGCTCTTCACCCTTTCCGTGGTGACGGCCTCGATCCCGCGCGCGGGGAACTCGTACCGGCTGCGGCACAGGTGGAGCGGCTACTGTCCTAGGTGGCGCCCGGGCGGGCAGCCGCCGGAGACCTCGAGCTCGCGCAGGAGTTGGTGCACCGGGCGCGGCGCTCCGGCATGAGGCCGCTCGTCAGCGCGGCATATCTGCGCGGTGGGCGTCTGACTGACGTGGCGAGCCCATCTGACACCGCCGTTCTGGGCGCTGGTCAGGGACCGGCCCCGAGCACGTACTGCGCGTGCGCAGACGGTGAGGCGGGCAGGGGCGGGCACCCGGCGGCCGAGTGCGGTGACCGGCACCGCACGAGTGGAAGGGGCCCGTCATGGCCCAGCGTGTGCGCGACATCATGGACGACGTTCCTGTGACCGTGGAGTTGCAGGCCACGGTGACATCGGTGGCCCGACTGATGCGCGACAAGCGCGTCGGGACTGTTCTGGTGAGGATGGCGACCAGCTGAAAGGACTCGTGACCGACCGCGACCTGGTGGTCCGTGTTCTCGCGGACGGGGCAAGCTCTGAGCAGACGACCATAGCCCAGGCGCTGAGCGAGGATCTGGTCACCGTCGGTGCGGACCACGAGGTCGATCAGGTCGCCAGGGTGATGCGAGAACACGCGGCTCGGTTCCTCCCGGTCGTCGACGTCGACGGCAAGCCCGTCGGCGTTGTGTGCCTCGGCGGCCTGGCCACCGAAGGGGACTCGGAATCGTGGGCACGCGCGCACCGCGCCGACGCCGTATCTCCACGGTGGCTCCGGCCCCGGCTGAAGGGGAATCCGAGGACATCGGCCTCGGTGCGGTGGCTCTGGTCACGAGCTGCCGCAGCCGGTCAGCCACTGACTTGACCGCCTCCAGGCTGGCGTGGAAGGGATTCTTGGCCAAGATCTCCAGCGTGCAGTAACGCAGCACCTCCGGATGCGTGGCGCGGCGGCGCAGCTCGGCCCGCAGCGAACTGGCGTGCTGCGCGGCCTCATCCAGGGTGGCCGCCGCCGGCCCCCGGGCAAGCTTCCCCTCGGCGTTCACCCGCAACCCGACATGGACGAGGACCTCATTGAGATCGTCCTGTCGGCGCGAGAACGTCTGCGGCTGCTGCGCGTAACGTACCGGGGCCATCGCCGCGTTGATGAACGCGATCACGCAGTTCGACGCCTGCTGACGGGCCTGCTGCGCCAGCAGCCCCCCGGCCGGCCGGTCCCGCTTGTTGCCGCCTTCCACGTCCGGCACACGCACGGCTGCCAGCAGCTGACCGATCTCCCGCCCGGTCAGCCCCTGCGCGGTGTCGCCGAGCACGCCGGCCACCGCTGTGACGACTGCTCCAGGCCAGGGCTCGCGCATGTGCTGCCACTTTTTCTCCACCCCTCGCCCGATGACCAACCGGCCAGGTTGACATAGGCGCCGGGAAGGGCACTGCCGGTTTTCCTTGTTCCTGCAAGACGGCGACGCCCCAACCCCGCGTCGTGCTCTTCGTCTCATCGCCTGTGTGGTCAGCCATGGGTCCGGTTGCGGGCTGAGAGGTTCAGTCCGGGCCGTTTCGGGAGGCGGATGGGGTCGCGGGCGGTGGGGGCGCTGGGGCGGGCCGGGTCGTGGGCGTGCCGCCCGCCTGCTGAGTGTCAGTGGCGGCTGACAGCATAGTGATCATGAGCCGGATCATCTCATACAGCACTGCCGACAAAGCTGACGTCCTGGGGTTTCTCGGGGCTGCCGGAGGCCTTACGTCCGACCAGGAGCGCATCATCGGCATGATGCGTGAGAGGGCGCAGCGGAGCCGGCTTGAGCTCGACCGCCAGGGCATCGACTGGGGCTTGTCCATTCCCGACGCGCTCGACCACCTCCTGGCCGGTCACGCGAGTTCAGACGCCGAGTACGCGTCCAGTGCCTACCACCGGGCCCTTCAACACATCATCGACTGCAATGCGTTGGATCCCAGTGATCTCGGTGTGTACTCCAAGCCCTCCACCTTCTTCGGCCTGGTGGACGACGAACTGCGCCGCCTGAACGTGAGCGCCGATCTACTGCTGCACGACCACCTGTTCTCCGGGCCGCCTAAGGAGATCCCCTTTTACATCCCCTACCCCGTGGACGGCCCGCACATAGGCATGTTTCCCCTGGCCAAAGCCAAGCCCGCTGCCGCCGCCTACCGCGCTGTGCTGGACCAGATGGACGAAGGTTTCCGTTACGACATCCAGGAGGTGATCGACAAGCTCGAGTTCGAGCACGACGAATGGGAGTACGCCACGAAGAACATCGACTGGTACGAGACGGGCGGAGTGCGGTGCCCGCCTTCCGCCGAGGCCGGAGCGGACCTGCATGGTCGTGCGCCTGGGGACCTGTACGTCACCGTGCTGTCGCTGACTGATCCGGCCATGCCCAGCAAAAGCACGGCTCTGCTGTGGAGGGCGCAGGGTTGAGGGGGCGGGCGAGAACGTCGTTGGTGCGGGAGGCGTCGGCGGCCTCGGGGCGGCTGCTTCTCCGAAGCCCCGGCATCGTCCCCTGGTCTCGACCGGCACGGTGTCCCCGATATCGTGGAGGGTCCCTGATGACCGTCCCATCTCATGATCTGGCAGGAGACCCGCGTGCCCGAGGTCCCGATCGCACAGGGCGAGATCGCCGCTCTCACCCGCCGCTTTGAAGACGTGGCGGAGCGGACGGACCGGGAGTTCGGGATCGTCAAGAGCGATCTCACCGCGCTGCGCCTGTAGGTCGGCAACCTTGGTCAGAAGGTGGGCAACCTGGACGCGAAAGTGAGCGACCTCGCCGGTGACGTCCGTGGCCTCGGCGAGCGGATTGATCGCAATCAGGCGCAGATCGTTGAGCTGCTGACCCGGCTGATCGGCCGGGACCCCAACGCCAGCTGAGCTCGGTCGGCCGGAAGGTGGGGATGGCGAAAGGGACAGCGGCGATCCGTAAGCAGCAGCGCACGGCATTTGGGAACATCGATTCCCTCGCCACCGCCATCGGCACGTCGGGGAACCGGTCGATCACCCAGCGTCTGGACACGATCGAGCGAGTCCTGTTCGCCCTTGCCCGTGTGCAGGGCATCGACCCCGACACCGCCTCCTGACGCAGCTGCTTCCGGTGCCACCTGCGGCTAGAACACCTCCGGCGGTTCAGCCGTTCAGCGACGCAGGAGAAGTCGCAGCAGCCGCCAGGCTCGGCGGCGCCGGTCCGGGTCGGCGGACCAGAGGTACACCCCAGCAAGGAGGGCGACCGGTGTTCCAGCAAGCAACACGGGCGCGGTGAGGTCAGGCATCATCGGTTGAGAACCCCTTTCAGCGGAGAGGGAATCGCGCGGACGCCGGGCCGGCATAACTGTGACAACTCTGGCCTGGGAGTCCGGTCGCGGGAGCCGCGAACGGGCGGCTGACTCAAGGCTGGTGCATGGGCGAGGCGTTCTGACACGTACGACCAAGAGTCACCGCTTCTGTACAAAGTCCTTCTGGCATCGGGCCCTGGGCCAAGCCGTCGCCGCGAGCCTGCCTGGACTTCTTTACAGAATTTGACACTCTTGGCACACTGTTGGCTACCATGAGTGACTTATCCGTAGCTCCGTCGGGCGGTTCAAGCGTCGGTGACGGGCTGGACGTCCTGCGCAGCCGATTGCAACGGCTGCGATTGCACAGTGGTCAGCCGAGCTTTCGTGAGCTATCTCGACGCACCCACAGGGCCATCAGTCACACCACAGTGAGCTCAGTGGTGCGCTGCGAGAAGATCCCGAGATGGGGCCAACTCGAACTGATCGTCGAAGTCCTCGGGGGTGATCTCGCAGAGTTCCGATCACTGTGGGTGGCTGCCGCCGAGGGATCACCAACGCCTTTGACGCCCCAGCGGTCCGAATACGCGCTAGAGACTCAACCGGACTTGGCGGCAGCGAGCACCGAATCCGACACGGTACTCACCCTGCAACACGAGCTTGAGATCGAGCGTCAGCGACGAAGAGGGGAAACCTCCGCGCTGACGTACATCTGGCGCCAGTTGATGACGCCCACCCCAGGCTGGGAGCTCGGCATCGCCCACCTAGAGGAAGTACCAGCGGGTCCCGTTCTCATCGGCTTCGACCAGACGTACGAGCTTGAACTACGACTGACGATCCAGGCCCCGGGCTACTATATTCAGTCGACTACGATCACTGAACCGACCCTGGGGAGCAAGTGGCCAGCAGTCGGCGACGTGCTGCCGATCGAGATCACCGCAGCTCGAGGGTACGTCCCGGCACGCCCGCAGGGAGCCAAGATCAGGGTCCTGTGGGATCTGGTTCCAGAAAGTGTGATCAGCGATACGTGAGGCTCCCCAAGAGCATCACCCACGACTACCGGTGAGAAGCTGTGTGGGGTCCTGACATGACAAGTTGAAACCCGCCCCCTCCTTCCGCGGCGGAGTGCGGCTCGGATGGGCCGTGTCCTGCGTCTGGGTCGGCGGTCGGCGCGGGACGCGGGGCACAGATGCCGCGTCAGCCGATGCAGCCGGTGGGGATGACGGGGCTGAGGAGGCAGTTGGTGGGGGTGTTGCCGGTGATGGTGGAGCTGGTGGTGGGGCTGGTCCACTTTTCGGCCGTCGCCGACACCACTGGTCCACAAGGCCGAACGGGGCCGGAGCCGTCGGACGGTGGGGCGCGCGAAGGAAGTCATGCCAGAATGCCGGGGCCCATAAACAGGGCCCCGGCATTCTGGTCATACTAGGTGTACGGGTAGATCGTGGGTTCAGCCACAGACCGAGGCAATGCAGACATTGATGTTTTTGATCGTGACGCTGGGGTTGAAGGACTTGTAGGTGTTCACCGTCACGTTCTTCAGAGCTGTCACGTTGACGGCGGCGTTGTTGAGGTTGTTCTCCAGCACGCTGAGCTCGTTGCCGGTCAGCGTCCGGTTCCCCGTGATCTTCACGATGACCGGGCCGACGTCCGTGGCGTTGCAGGTGACCACGTTGGCGAGGCCGTTGCTGCAGCTGTAGTGGCCTGTGGCGGACGCAGTGGAGGCACCGCCCAGCAGAAGGGCCGGGACCAGGCCCATGACCGCGGCGGTGGGGACAAGCAGCTTCTTCACGACGGGTGACTTCCTCTCGTATTACCGCTCTCCCCTGGAGCTCCCCATTCCTTGCCTGCACTCTCTCAGGCGGGACGTAAGAGGACCTCAGGGGCTTCCAGTGCCTTGGTCTTGCCAACGGCACGCCACTCACACGCCGGCCGGGAAGGTGCCACCCAGATAGGCGACTTCAATTCGCCCGTTCGAAAAAGGGTTGCTGGTGTTTCGTGATCCTGTTCGTAGAACCCGAGGCCGCTCCCGGCTGAGCCTGGTTCCCGGGCTCCGCACGGCACCACCGGCCCGGGGCCCGTCCGCCTGTCCGCTGCGCAGCCTTCGGCCAACACCCGGGGTGCAGACGAGGCATTGTGCGCGGTGATGTGCTCCCGCACGCCCTGCGGCACTGCTCCGGGCTGGTGTGACCCGGGGTGAACCGGCGCAGAATCCGTGATGGGCGGCCCGGGAAGGTCCGGCAGGCCCCAGCGGGGCGCGCGGCTTGGGGGCTCGCGCGCAACGTAGGTCAGGCCGCGCCGTCTGGGGATGGCGCGGCCCACCCTCCCGCTTCCCCGGACAGCGGCACGTCGTGGCCGGGCGAGGCAACACCATGTCGGCGCGCAGCGAACCGCGGGCCGGGGGCCAGGAACGTCCCGCCAGTACGCGTCCGTCCCGTCTGATGGCCCCTCTGTCCTGCCTGATCATGCACGACAGAGGAGTGTCGAGGCGGAGGACACATTGGAGCATGACGGACACGGATGCCCGGACGGACGCACGCGGAAAGTGGTTCTGCATACTCGCTGGTCGATCACAGGCGTGGTCCGTAGCGAACGCTTGTGGGCGGCCCCGCTGCCTCTGAGAGCGGGGCCGCCCGGCATCGCACGCACAGAAACTGTGGAGACGGAATATGCGTGCTGCACCAAGTCCAACGAGGCCCGGGTGTACGGGCTACGGACAGATCAGGCCGCTTTTCACACGGTAGGGTCGTCCCACTTGCCGCGCCTCCGATGCGGCCTGAAGCCTCCCGATCCCTACGGGTGAACACGTCCCGGCCTGCGCCGACCGGCGCTCGGTCCCAGCCGCCCGGGTCCAGCTCCGCGGCACCTTCGGTTTGTTTCCCGATCAGCGATCCGACTTGATCTCGCCCCCCGGTGGGCACGCAGCCAATCGGATCGATCGGCTTTCGCAGGTCAGCATCGGCACCGCCGCTCGGCCTCACTCTCACGAACACGCTCCCGACCGGGAGGCGTTACCCAGATGGGCCGACTTCAATTCACCTGTTCGAAAAGGGTCTGCGAGGGTGGACGTCGTGCCCCTGGACGGTACGCCTGTGGGGCGTACCTATGTCATCCGCTCCCGGAGTGTGTGTATGAAGCGGCGACAAGGTGTTCCGATCGCGGCGGCCGAGGGGTGGGGAGAGGGATGGGCATCATCGAGCGTGTGCGGCAGGCTGTCCCGGAGCTGGCACACTGCACTTTCTACGAACTCCTCTGGCGGGGCGAGGCGCTGTGCGTCGCGGTCGACTTCAGCCTTCGGGGGGTGTGGACCTTCCGTGCCGACTTGCAGGGGGTCCGGCCTGAGCACGATCCCGAACTGGCCTGGTACTCCCGAAGGTGCTGCCCGGGGACATGTCCCCGGGCAGCACCTTCGGGAGTACCAGGCCGATGACGTACGACGACGAGTACCAGGAGCAGACCGAGCATCAGCACGACGAGAGCGAACAGGAGGACGACGAGCCACTTCGCCTCGCATCCAGCTCCCGGTTCCCCCACACAGTGAGAGCACACGCAGTCATCTGGATGCAGGCCGTCCCACTCGCAGTCGTCCACGACGCCAGCCCACCACAGGAATCCTTCAGCCTCTTGGCCTCGGGACGAGTGGACAAAGGTCCGACACCTCCAAGATGACGTACGCCGCCGAGCTACTCCCGAGACAACCCGATCAAAAGCCGCACCGGGGTGTCCGGTTCCGCTGGGTGTCGTTGGACCGACGACACTCGAGGTCGCTGAGCTTGATCCTGATGATCGCCCAACTCGCCGGCGAACACCAGGATGAACATGCTCCCGCGTAGGGAGCGAATCCACCGGCGGGTCTTCCCCCGGCCGGCGTTCCACCCCGCTATCTGGCCCGCCCGGCTGCACGCCGCGATCGAGGACGACAACGTGCCCGTCATGTTCCACGAGATCCGCAAGGCCACCCTGCCCGCCTTCGTAGAGCTGGGGCCGTAGCACGCCACCCTGGTCGCGGACGTAGCCGCTCTGTACCGGGCCGAAGCCACCACCGTGCACGAGGCACTGTCCGCCCCGTGGGACCGCCGCTACGGCCCCGAACCCGACGCGGATTAGGCCATCCGTGCGGTGACCCACCTACCGGCCCGGTACATCACCGACAACGGGGCGAAGTGGCAAGTTATTGAGAATCGAGACAGGGCTGTGTCCTTTCGTTCGGTGGGGTGAGGTCGGTCCGACGGCCGTCGACTGCGTGCCTGTCCGGGCATTCCGGGCGGGTGTCAGTGGGTTCTGCGATCGTGTGCGTCGTGGATGAACTCGTGGAACGCGTTGATGCGCAGGATCGTGTGCTGGGGGTAGTCAGTCGGCGGGACGCTGTTCGGGAGGGCTGGCTGCACCGGGTTGGCGTGGTGGTGTGCCGCGATAGGCAAGGTCGCTTTCTCGTTCATCGGCGTGCCGAGCAGCTGTCCCGTTTCCCGGGGCACTACGAACTCGGCGTCGGGGGCGCTGCGGGAGTCGGCGAGTCCTATGAGCAGGCGGCTGCCCGCGAGCTCAGTGAGGAGCTGGGGGCGCGGGCGGCAGTGTGCCTTCGGTTCAAGTTCCTCAACCGGGGTGGGCTCAGCCCTCACTGGCTTGGGGTGTGCGATGCCGTGCTTCCGGAGATCGGCGCCCCCGATCCGGGAGAAGTGGCCTGGCACGGGTGGCTGACCGAGTCCGAGCTGCGGCCGTTCCTGCAGCAGTGGACCTTCACTCCTGATAGTCAGGAGATTTTCGGTCGGTATCTGGCCTGTCGTGCTGACCCGGCGCTTTCGCAGAAGCGGTGCTCATGAGCTGGGTCAGAGGGACGAAGGCGCTGGTCGTTCCGAGGTCCTTGGGGGTTGGGCCAGCGGGGGTGGGGGTGTCCACGAGGCGTTCGGCAAGGGCGGTGACGGCTTCGCGGTCTCCTTCGAGGGCTTCGCGTTCGTCGTCGGTGAGGTTGAGTTGTTCGAGCATCTGGTCGATGCCGTCCTTGACGGTCAGGAGTTGGCCGCGGCTTGAGGTCTTGGGGACGTAGAAGGGGCAGCGTGCGCAGGCCGGCCGGTGTGGGCACTTGGCGAAGAAGTCGTAGGAGCAGTAGCCCTCGCCCAAGTCGTAGTACTTCCAGGGCTGCTCGCCGTCGGCGGCAGCGCCCGCGAGGATGGATTCACGGTCGATGAGGACCTGGATGGTGCGCACGTTCCGGGCGAAGTAGTCGGCGCGCTTGTAGGCCGCGGACAGGGTCCGCTGAAGGATCTTGGCGTAGTGGCGGGTGCTGGATGGGTGCTTGTGTCCTAGCCATTGCTGCAGGTCAGTGAGGGACAGGGGGTCCTTGGCGTTGAGGAGTTGGGTGGCAATCGTGGCGCGAGCCCGGTGGCTGGTGAGTGCGCCGCGGGAATCAGACTCGGGAATGCCGGCCTTTGCGCAGAGAATCGGGATGAGCTTGTCGTTGAGGTAGGCGGAGCCGATGAGCTGGGCCCGATAGCAGAACAGGTGCTGGCGTCGCTGTGCGGTCTTGCGGTCGGTGATGTCCGGCAGGGCAGGGCGAACGTCCGCCCAGGCATCGATGAGCTCACCGACGAGGGGGTCGACCGGCTTGGAGAACGCCGCCGTCGTCTTGTTCGCCGGGATGTGCAGCAGGCAGACGCGGTAGGTCTCGCCGCTGTCTCGGTCGGTGGCCTGGTCCCAGCGGACGCATTCGAGTTCGAGACGGCGGATCTCGTCCATCCGCAGCCCGCCGAACAACCACACCCCGACCAGGGCGCGGATCATGTCGATCGGGTAGTAGTTCGCGTGCCATCCGGCGGCCTTCGCCCGTGGTGTCCCGTAGGCGCGCAGGTCGTCAGTGGTCAGCGTCAGTCCGGCGGGCAGGAGGTTGGCCCAGGCGGCATCGTCGATGATCCGGGGGTCTGGGGCGCGGCCGGCCCGCACCGACAGCGGCAGAGCCAGGACGCGGCGGGGATCGAACCTGGGGGTGATCCATTCCCATTCGATCAGGTCGCAGAAGAAGCTGCGTATGGAGTCGACCCGTCCAGCCTTCCCGCCGACGTTCAGGGGCTCGCCCCAGCCGGTGCGGTTGCGGTTGTGGCCGGCCCATTGGCCGCGAACCGCGATCATGGTGTCCGCGATGTACTCGGCGGCGATGTCACGCGTCCAGGCTTGCCGGCTCGTTGCCTCCGGGTGCCGTTCGACCGCCCAGCGCCCGGCCACCAGTAGCAAGGGGAACTTGGTGCGGACGGTGCTGGGCTCGTTGGTGCTGAACTTCCGCCAGCGCAGGACCATCTCCAACCACTCCGGCGGCACCGAGGCCACGGTCTCCGGACGCGTTCCGCGTTGTTGATGGCTGCCGGTGAGCGGCTCGGGGATGAAGCCGTTGGCCGCCAGGACCCGTGACATCTTGAAGAACCCGCGGCGCCGTGCGCTGGAGGCCGGATGGTCGGCGACCAGGTCCTGCAGCAGTTCCAGGGTCACGTCCTTCAAGCGCGGGCTGCCGGCGCCGAGTAGGGCGTCGAGTACCGAGGAACGGACCAGTTCCGGCTGCGATTTCGGTGAGGTCTCCCAGCGTTCCAGCAGCGTGCAGACCTGTTCCAGAGCAGGGTCGACGGCTCCGTGGCCGAAGACGAAGTCGGCCAGCGGGCGCAGCTTGGGCATCTGGACCCGGTGGTGCAGTCGTCGGTGTCCGCCGAAGAGGTAGCCCCAGGACACCAGGTGGGCCCGGCGCCGGTGACGGATCTCGCCCGTGACGGAGGCGACGAACACCGTCCAGGTCTGCTCGTCCCAGGCCCAGTAAGCCAGGGAGCGTCGGCCGACCTCCATCAGGAGCATGTTGCGGGCCGAGTCGGTCAGCGCGTTGCCCCACCGAGCCGAGACCGCCTCCAGGGGATCGATCAGCCGGGCCAGGGCGATGCGGTTTCGCTCGTGGATCACCTGATGATCCAGCCCGGCCAGGCGGCCGAGGGCCGCCCGTTCTTCCGCGGTCAGGACCGGGCTCTGAGCTGCGGTTTTGGCGCAGTACTGCGCAAGCGAGGCAGGTGCTGGCCGTTCGGTCGCGCTCACCGGACTGCCGCCAGTGCCGCCAGCAGGTTCTCCCTGTCCTGCTGGATCGATGTGGACGCGCGGTGCAGCCGAGCGGCGAGCTCCCGGCCGCACAGATGGATGTAATGCATGGTGGTCGCCAAGTCTCGGTGGCCGGCGTACTGGGCGATCTGGTCGATGGTCCAGTCGGCGTGGGCCAGATCGGTCAGCCGCAGGTGCCGGAAGGTGTGAGTGGACAGTCGTGGGCACCGGCCCTGTGGGCGATGCCTTCGACGGTCTTCGACCAGGAGGCAGGCCGCCCCGGCGGCTTGCCGTAGTTGCGGCTGGGTGCGGACCGGAAGACCGGTCCGTCGATACGGCCGAACATGCCGCGGCGTTCGTTGAGGTAGGCCACGAACAGCCGAGACTAGGTGACGCCGAAGGCGACTTCCCTGGACCGCTGGAACTTGGTCGTCTCTGCCCGCAGATGGATCAGGCGGTGTGCGTGCTCGAAGTCGCCGACATCGATTTGGACTAGCTCCTCTCGGCGCAGGGCACCGTCGTAGGCGAGCGTGACCATGAGCCGGTTGCGTAACGACTCCTCGGCGCACGCGGCGAGAATTCGCTGCCAGACGTCCTCGTTGGGGATCCAAGGCGCCTGCTCGAGGCGCCGTACGAGCCCCTTCCGCGGACGACGGCCACGGCGGCTCGACTGCCCCCGACGTACCGGATTCCGTTCGCGCAGCCCGTCTTCCACCAGGTACTCGTAGAAGGACCGCACGGCCACCAGACGTTGCTGGACAGTCGCGTTCGCCAGACCCGTCTCCGGATGCAGCGGGGCCTTCGCTGTCCGCGGCGGGGCCGGTCGAGCATGTCCCCGATCCAGCCGCAACCGTGTCCGCACCGGCCAGTACGGGATCTGTGCCTTCAACTGCGCAGAATCGCAGGTGGTCCTCAACCGCCCGCCCGTACGCGTCGATCGTGTTGGAAGCCCGACCGATGTTCGCAATGAACTGCAGCCACCGTCGGGCCAGTTGATGTTCAGCGAGAGTGGGGAACTTGCCCCACGGGATGGGGGCCATGACAGCAGGCTAGCCCTGCTCGATTCCACATAAGGCGGGCCCTGCCTGCGGATTTTCCGCCCTGGCGCACGGTCTGGGGGTTCATGGCATGCTGGGCGGCGGCCGGGATCGTCGGCCAGATCCGCGACCATCTCTCCCGTCGGATCCGCCGCGGCATGGGCAAAGGGCCCCGGGCGGTCGCAACCGTGATCGACTCCCAGAGCGTGAAGGCCGCCGAGACCGTCCAAGGCCAACCGCGGGTATGACGCGGGCAAGAAAATCAACGGCCGCAAGCGTCACCTCGCTGTCGACACCCGCGGACTGCCCCTCCTGGTCATGGTCACCCCCGCCGACCTGCACGATTCTGCAGCCGCCAAGGAAGTGCTCTTCCGCCTGCGCCTGATGCACCCCGAGATCACGATCGTGTGGGCCGACTCCGCATACGCCGGAAAACTCGTCGACTGGGCGAAACAGCACCTCAACCTCACGATCAAGCCCGTCAGCCGCCCCAAGGACGCCTCCGGCTTCGTCGTACTGCCCCGCCGCTGGGTCGCCTGGCCTGGATGATGCGTGCCCGCCGCCATGCCCGGGACTACGAGCGTCTCGTCCAGCACTCCGAGGCACTGATCACCTGGGCAGCCATCACCCTCATGACCAGGCGACTCGCCCAGAAAGGCGCCACCCCCAGCTGGCCGAGGAAACCGGCGATCGTGTTGGCTGACTGCCTTCTCAGTCCTGAAGAGAGCTCGCAACACGATCATGCATCTCGATCCTGGTGGCCGTATCGTGGTCGGCGTTTGAGGGGCGGGAACGATGACTTCTGGGGGATCCGGTGGGCGTGATGTGGGCGGCGACATCGCCGGAATCAGGATATTTTTCCGTAGTTGAGAGGTGTTCGGAGGCCGGAGACCTATCGGCCTCCTTCAGCCAACTGCGTTCCCGCGGTCATGGGTACCTCCAGGTTCGATTGCCGGAGAGTGACTATCCTCTGCTGACCCTCGGCTTCCGCGGTGATCACGCAGTCGTCCATCTGTTCAGCGACGCTGAGGCCGTCTCCCTTCTCGTGGGAGACGGCACCACCCCCTCGGACACCGTGGTCGACGTCCCGATCATGGAGGACCCAGCAGAGTTCACAGGCGACTTCGTCCTGAACGCCGACCGCGCGTGGACCTGTGTGTGCACGTTCATCCAGACAGGGGAGTCCAGCGATCTGGGCCAGTGGTGTGCGTTGTAGCCACATTCTCCGAATGACGAGGTAGAGAACACCGCGCGTAACCGCAGGCGAGGCGACCGCACCAACTCCGCACGCGGATTACTGACGTTCCAGGCGTGATGTCGTCAGGGGCAACCGATCATCACGTCGCCGCACCGATCACCCTTGCCAGGTACTTGTCAAAGAGATCTGCCTTGTAGAGGAGCCCGCTGTACTCGACGGGGATCCGGTACCCGTTGACTTCGGCGGTAGGCGTTCCCGGCCCGGCGTGCCCGTTGTAATGCCCAGCGGCATCGAACACCTTCTCGGAGGAATCCACGAAATCCCGGTACTTCATGGACTTCACCGCGGTGTCGAAGGACGGGCTTCGTAGGCCCTTCACCTTGCTCGCCAATTGCAGCAGGCGCGCATCGGTGAACCCGTCGACCTCCTCGGAAGGCTGGTTCTGGTAGAGGACGGCGTGGTACTCGGCGAACTTCCCCTTCTCCACCGCCGCGCGCAGCGCGTTGACGGCCTTCTTCGACCCGGTTCCTCCCAGCCGTCCGTCCAGGAAGGACGCCATCGTGTACTCGACCTTGACCTTGCGCCGCAGGATCCACTTGGTCAGGACCGGGCCGCCGCCCGAGGTCTCGAATTGCTTGCAGTACGGGCAGCGCGGGTCTTCGTAGAGGTGCACGGTAATCCGCGCCTGGGGATCGCCCACCAAGACGCTCGTGCCGTCCGGTTCCACCTGCTCGGGCACGTCAGCCGACCTGGCGTAATCGGCCTTGCCCGAGGTTTGTTGTCCGTCGTCGGCGGCCGCGACCGGATGCCGAGACCCGCAGCTCACCACGGCCGCACCGAGCACGCCTGTCAACACGGCCACCGTCAGCCGTCTACCCCCACGCTTCAGCTGCATCATGCCCCCCTGAATGTCATGGAAGGGGAGAGTAAGGCATCCGCTCCAGGACCAGGGCGGTGGGGGTTCTTCCGTGGTGCTCAGCTGCTGCCACAGGTTCCCTACGTGTTCCGTTGGGAACCCTTCGCCGTCCAGAGGCTGTTTGCGTGCGACATCACGCCTGGAATCTCAGTAGAAGCACGCACTGACAGCTTGTGAGCATTTCGCCTCGGGGTGACTTGTGGCGCTGTCAGAGTGAGCCTGGTCTCGGCGATGAACCATCGGGTCGGTACTGCATCCGCTTCAGCCGGGTCCGGTCAACTCGGCGAGGGCGTCAACGGCGCAGGCGGCAAGGTCGCCCTTTCAGTTCGAGATGCGTTTCGCCAGGCGTTGACGTGCCCACTGCACGAAGCGAGGGTAGCCGCCTGCCGCCTCCTCCTGGTCGATCAGTGCGCCGACCTCCTCAGCCGGATCGCTGTCCACCCGCAGGACGATCTCACCCACTAGCGGATCCACATCCATCCACATCCCCAGCGACACGTCCGTGCTCCGCACGACCTCCAGCAGGTTGGACCGGTCGAGAAGGTGCCGCATACGCGGAAGCGTCTCCTCCCGCAGGGTCCTCTCCAGCGCCAGGCCGCAAATCTCGTCACTGCCCTCGTACGGGAACGCCCACCGCTCGCGGAAGAACGGGAACCCGTCGCGGGGGTGGTGCGCGGCCTCCCGCGGGGGAATGACGCGGCCTGTCACCAGGGCCCCTGAGCTGTCCGGCTTCCTGGCACCCGCAGGCTCGCCAGTGATCCATTCCCAGTACGGGAGCGGCACGACGTGCCAATTGACTTCGAAGACGACCATGTCAGGATCCACAGCATGCCTTGAGAAGACGAACATGGCTTGGTCACCATTGTCTGCAATCAGGCGAAACGTCCGACCCGATTTGGAACAGCCGTCCGTCTTGGCGAGCGGCACGACGTATCGCCGGATCAGTGCGTCAAGGGGATGCATACGGACAACCGTTTCTCGTTGTGGGAACATCAAGATCAACGGATCGCTGCTGTTGGAAGGCGGCTGCACGGGCTGAGCATAAGCGGACGCTCCAGCCACGAGCCTGGCCCCCACCTGATGTGGTCAGAGCATTAGAAACACGCACTGAAAGAGCGTTTTGTCCCGGTGAGGTTGTTTGGGGTCGATTCACAGTGCGAGCCGGAATGGGGCTCTCGGGGCAGACGTGTCTGATGAGAAGCAAAGGATTCGTGTCGTCGATCGGCGACCCGTTTCGTTGCGTTCACTCCTGTCTGATCCCAACGCGCCCCCGGTTGACCTCGTTTGCGCCCTGGGGAGGCGGCCCGCTCGACGGTACTACCGAAACATGACGCGACACCGCCCGTATCCCAGCGACCTCTCCGATGCAGGCTGGGAACTGATCGGGTCCACGCTCACCACCTGGCGGGCCGAGCGCCGAGGCAAGGGTCTCGACATCGGCCGCCCGCCTGAGCATGACCTGCGCCGTATCATGGACGCCATCCTCTACGTCGACCGCACCGGCATTGCCTGGCGTTACCTGCCCCACGACTTCCCGCCGTGGGAGACGGTCTACGGCTACTTCGCCGCCTGGCGAAAAGAAGGCGTCTTCGACCAACTCAACGGTCTCCTGCGGCGCCTGGTCCGGGAGGCCGAAGGCCGCGACGGCGAGCCAACCGCCTGCGTGCTGGACGCGCAGAGCGTGAAGACCTCCGCGAACGTGCCGGCGACCAGCCAGGGCATCGATGCCGGCAAGAAAGTCGCAGGTCGCAAGCGCCACATCGGCGTGGACACCCTCGGCCTGCTCCTGGCTGTCTGGGTCACCGTGGCGAGCGTTTCCGACAAAGTCGGCGGCATGCACCTGATGTCCCACATCGCCGTCACCCGCCCTCGCGTGACCAAAGCATGGGCCGACACCGGCTACCGCACCAAAGTCATCGACCACGGCGCCTGCCTCGGCATCGACGTGGAAGTCGTCCAACGCGCCCCGGGCGTCAAAGGCTTCAAGGTGATCCCGCGACGCCGGGTTGTCGAGCGGACCTTCGGCTGGCTGATGCATCACCGCCGACTGGCCCGCGACTACGAAACCCACCCGCACCGTTCCGAAGCCATAATCCACGTCGCGATGATCGACCTCATAAGCCGCAGACTTACCCGTGAATCCACCCCGAACTGGCGCGACACCTGAACCTCGAACCAAACAACCTCACCGGAACAAAACGCTCTTTGAGGCCGCCGAAAGGCTGCACCTGGGCCGCCGCGGCCACACCCCGGTGGTTCGGGTCACCGCCACAGGCACCAAACGTGTCTCGATGGCCGCGCTGATCTGCACCAAAGCCGGCCGCCGGCCACGGCTGATCTACCGCATCCACCTCGACCGCGGCCCCGCCAAGGGGCGACGCAAGGGCTTCACCGAAACCGACTGCGCCCGCCTGCTGGATGCCGCACACCAGCAGCTCGGCGGCCCCGTCGTCCTGGTGTGGGACTTGAACACGCACGTCAGCCGCACCACGCGGGAGCTGATCGCGGCCCGGTTATGGCTGACCGTCTACCAGCTGCCGCAGTACGCTCCCGAGCTCAACCCGGTCGAGGGCGTGTGGTCGCACCTGAAGAGGTCACTGGCCAACCTCACCAAACACAACCTCGACCAGCTCGCCGCACTGGTGAAGACCCGGCTCAAACGGATGCAGTTCCGAACCGGCCTCATCGAGGGCCTCATGGCCAAGACCGGGCTCGACCTCCAACCGCCGTAACCCCAGCCATTAACGATCCCTAGCTGGTCGGCGGGCGCACCCGCTGCCTTTTCCGTTCCACCAAGTAACCGACCGCGGTTGCGCCCAGTAGCACCAGCCCCATGGAGACCCCACTGAAGAGCCAACTGGCCGGAGTGCCTTTGGCTCTTTCCACACTCCAGAAGACCACCGACAGCACGCCCCAGCGCGTACACAGGCGTGCAAGGGCCCGTCCGAACCCGCCGGGACGCGGACGGTGCGCGGCCAGACGGGCGGCGGGGCCGTAGCCGACGCGCTCGTAGTGCAATTGAGTCAGGCGCTCCAATCGCAGGCACAGTGCGAAGAACAGCATCAGCCCAGCGCCCAACATGACCGCCTGCAAGAAGCGCGTCCCATCGGTGAATGCCCCGAAGGTCATGCCGCCCAGCGCCGCGAGCGGCACTGCCAGGACAGCCGCGGAGCGCAGCGGGCGGCTGGCGACGCGAACCGCGATGGGCGCCGGAGGCCGGTACCTCCCGCCCATGCCGAGAGACCGATCGGCTTTCAGGACCGCCGTCAGCAGCAATATCTCCGCCTTCCGCAGCACCTGCAGCATCTGCTTCATAGGTCCCTCGCACGTCGACGATGCCAAATACACACAATGGACCATCGACAGGGCGCAAGGTTGCCGTCGCTGCGCGATTCAGCTGGCAGCGGCCTCCGCGGCCGCCCAGCATCCGCACGCCACCACGTACGCATGAGGCCGCCCCCCGTTGCCGGTGCAGCGGCGGGCTCGGCATGCAGTATCGCCCAGGCTTCAGCGAGGGACTCGTGGCCAAGACCGGACTCGACTTCCGACCGCCGTAACCCCAGCCCTTAAAGATCCCTAGTGCATCCACCCGAACGTGAACCCCAAGCTGTAATCGACCAGGTATACGGGATCCCGTTCTTGGGCGTTTGTCAGGCTTCGCCTGGGCGCCTTACCGTCTTCTCTCTGCACGGTATGGCGCATCCCGAGCGGAGCTCCCGGCACGGCCGACCGGGACGGGAAGTGATCAGCCCGCCCACCCGATGTCCCGGACCTCGATCGCTCCGGCGTGCGGCGTGTAGTGGATCCAGCACCGCCGGCCGAACGCCTCCCGGATCTCCTCCACCGACCCCGGGTCGCGGACATCGGGCCAGGCCCGCGATTCATCCGCGCGACCTCCACGAGCGCCATCACCTCTTGGCGGGCCCGGTCGTCCGGCAGCTGCGCCATGACCTCGACCGCGAGTTCCTCCACCACCACGCCGTACCGCATCCCGCACACCTCCGTGTGATCGACTCGGGCAGCAGCGTACGGAGGAACCGCCGATCACGTTCCGGCCTGTGGATAACCCGGATCGGGCATGGCCAGAGGCCGGACGACGGCGAGGGGTAGATTTACATGTACCGCATGGCGCGTGAGCGGGTGCGGTGGCCGGCCGTAGTGGACCGGGCGAGACAGATCGTGCAGGAGTACGCCCCACTCAAGGTCACGCTGCGGCAGGTCATGTACCGGCTGGCCTCCGAGGGCGCCCTGCCGCACACGCCGCCGATGTACCGCGAAGCAGCCCACAATCACCGGCGGGCCCCACGCCATGGCCCGTTGCGAGGACCGGAAGGACCGGTCGGCTTGATCGGTGGCGATCCGGTGGTATCCGTCGATCTGGGGCTGGTTGAGTTCCAGGAGCGTGGCCAGGGGCGTGACGGTCTTGAGGTCCGCGAGCTTCTGCGCGTCGATCTCCACTCGCCGGCGGGTGGTCATCGGGAAGTGGTCCAGGTCCTCATCGCGAAGGATCACCATGCTGCTGTCCGGCGCGTGGGTGGCGACGGCCGCGGTCAGGGCCGGGCTCTGTTCGCGGCGCAGTGGATCCACCGCCCACCGAGTGCGCCCGCCCCCGCGTCGGATCTCGTCTGGGACGCGGCGGGCGTCCCGGACACCCTGCTCGCCTGGGCGCTCGCCCTGGGACAAGAACCGGGCTTCTGTCCGGCGGGGTGAAAACGGCGTAATCCGCGGATTCATCCGATGGTGTAGATCATCCGCTGTTTGGCCGTCGCGCTGTTCTTGTCCCGCTGATGCTCAAGGAGCGTCCGTTGTCCAGGGTGCGTTGTCCGTGACCTTGGCATGCCCGGCCGCACGCACTATCCGGCCAACAGAATTGAGTCATAGTGCATTTGACTCCGCATGAGCAGGAGCGCTTGCTGATCCACGTCGCGGCCGACGTAGCAGGGAAGCGCCGCGACCGGGGGCTGCTTCTCAACTACCCCGAGACCGTGGCCCTGCTGACCGTTCACGTCTTCGAGGCGGCGCGCGATGGTAAGACGGTCAGCGACGTGATGGACTCGGGCCGACAAGTACTCACGCGTGACGACGTGATGGACGGCGTCCCGGAGATGATTAAGAACGTCCAGGTGGAGGCGACCTTCCCGGACGGCACCAAGCTGGTCACGATCCATGACCCCATCCCGGAGGCCACGGAGAGGCCCAGGGTCTACCCGGGCAAGGTCGAGCACCCCCAGCCGGCGCGCAGGCCGGAGTGCCCGGTCGACTGTGACGACACCGACTCTCCTGCTTGTTGCGATGAGTGCCAGGACGCCGCGTCCTGGCACGAGGCGATCGCGTTCAACGAGAACCTGCAGCGCGACAAGAAGACGATCAAGGTCAGCAACACGTCCGACCGTCCCATCCAGGTCGGCTCCCACTACCACTTTGCCGAGGTCAACCCCGGCCTCGAGGTGGTCGAGAACCCCGTCGGCACGTCCGTGACCAACGAACCGCTCAAGGACTGCGCTGAGGCGAAGGGGCGACGGCTCAACATCGCCGCAGGCACGTCCGTGAGGTTCGAACCAGGAGATGTGTGCTGCGTTGAGCTGGTGAAGATCGAGGGCGATGCCAAGAGCGACACCAGCAAAATCCAGGGACTGCGCAAGGGGATCGTCCGATGAGCAGCCAGCCGGGGCAGACGGGCCAGCAGAGGCAGAGCAACGTGCTGAAGCGGGCAGACTACGCCGCCTTGTACGGGCCCACCACCAAGGACCGGGTCCGCCTCGCCGACACCGATCTCACCGTCGAGATCGAAGCTGACTGGAGCGGCGGACCGAAATACAGCGGCAACGAGATGATCTTCGGTGGCGGGAAGGTGATCCGAGAGTCGATGGGCATGTCCCACATCCCGAGGGACGGGGGCGGCAAAGAAGGTCGCCCTCCCGTGGACACGGTCATCACGGGGGCGCTGATCCTCGACTGGTGGGGCGTGGTCAAGGCCGACGTCGGCATCAGAGACGGCAAGGTTCATGCCATCGGCAAGGCGTACAACCCCGAGACGATGGACCCGATCCCGGCGTTCGAGAAGTCCGCTCGCGAACAGTCGGGCGAGCAGCTGCCGGTGACGGCGACGAACTTTGTGGTCGGCCCGAGCACCGAGGTCATCTCCGGCAACGGCCGGATCCTCACCGCGGGGGGTGTGGACACCCACGTGCACTTCATCTGCCCCGAGGAGATCCACGAGGCCCTGGCCTCGGGAGTGACCACTCTCATCGGCGGAGGCACCGGACCCGCGGAGGGCAGCACTGCCACCACCGTGACCCCGGGCGAGTGGCACATCACCCGAGTCTTCGAGGCCTTGGACGAGTACCCGGTCAACATCGGTCTGCTCGGCAAGGGCAGCACGATGAACGTCAAGGCTCTGAACGAGCAGGTGGACGCCGGTGTCATCGGCTTCAAGGTTCACGAAGACTGGGGTGCCACGCCCGCGGTAATCGACAAGGCGCTGGCAGTCTGTGAGGAGCGCAAGGTCCAGCTCGCCCTGCACGCCGACTCGCTCAACGAGTCCGGCTTCCTGGAGAGCACCAAGGCTGCCTTCAAGAAGCGTTCCGTCCACATCTTCCATGTCGAGGGCGCCGGAGGGGGCCACGCCCCGGACATGATCGAGCTGGTCAAGGAGCCGAACGTCCTACCCGCCTCGACCAACCCCACCCGGCCCTTGACGCTGAACACCGTCAAGGAGCACGTCGACATGATGGTCGTGTGCCACCACCTCAACCCGGACATTCCGGCGGACATGGCTTTCGCGGATTCCCGCATCCGGCCGTCCACCATGGCGGCGGAGGACCTCCTCCACGACATGGGCGCCATCTCGATGATGTCCTCGGATGCCCAGGCGATGGGGCGCATCGGCGAGATGATCATGCGCACCTGGCAGACCGCGCACGTCATGAAGGCCCGCTATGGCGCACTGCCCGAAGACCTCCAGAGCGCGAAAGTACGAACGACCGGCAAAGACAAGGACCACTCCTTCAACGAGGACAGCCTGAAGCCGAACGACAACTACCGCGCGCGCCGGTACGTCGCCAAGTACACGGTCAACCCGTCGATCACGCACGGCATCGCAGGCTACGTCGGTTCCGTGGAGCCGGGGAGGCTGGCAGACCTGGTGCTGTGGGAGCCGAAGTTCTTCGGAGTCAAGACGCACATGGTCCTCAAGGGCGGCCAGCTCGCCTACGCGCAGGTCGGCGACGCCAATGCGTCGATCACGACGCCGCAGCCCTACCTGCCGCGGCCGGTCTGGGGGTCAACCGGTCGTGCCCCGGGGAGCAACTCGGTCAACTTCGCCGCCCCAGGCGTGGCTGACCGGCTGAACACCCGATTCGTCATCACCCAGGACAGCAGCAACAAGGTCACGGAGGCGAAGACAGAGGGGCTCGGACTCAGCAAGAAGTTCGTCGAGATCTCGGACACCCGGCACATCAAGAAGAGCGACATGAAGCTGAACGACACGGTGCCGGACAGCCTCGAAGTCGACCACAACAGCTTCGAGGTCACCATCGGCGGTGCGACGACGAGCGACGCCCGCACCGAACTCAACGGTGCGACCGTACCGCGCTCCTACGTCACCGAAGTCCCTCTGGCACAGCGGTACTTCCTCTTCTGATCCGACACCAGGCCCGGCCGTCGGCGCCGCCGCAACGGCCGGGCCCGGTGTACCCGTCCGGGCCACCGCATCCACCCTGTGAAAGGCAGCCGCTCGCCCATGAGCCGCGCAGCCCTGCTCCTCCTGGCCGACGGCCGCTTCCCCGCCGGTGGGCACGCCCACTCCGGCGGCGTCGAGGCCGCGGTCGCCCACGGATCCGTACACGACACCGACAGCCTGGAGGCGTTCTGCCGCGGGCGTCTGCACACCACCGGTCTGACGACGGCCGGGCTGGCCGCGGCAACCGCCGCCGGACATGACCCACTGCTGCTTGACGCCGCCGCCGACGCGCGCACCCCCGCCCCCGCACTACGTGCCGCCGCCCGCAGGCTCGGCCGGCAGATGATGCGCGCAGCTCGTGCCACCTTCCCCTCGGCCGAACTCGAGCACCTGGCCGCCGCGCGTCCACAGGGCGCCCACCAGCCCATCGTTCTGGGCCTCGCCGCCCGCGCCGCCGGGCTCGCCCCGGTGGACATCGCCTATGCCGCCGCGTACGAGAGCATCGGCGGCCCGGCCACCGCAGCGGTGCGCCTGCTGAGCCTCGACCCCCTCGACGCCTCGGGGCTGCTGGCCCGCCTCGGCCCCGAGACCGACGACGTCGCCGCAGCCGCGGCCGACGCCGCGACCCGCGCCATGACCGAGGGCCTCGACGCCCTGCCGTCGGCCTCCTCACCCCTGCTGGACATCACCGCGGAGCAGCACGCCGACTGGACCGTCCGGCTCTTCGCCTCCTGACCACCACCCGAACACCCGCACGTCCCAACGGAGTCGCCATGCACCTCGACCACTCCCTGCCCCACCAGCACATCCCCAGCGCTTCGGCGACCCGGCCCGACAGCAGCCGCCGTGCCCTCCGCGTCGGCCTGGGCGGCCCCGTCGGCTCCGGCAAGACCGCGACCGTCGCCGCGCTCTGCCGCATCCTGCGCGACCGCTGGTGCATCGCCGCTGTCACCAACGACATCTACACCCGCGAGGACGCCGAGTACCTGCTGCGCGAAGCCGTCCTGCCTCCCGAGCGCATCACCGCCGTCGAGACCGCCGTCGAGACCGGCGCCTGCCCGCACACCGCGATCCGCGACGACATCTCCGCCAACCTGGAAGCCGTCGAGCACCTGGAAGAGACCTTGCACCCCCTCGACCTGGTGCTCGTCGAGTCCGGTGATGACAACCTGACCGCCACCTTCTCCAAGGGCCTCGTCGACCTGCAGATCTTCATCATCGACGTGGCCAGCGGCGACGACATCCCCCGCAAGGGCGGCCCCGGCATCACCACCGCCGACCTCCTCATCGTCAACAAGACCGACCTCGCCCCGCACGTCGGCGCCGACCTGGACACCATGGCCAGCGACGCGCAACGACAGCGCGGCGACCTTCCCGTCATCTTCACCAGCCTCACCTCCGACGACGGCATCCGCGAAGTCGCCGACTGGGTCACCGGCCACCTCGCCCAGTGGCGCGCCGGGGCAGCTGTATGAGGCCCTCCTCCCCCCTCGCCTCCGCCCGAGCCACCTCCGGCCTCGACGTTCCCCCAGCCGGCGCCCGGGAGCCCGCCGGCCACCCCGACGGCGTACGTGCCACGGCCCGGATCCGCGCCGCGCACAACGGACGCGTCACCACCCTCCCGCAGTTGCGCAGCGACGGCCCCTTCCACCTGCGGCGCATGCGTACCGCCGGCAACGTCGCCACGGTGGGGATCATCGGCGCGATGAGCGCCCCGCTCGGCGGCGACCGGCTCACCCTCGACATCACCGCCGAAGACCGGGCCGAGCTGGAGGTCACCACGGCTGCCGCCACCCTCGCCCTGCGCGGCCCCACCACCGAAGCGGCCACCTACGACGTGCGGCTCACCGCCGGAGAACACGCCCACCTGCGCTGGCTACCGCAGCCCCTGATCAGCGCCGCCGGCAGCAATCTGAGGCAGACGTACACTGTCGAACTCGCCGTCACCTCACGGTTCGTGCTGCGAGAAGAACAGCTCCTGGGCCGGGCCGACGAGGAACCAGGCCACCTCGTCAGCCGGATCCTGGTCCACCGTGCCGGGCACCCACTACTTGACCAGCACACGGCGTATGGGGCGCCAGAACCCGGCTGGGACGGCCCGGCCGTCCTGAACGGGCACCGCGCCGTCGGCCAGCTCCTGGTCGTGGACCCGCGCTTCGACGTCCGACGAGACCCCGTACTCCTCGGCGAAGGCACCAAGGACGGGTGTGCCGTCCTCGCACCGCTGGCAGGCGGCCCGGCACTGCTCGCCACCGCCATCGCACCAACCACCTCGACGCTGCGGGAACTGCTCGACGAGGCACACGCACGCGCCCTCACCCGCTAGCGCGGACGGGCCGACGCCCCCGGCGGGCGACGGCCCACCACGTCGGACCAGTCCCACACTGAGGTCTGTTCATCCTGAAGTTGCTGGTCATGGGTTTGATGTGACTAGGGGTGTATTGATCACGAGCGTTGTTGACACGCGCAGGGCTTGATCATGGCGAAGACCTCCGGTGTGGTGGAGCTGTCTAGGACTGCACCGCACGGAGGTCTTCGTGTCCCACCGTAATGCCCGGCTGACCGTTCACGGCAGGC
>NZ_JBVHLX010000017.1:0-192208 GCF_055558775.1 Streptomyces sp. NPDC025638 | reverse complement strand
CGACGGCGTTCGCCCTCTCCCGCCTCGCCGACCCGGACAACCTGCACCACACCCCCATCGGGGTCTTCCGCTCCGTCGACCGGCCGGTCTACGACGCCGAGATGGCCGACCAGCTGGACACGGCGGTCGAGCAGAACGGCAAGGGAGACCTGGCCGCGCTGCTGGCCGGCGGGGACACCTGGACGGTGGTCGGCTGAGCCGGCCGACGCGCGTTCACGAGGCCCGGGACTGGATTTCCCGGGCCTCGTCGTATGCCCGGCGGGCCTTCTCCACGTCGTCCATCCGGCCCTCGGTCCACAGCGCCAGCGCCCGCACCTGTTCCGCGGCCTCGCGGCCCAGGTCGGTCAGGGAGTAGTCGACGCGGGGCGGGATGACCGGCTTGGCGTCACGATGGACCAGCCCGTCGCGCTCCAGGGTCTGGAGGGTCTGGGTGAGCATCTTCTCGCTGACCCGGCCGATCGCCCGGCGCAGCTCGCTGAAGCGGTACGACCGGTCGAGGAGCTCGATCAGGACCAGGACACCCCAGCGGCTGGTGACGTGCTCCAGGACCATGCGGTGAGGGCACATCGCCTCACCGACCACGTACTTGGACGGCCCGCCTGCGGCCGATGCCCCCTCAGCACTTACTCTCATGCCAGTACCTTACTTCAAAGTGGGTACTTTCATGCAGTTAGTGCACCTCCTAGGGTTAGTGACAGCCGCACCCCACAAGGAGATTGCAGACCATGAGCATCGTCGTCACCGGAGCCACCGGGCACCTCGGCCGCCACGTCGTGGAGCAGCTGCTGGAGAAGGTCCCGGCCGGGCAGATCACGGCCGTCGTGCGCGATGAGGCCAAGGCGGCCGACTTCGCGGCGCGCGGCGTGAAGATCGCCGTCGCGAACTACAACGAGCCCGAGACCTTCGACGGACTCTTCGCGTCCGGCGACAAGGTGCTGCTGATCTCCGGCAACGAGTTCGACAAGGGCCGTGTCCAGCAGCACCAGGTCGTCATCGACGCCGCCAAGGCGGCAGGCGTGGCGCTGCTGGCGTACACCAGCGCCCCCGGCAGCCTGACGGCCGCGCTCGCCGACGACCACCGGGCCACCGAAGAGCTGCTGCTCGCCTCGGGCCTGCCCTACACGCTGCTGCGCAACAGCTGGTACCACGAGAACTACACCGAGAACCTCGCCCCGGTGCTGGAGCACAACGCCGTCGTCGCGGCGGCCGGTGAGGGCCGCGTCTCCTCCGCCTCGCGCGCCGACTACGCGGCCGCCGCCGTCGCCGTGCTCACCGGCGAGGGCCACGAGAACCGGACGTACGAGCTGGGCGGCGACGAGGCCTGGAGCCTGGCCGAGTACGCGGCCGAGCTGAGCCGGCAGACCGGCAGGGAGATCGGCTACAACTCCGTGCCCGCCGAGGCCCTCCAGGGCATCCTCACCGGCGCCGGCATGCCCGAGCCGTTCGCCGTGATCCTGGTCGGCGTGGACGCGTCCATCGCGAAGGGCGAGCTGGTCATCTCCTCCGGCGACCTGTCCCGGCTGATCGGCCGCCCGACCAGCCCGTTCTCCGAGGCCATCACCGCCGCGCTCAAGGGCTGAGACTCCCCCGCCGGGCCCGGGCGCGCCCGCACCCCCCGCTGTCATGACCGTATAGCGATACGGGCATGACAGCAGGGGGTGCGCGGCGTTACCTTTCGTCCAGCGGACAGGACGCGTGGAGTGAGCAGGAGGGGCCCGTGGCCGACATATCGAAGGGCGAGCGGCGGACAGGTCTGCTGAACGGCTTCGCGGCCTATGGGATGTGGGGGCTCGTTCCCCTCTTCTGGCCGCTGCTGAAGCCCGCCGGATCGGTGGAGATCCTCGCCCACCGGATGGTGTGGTCCCTCGCGTTCGTCGCCGTCGCGCTCGTCTTCGTACGGCGCTGGGCCTGGGCCGGGGAGCTGCTGCGGCAGCCGCGCCGGCTGGCCCTGGTCGCGTTGGCGGCAGCGGTGATCACGGTCAACTGGGGTGTGTACATCTGGGCCGTGAACGCCGGTCACGTCGTGGAGGCCTCGCTCGGGTACTTCATCAATCCCCTGGTCACCATCGCCATGGGTGTGCTGCTCCTGAAGGAGCGGCTGCGGCCCGTGCAGTGGGTGGCGGTGGGCGTCGGGTTCGCCGCCGTGCTCGTCCTGACCATCGGGTACGGGCAGCCGCCGTGGATCTCCCTGTGTCTCGCGTTCTCCTTCGCCACGTACGGGCTGGTGAAGAAGAAGGTCAACCTCGGCGGCATCGAGTCGCTGGCCGCCGAGACCGCGATCCAGTTCCTGCCCGCGCTCGGCTATCTGCTGTGGCTCACCGCGCACGGCGACTCCACATTCAGCACCGGCAGCACCGGGCACTCCGCCCTGCTCGCCTCGACGGGAATCGTCACCGCGTTTCCGCTCGTCTGCTTCGGGGCGGCCGCGATCCGCGTGCCGCTGTCCACACTGGGGCTGCTCCAGTACCTGGCCCCCGTCTTCCAGTTCCTGCTCGGCATCCTCTACTTCCACGAGGCCATGCCGCCCGAGCGCTGGGCCGGCTTCGCGCTGGTCTGGCTCGCGCTGTCACTGCTCACCTGGGACGCCCTGCGCACCGCCCGCCGCAGCGCCCGCGCCCTCGCCGAACTCCGGGACAGCCGCATCCCCGCTTCCCGTGAGGAGGACACCCGCGTCGGCTATAAGTGAGCGGCATGACACAGACTCCGGACGCCACACCCGCCCCGCTGCACTGGAAGCTCGTCGTCGACGCCGCCGACCCGCATGCACAGGCCGACTTCTGGGCCGCCGCGCTGCACTACGAGGTCGAGGACAACAGCGCGCTCGTCGAGCGGCTGCTGGAACTCGGCGCGCTGCCGGGTGAGGCCACCGTCGAGTTCCACGGCCGCGCGGCCTTCCGGGACCTGATCGCCGTACGGCACCCCGACGACCCGTACGACAAGGAACGCGGCATCGGGCTGGGGCGGCGGCTGCTGTTCCAGCGCGTCCCCGAGGCCAAGACCGTCAAGAACCGGCTCCATCTCGACCTGCACCCGGGTGAGGGACGGCGGGCCGACGAGGTCGAGCGGCTGAAGAGGCTGGGGGCGCGCGTGCTGCGGGAGGTGCGGGAGCCCTCCGGGGAGTGGGTGGTGATGGCGGACCCGGAGGGGAACGAGTACTGCGTCGCCTAGGCGTTGCCGGGGTGCGCGGCCCTGCGGGCGCGTTCGGTCAGGCGGCCCATGCGGTTGTGCGCGGACTCCAGCTGCTCGATGTCGTCGGCGGCCGGGCCCTCCTCGGCGGTGAGCTCCGTCCACAGCTCGATCAGTTCCCGGCCCAGGCTCAGGCCCTGCTCGGGGTCGCGTACGGCGCGCCAGGCCGCGGCCGCGCTCTGCACGTTGCCGTACGCCCCCTCGGCGTCGCGGGCCTGGCGGCGCCGCCGGGCGAGGTCGAGCGAGAGCCGGAAGGCGCGGAGCGGGTCGCCGGCCAGGTAGGCGATGTAGGCGGTCAGCTCACGCAGGTGGAGCACCTCGAGGTGGTCCGGGCCGAGCAGGGCCGAGGCCTCCGCGACCGTGCGCTGCGCCAGCTCGGCCGCGGAATCGATCCGGCCCGCCTTGACGGCCTCGTTGATCCGCGTCATCGGCTCGGTGAGCAGCGCGGCACCCTCCTCGGTGGTGGTCACGGGACCGTCACCGAGCACCTCTTCGGCCACGGCGTCGAAGCCGCGGGCGGGGGTGGGCTTGGGGTCGGGGTCGGGTTCGGTGACGTAGTCGGGGGCGGGGGGCCTGGCGGCCGGGGATTCCGCGGCCGCCTTCGGCTCTGCGTCCGGCTCGGGTACGGCGATCGGCTCTGGTACGGCGACAGGCTCGGGTAGGGCAACAGGCTCCGGCCCGGCGGCCGGTCCCGGCTCGGTGCTCATGACGGGCGGCGGCCCGAACACCCCGGTCGGCATCTGGACGATCCCGGGGCCCACGGGCTCCCCGCTCGCCGCCGCCTCCGGCACCGCCCGCAGCGGAAACGTCGGCACGGCATCCCGCACCGGCTCATCGACCGACCGCAGCAGATGGGTGGGCTTGTCCGAAGCGACCCGCTTACGCAGCGACGCCACCCGCTCGGGCAGCGGAGCCACTCGCTCGGGCAGCGAAGCGACCCGCTCGGGCAGCGGTGCCACCCGCTCCGCCGGCGGAGCCATCCGCAGCGGTTCCCCCGCGAAACGGCTGGAACCGTCCGCCTCCACCTGGAGCGGGACGACGTAACCGATGCGGGCGTCGTGGACCGAGGCGAGTATGGGGCGGCCGGCCGCGAGGACCAGGCCGTGGAGGTGGTTCAGGACGGCCTGCTGGATCTCCTCGCCGGGCCCCGCCACGACCGGTACGCCGGCGACCGACGCGCCGCCCGTACCCGAAACGCGGACATCCACCGGTTCCGCCGGGAAGGCGGCCCGCTGCTGTTCCCGCTTCTTCTCGCGGCTGAGTCGAGACATCGGTCCCCTCACTCCCCCGGCGTCACGATCCGGTCGTACACCTGCGTACTGTCGAGTGTCTCCTGTCGCTACGGTTCCCACGTCACCGCGATGTCACAGACTCGCACCAGGCGCTGACACGCCATCGGAACAGGAGGAGCGCAAGAATGCAGCCAGGCGGGCAGCAGGGGCCGGAGATCTGGATCCGTGGACCGGTCGCCGTACCGGAGCGGGAGCGGCATCCGGAACCGGACCGGATGTGGGGGACGCCCGCGCACGGACCCTTTGCCGCCCGGCACTTCTCCTGGGTCGGCACGCACGGCGGCGCGGGCACCAGCACGCTCGCGGCGGTGTACGGCGGCCGGGACTGCGGGCGCGACTGGCCCGGGCCGGACGCCCCGCCGTCGGTACTGCTCGTGGCGCGGACCCACGCGACCGGGCTGGCCCGTGCCACGCAAGCCGTCGAAACGTTCCGGCAGGGCGCCGCACCGGCCGGTCTCGACCTGGACGCCGTGGTGCTCGTCGCGGACGCCCCGGGACGGCTGCCGCGCCAACTGGACCGGCAGGTCAAGGTGATCGAGTCGGCCGTCGACGTGTACCGCGTGCCCTGGGTGGACGACTGGCGCCTGGGCGATCTGAGCGGCGGGGCGCCGCGGGGGACCGATGCGCTGGTGCGGTTGACCGGGGCAGCGGGCGGCGGGCGGTAGTCGCGCGGGAGCCCCCTTCCCAAAATACTTGCGCATGCATATGATGCATGCGCTTGTATTGATCGCACGCCGTACGCCGATCCTCCTGGGGGGAACCATGACCCGCCGCTTCCTCTTCGTGCTGGGCAGCGCCCGCGCCGACGGGAACTCCGAGCTGCTGGCCCGCAAGGCCGCCGAGCAGCTGCCCGCCGAGGTGGAGCGGCGGTGGATCAGCCTCGCCGAGCACCCGTTGCCCGACTTCGTGGACCGGCGGCACGACAGCGACCACGTGCGGCCCGCCTCCGGCAGCACCACCGGCCTGTTCCTGGACGCCACGCTCGCGGCCACGGACATCGTGATCGTCTCGCCGCTGTACTGGTACTCGGTGTCCGCCCAGACCAAGCGCTACCTGGACCACTGGTCGGGCTGGCTGCGCACCCCCGGCCTGGACTTCAAGGCGGCCCTCGCCGGGCGCACGCTCTGGGGCGTCACCGCGCTCGCGCACGCGGAGCCGGAGGTGGCCGATCCGCTGGTCGGCCTGCTCAGCAACTCGGCCGCGTATCTGAGGATGCGCTTCGGCGGGGTGCTGCTGGGCAACGGCAGCGCGCCCGGGGACGTACTGCGGGACACGGAGGCGCTGACGCGCGCGAAGACGTTCTTCGCACGGGAGGCGCCACTCGCGCGGTTCCCCTACGAGACGGCCGCCTGAACCCCCTGCGGTGCCGGTACCGGCGCTGGTACCGCTAGGCGCTGATGTCCTTAGTCGTGAACCGCGCCCAGGCCGCCGAGCCGAACACCGCGGCGTACAGGGCCTGCAGGCCCAGGTTCTTGACCAGGTCGTCCCAGTAGACGGGGTCGCGCATCAGGTCGGCGAAGGACAGCCAGTAGTGGGAGAAGAAGTACGGCTGGAGCGAATGCAGTTGGGGTATCTGGTCGAGGATCTGGACGGTGATCAGCAGGCCCACCGTGGTCGCCATCGCCGCGATCCCGCTGTTGGTCAGCGTCGAGATGAACAGGCCGAGGGCCGCGATCCCGGTCAGTGACGCGGCGACGACCAGGGCGATCAGCAGGGCCCGGCCCAGGCCTTCGCCGAAGCCGATCCGGGTGCCGGAGATGGTCGTCAGGTCGCCGAGCGGGAAGAGCAGCGCGCCCACCGCCAGCGCGGAGACCGCGACCACCAGGGTGGCCAGCAGACAGAAGGCCATGGTGGTCGCGTACTTGGTGAGCAGGAGGCGGGTGCGGCCCGCGGGGGCGACCAGGAGGTAGCGCAGGGTGCCCGCGTTGGCCTCGCCCGCGATCGCGTCGCCCGCGACGACGCCGACCGCCATCGGCAGGAAGAACGGGAGTGTCGCCGCCAGTGCGGTGAACACGAGGAACAGGCCGTTGTTGGTGATCTGCGCGATGAAGGCGGGCCCTTCGCCGCCGCCGCGGCCGGCCCGCGCACCGCCCCTCGTCTCGATCTTCACCGCGATCCCGACCAGGATCGGCACTCCCGCCAGCACCCCCAGCAGAGCGAGCGTGCGCCAGCGGCGGAAGGTGGTGAGCAGTTCGCTGCGCAGCAGACCGAAGGTCCACAGCGGATTCGGGGCGCGTACGGCGGTCTTCTCCACCTGCGCCGGCACGAGTTCAGCCTGCGACATCGAAGCCCTCTCCGGTCAGTGCCACGAACGCGTCCTCCAACGAGGCCCGTTCGACCGCGAAGCCCCGCACGCGCACCCCGGCCGTCACCAACGCGGCCGTGAGGTAGGCAAGTTCACCGGACGGCGGCTCTCCGGTCACCCGGTCCTCGGCCATGACGACATCGGCGACCCCCCGCTCCTTCAGCACCCGGGCCGCGTCCTCGGTGTCCGGCGTGGTGACCACCAGCCGGCCGCGCGCGCCCGCCGCCAGGTCCGCCACCGCGCCCTGGGTGATGAGCCTGCCCTGCGCCATGACCGCCGCGTGCGTGCACACCTGCTCGATCTCGTCGAGGAGGTGGGAGGAGAGGAAGACGGTGGTGCCGTCGGAGGCCAGTTCCCTCACCAGGGAACGGATTTCGCGCATGCCCTGGGGGTCGAGCCCATTGGTCGGCTCGTCGAGGACGAGGAGTCTGCGGGGCTGGAGCAGCGCGGCCGCGAGTCCCAGGCGCTGCTTCATGCCCAGGGAGTACGCCTTCGCCTTCTTGGCGGCGGCGGCCGTCAGGCCCACCCGGTCCAGTGCCGCCGCGACGCGGGTGCGCCGGGTGCGCGGGTCGGCAGTCGGGTCGGCGGCGTCGTACCGCAGGAGGTTGTCCCGGCCGGAGAGGAAGCCGTACAGGGCGGGCCCCTCGATGAGCGCGCCGACGTGCGGCAGCACGGCGCGTGCGGACCGGGGCATGGGACGCCCGAGTACCCGCGCCGTGCCGGAGGTGGGCTCTATGAGCCCCATCAGCATGCGGATGGTGGTGGTCTTGCCGGAGCCGTTCGGACCGAGGAAGCCGAAGACGCTGCCCGCCGGGACGGTCAGGTCGAGACCGTCCACGGCGAGCTGTCCGCCGCGGTAGCGCTTGGTGAGGCCGCGGGTTTCGATGACGCACGGTTCCGCGTCCCCCGCGTCGCTCTCCTGCTCCGTGGCGGACGGTTCGTCCATCGGCTCCCTCGATTCGTCGTGCCCGCAGGGTACCTACTTCGCCGTGTTCGCCGCCTGCACCAGGGCGTCCTTGGTCACGGCACCGACGTAGACCTTGCCGTCGTCCGTGATCAGGGCGTTGATCAGGCGGGTGGAGAAGACCGTGCCCTTGCCGAACTTGCCGTGCACCTGGTCGCCGAGCGAGCCGAGGAAGCCGCCCAGGTCGCCGCCGCCGCCGGCGGAGCCGGACGGTACGCCGCCCTTGCTGCCGGTGTCGAAGGTGGCGATGGAGTTCCAGCCCTTGCCGAGGACGTCGAAGCCCTCGTCACCCTTGAAGCCCTCGTGCCCCTTGAAGCCCTCGGCTCCCTTGGTGAAGTCGTCGCCCGGCTTCAGGGAACCCTTCCCGGGCGCCTTCGCTGCCTGGTCCTCCTCGGTGACCTTCGCGCCCTTGGGCGGGGTGAAGTCGAAGGTCGAGGCGGCCGGCTTGGCGAAGCTGACCTGGGTGAAGCCGGCGTCGACGACGGCCGCGCCGCCGCTGTTCGGGGTGAGGGTGAACTTCAGCGGAAGCCCGGTCTTCGCGTCGACGGCGATGCTGATCGCGCCGACGGTGGTGCCGGACTGCTTGGGCTTGACGAGCAGCTTGTAGGCATCCCGTCCGGCCACCTGCACGGTGCCGTCGACGGTCACCGACGTGGTGTCGTCCACCGACTTGAGGGCCTCGTCGGCGAAGTCCTTGGGCGTGGCGGGCGGTTCGCTCCCCTTGTCCTTGCCCTGCTCGTCCGCCTTGCCGTGGTAGACCTCGTTGGACTTGCTGTCGTAGCCCCACACGTCCTTGCCGTTGTGGATGAGGCTGTACTCGGCGGCGCTCTCGATCAGCGAGAGCTTCTGCCGGTCCGGGCCGTCGGCGGCGACGCGCAGGGTGTGCGTGCCGCTGACGAGTTCGGTCAGCTTGGACGTCGGGTCGGCGGACGAACCGTCACCCGACGGGCTCGCGCCGGAGAGCAGACCGCTCTCCAGGCCGCCGAGGTCGGGGAGCCCGAGGTCCGTGCTGACCTTCACCGTGCCGGACAACTGCTGCACGTCCGACTTGGCGATCTTCTCGATGAGCTGCTGCGCGGTGATCTTCGGCAGATCGGGGTCACCGGAGTCGGCGAGCGCCGGGACCAGCCCGATGGTCGCCGCCGCCACCCCCACCACCGCGACCGGTACGACGTACCGGGCGGCCTTGCGACGTCCCGAGCGCAGGTCGTCGACCTGCGTCGCGCCCGTGGTGCCGTCGGATTCGTACGGTGCCATGTGTGCCTTACCTCCGTCGTCGGCGGCGGCTGTCCTCGCACTCTGTCCCACCCTGAGCCGCCATTCTCACCCGAATCGGTGAGGAGTGGTGATTTCCGTGGTTTCCAGTTGACCAAATCGGCCGTGCGGAAGCGTCAGCCCGCGGGCTCAACTCCGTGTACGACTGGGGTATGACACACGGAGGCGGCGCCTCCCCCGACCCGTAGGGGTCGGTCGCGTGGGAGACGCCGCTGTCGGCTCAGTGCGTGCGCACGAACACGTAGTCCGCCTGGTAGGGCACACCGACGATCCTGCCCGGGGTGCAGGAGCCGGCCGGGGCGAGCCCGCCGACGGTGTTCAGCCGCAGGATCTCACCGGTGCCGACGAGCAGTCCGTGGTGCTTGCCGGACCTGGTGGCCTTGAGGTCCAGCTCGGGGATGTTGCCGTCGCCGTTGGGCGTCTTGGCGATCAGGGCGCCCGTGACGGCGCTCCCGTCCGGCGCGGTCCACTGCGGTGTGCCGGAGTTGGGCTTCACGAAGGAGTGCCGGATGTGGCCGCCGAGCCGGGCACTGACGTCACGCTGCCCGAAGGCGTATCCGCCGCCCTCGGCCGCCTTGCACTCGTAGATCTGCTTCCCCTTGACGACGGAGGCCTGGAAGCTGCCGAGAACGTGCCGGAAGTCGGTGGTGGTGGTGACCTTGTGGAGCTGTCCGCGGACGGCTCCGCCCGGGAACTCGGCGGTGTGGAGATTGGCGTAGAAGGAACCGGGGTCCTCGGTGAGCTGCTTGAGCAGGGCGGGGTCGTTCACCTTGACGGTGCCGGTGAGGCTGTGCCGCCCCTGGGGAGCCTTGCCGAGCAGCTTCCCGAAGTCGATCCTGACGCCGCCGTTGGTGCCCTTGGCGCCCTGGTGGATGTGGAGATCGGTGGGCCTGCCGGTGCCGCGCCAGGCCACGGCGACGGACACCTTGTCCCCCTTGACCTCGATGAACTCCAGCGCCGCGCCGTCCTTGTCCCCCACGGCGGGGCCGCCCTCGACCGGCACCTCGTTGGCGCCCCGGAGGCTTGCGGCGAGGATGGTCGTTCCCTTGCCGGTGTGGCTCTCGGTGGCGGCGGCCGGGATCGCCGCGGCGGCGACACCGGCGGACGCGGCGATCGCGACGGCGGTGGCGACGAGGCCCTTGCGGCGCGCGAAGAACGTTCCGTTCATACCCATGATTCGGTTTTCTCCCCGTATGCGGCTGACGCCCCCTGCGTCAGCTTCTGGGCATGGGTACGGAAGGGATCTTAGATTGGACTCAGTCCATAAATGCGACGTGCGTCACACCGCTCGGCGGGAACTACCCGGCCCGGTGCACCACCGCGTCGCACAGTTCGAGCAGGGCGGCCTTGGCGTCGCACTCCGGCAGCGGGGCCAGCGCCGCCCGCGCGTCCTCCGCGTAGCGCACGGTGTCGCGCCGGGCCTGCTCCAGCGCCGGATGGTCACGGAGGGCGGCCAGCGCCTCGGCGTGGCGCGCGTCGTCGGTCAGGTCGGAGTCGAGGAGCTCGCACAGCGCGATGTCCTCGGCCAGCCCCAGCCGCTGCGCCCGCTCACGCAGCCGCAGCACCGGAAGGGTCGGGATGCCCTCACGCAGATCGGTGCCCGGCGTCTTGCCGGACTCGTGCGAGTCGGACGCGATGTCGAGCACGTCGTCCGCCAGCTGGAAGGCGACACCGAGCCGCTCGCCGTACTGGGTGAGCACGTCGACGACCGTCTCGTCGGCCCCCGACATCATCGCCCCGAACCGGCAGGACACCGCCACCAGCGAGCCCGTCTTGCCGCCCAGCACGTCCAGGTAGTGCTCGACCGGGTCCCGGCCGTCCGAGGGCCCCGCGGTCTCCAGGATCTGCCCGGTGACCAGCCGCTCGAACGCGAGGGCCTGGACCCGCACCGCCTCGGGACCGAGGTCGGCGAGGATCTGCGAGGCACGGGCGAACAGGAAGTCACCCGTGAGGACGGCGACCGAGTTGCCCCAGCGGGTGTTCGCGCTCTCGACACCGCGGCGCACCGCGGCCTCGTCCATCACGTCGTCGTGGTACAGCGTCGCGAGGTGCGTCAGCTCGACGACGACGGCCGAGGGCACGACACCCGGCGCGTACGGGTCGCCGAACTGGGCCGCGAGCATCACGAGCAGCGGCCGGAACCGCTTCCCGCCCGCCCTCACCAGGTGCTGGGCGGCCTCCGTGATGAACGGGACCTCACTCTTGGTGGCTTCGAGCAAGCCTTCCTCGACAGCCGCCAATCCGGCCTGGACATCGGCTTCCAGAGCCTGGTCCCGCACGCTCAGCCCGAACGGCCCGACGACGGTCACGTGGGGTCTCCTGTCTGCTGGTGTCTGCTGGCGATTACACGGTTTGTCGATAGGTCGCTGCCATCACTCAAGTCAGCGTATCCGGTCAGGTTTCGATCACCGATAGCGCCCACCGTTACAGCCCAGGCGGTATCGGATCACGACCGGTATGTTTTTAATCAGTTGATAAGGATTGATTTTTATCTACTCATCATGATGTGACACTGTTTGTCCCTATATACCCGCATGTACCCGGTCCGCCGGCACCACGGGTACCACCCATGAACATCCGTACGTCCTCCCCCTACGAGACCACGCACGACGACATCCGCATCCCCCAGCCCGACGGGACACGGCTGCACGCGCGCGTATGGCGGCCCCTGACGGACGAACCCTGACAAGCGGGCCACGGCCACGCCTCCGTCCGGGTCGACGCCCGCGGGCGCGGGAACAGCAGGGGCCGGCCGGCGGACGGGTGTACGGGGCCGGAGGCGGCCGGCACGACCCGTACCACGACACGGTCCTCCGTCCGGTCGAACACCCCCGCGCGACCGCGGCCGGCCGCCCGGCCCGGCAATCGGCTTCCTCCAGGAGACCCTGCGCCGGTGGGACCACTGACCCAGGGACGGCACCCCGCCCGACGGCGCCTCCGCCCCGGCGGACCCCCTGGGCCGGCCGCTCCTGCGCGCGTACGTCCTCGACTCCCGTCCCCCGGCCACGGCCTACGACACCCCCCGGCCCGCCGAGTCGGCGAGCCGCACTGACCCTCACCCCACGTGACGGGCGTCACACACCGGCTCCAGGGCGCTCCCGTTGTCGTGCGGTCCCCGATGCACACCGGCGTCGACGACGGCCGCCTCGTCCCGATCGGGAACGACGCCGACCTGCCGCCCGGCCGGCGGGAGGAGGACGCCCGTTCGGCCCGCTTCGAGTTCGCGGTGCCGGAGGAGACCTGGATGCCGGGGCGGCCCGGGGTGCGCTCAATCCCGTCCGCGCGCCACGGAGGACACGCCTTTCGAGCTGAGCGGCATCGGCCATGCGTTCCCGCCCGGCGCGGGCATCACCTGTGACACGGAACACTTCCCGGTCTTCGACGAAGCCATCTGCACGGGGGGGCGGCGAGGTGGTCTTCGACCGGACGTGGGAGAAGCGCGTCCCGCGGACCCCCGCGAACCCCCTGTGACCTGCATGTCTGATTTGCCTTGAATGTTATTCCGTGAGTTGGGTCACGCCACCTCATGTCGCGCCACATCCACCCAAACACCCGTTTGCCCTTTTCCCGTCGGCCAGTTGAGGCTGTGCAACCGCAAAGGATCAAGTACCCCATACGCCTCAACCCAAGGTCAATTGGTGCGTTCTGTGAATCAGGTACTTGTTCCCGACATGTGCTCTCGCATAGCTTCCGGCCAGTCAGGCGGACGCCGAATCCTGCCGCCGCCGGACGTAACCCATCGACGAACTCATTCGCGTAGGCAGGAGCGGGGGACCCAGGTAGGCCGCCGGACCGGACGACACATGTCGCACGGAACGGCTCGGGGTGAAGTCGCGCAGCCTCAGGGCGGCACGGCCGGGCACCTCCCCGTCCGAACCCGACAGCTCACCTCGCAGGCGACGGAGAGGAAATCCCCCATGGCCGCTGCCGCTCAGCCCCGCCGCACCACCCGCCTCGTCCGCAAGCTCGCCGTCGCCGGCACCGGCGCCGCGGTGCTCGCTCTCCCGCTCATCGGCGCGACCACGGCCTCGGCCGCCCCCGCCACCACGCCCGCCGCGGCCGACACGACCCTGGCCGGCTACCCGAACAACCTCGACGGCTGGATCCGCGAGTCCCTCGCCATCATGAAGGAAAGGCACATTCCGGGCACGTACAACGGCATCTACCGCAACATCATGCGTGAGTCGTCGGGCAACCCGCGGGCCATCAACCTGTGGGACTCCAACGCGGCCAAGGGCATCCCGTCCAAGGGCCTGCTCCAGGTCATCGACCCGACGTTCAACGCGTACCACGTGGTCGGAACGTCGTTCGACATCTACGACCCGGTCGCGAACATCACCGCCGCCTGCAACTACGCGGCCGCGCGGTACGGCTCGATGGACAACGTCTTCGGCGCGTACTGACGGACGCTACGGGGCGCGTGCTGACGGATCTCCCCGCAACGGGAGAGCTAGGCAAAGAGTCTTTCGAGGACGACGGCGATGCCGTCGTCCTCGTTCGACAAGGTGATCTCGTCGGCCACCGCCTTGAGTTCGGGGTGGGCGTTGGCCATCGCCACACCGCGGGCGGCCCAGTCGAACATCGGGATGTCGTTGGGCATGTCCCCGAAGGCGATGGCATGCCGGGCACTCACCCCCAGGTGTTCGGCGGCCAGCGCCAGACCGGTCGCCTTCGTGATACCGCACGGCTGGAGCTCGACGGTCCCCGGCCCGGACATGGTGACCGTCGCCAGCGAACCCACGACGTCACGGGCAGTCGCCGCCAACTCGTCGTCGGACAGGGCGTGATGGCGCAGCAGGACCTTGCTGATGGGTTCGCACCACAGATCGTCGCGCCGCGGGACCCGTACGGCGGGCAGGGTCGGGTGCGGCATCAGATACCCCGGCTCGATGAGCGTGAGCCCGTCCACCCCGTCCTGGTCGACGGCCGCGTACACCTGACCCACCTCGGCCTCGATCTTGCCGAGAGCGGTCTCGGCCAACTCCCGGTCCAGGGTGACCGACCACAGCAGTCGGTCCGCGCCGGCCTCGTACAACTGCGCGCCCTGTCCGCACACCGCGAGCCCCCTGCTGCCGAGTTCATCGAGCAGCGGCCGCACTCTCGGCGCCGGGCGCCCCGTCACCACGAGATGCTGCGCACCGGCCTCCACCGTCCGCGCGAGGGCCGCGCGGGAGCGGTCGGAGAGGGTGTCGTCGCCGCGGAGCAGCGTTCCGTCCAGGTCGGTGGCGACGAGTGAATACGCGGGGGGAGCGGCCATGATCAGAGAATACGGACAACATGCCGCTGCGGCTCACCCCCGTCCCAGCCGTTGTTCTCAACCCCACGGGGTCCGGGCGGAGATGCTGCCACCGCCCGTCGTCAGTGGTGCGCGTTAGGTTGCTGTCACTGCGCCGAGGGAGCTGAGGAAACGGGGGCGGATGTGGTGACGGACCAGCGGGACGTTTTCCGGAGGTATCTGCGCAAGGCGGCGCCCGCCGTTCTCGCGCGCTTCCCCGAGGAGTTGAGGCCCGAGATCTACGCCCTCTCCTTCCGCATCTGGCGCATCGACTACGACGAGCGCCACCCCTATGTGGCCATCGGCTACAACACCGAGACCCAGTACGAGCTGGAGAAGCACCACGGGGACCCCGGCGAGGCCCGCTGGCACTACGCCTGCTGGCTCCTGGACGGCTTCGAGATGCTCGGCAACGTCCCCGAGGACCCGGCCGGCGCACCGCTCTACGTCGAGGAGGTCAAGGAACTCGGCCTCTGGTTCGACGAAGACCGGGACGACGACGAGGGAGACCGGGACGACGACGAGGCGGGCGAGATCGAGGCCAAGCGCGATCTGCTCGGCCTGCATTTCGCCGACGCCTGTATCGATCTCGCCCGCCATCTGCACGAAAGCGGGGAGATCGAGCGGCTCTTCGGCCGTCGGCTGCCCGTCGTCGTCTTCGACATGGACTGCCCCGAGTGGGAGATCGAGGCCACCGAGGCGGCCAACCCCCCGGAGCTGATCGAGGAGTTCCTGGCGTGGCAGCGGGCGGCCGAGGAGGGGTAGCCGCCCGCCCTGCCGTCAACTCCTGCCGTCAACTCCTGCTCTCGGCCCCCGCGTTCAGCCGTGCGCCGCCGCCAGGTGCTTGGCCAGCCGCGGGGAGGCGAACTCGGTGCCGCAGACGAAGCGCATCACCGGGCCGTAGGACCCGGCGGCCGGGAGGCCGGTGAAGTAGAGGCCGGGGACCGAGGAGACAAAGCCGGCGCCGAGCTTCGGGGTGCCGCGGCTGACCGCGAGCCGGGTGCGCAGCTCATGGCCGAGGAAGTCCATGGCCGCGATGTTCACGCGGTAGCCGGTGGCCGCGACGACATGGTCGGCGCTGAGCCCGCGGGTGGCGCCGGCGAGGGTGCGGACCGTGAGGAGCGGGCTGCCGTCGGAGACGTCCGCGCCGACCAGCCGCTCGACCTCCTGGACCTGCACCTTGCCCTCGAAGCGGTCGCGCAGCCACCACGCGCCGAGCGGGCCGAGGACCCGGCGGACCAGATAGTGGCGGGCCTGGGCCGGGAGGTAGCGGTAGGGGTGGGGGTAGTAGCTGAGGGCCCACAGGGACCAGGCCCGGCCGAAGGGGGACTCCGGGCGCAGCTTCGGCTGCTTCCAGGGCGGGGCGCCGAAGGCCACCTTGCCGTGGCCGCGCGCGACCACGCGCACCTGTGCGCCCGCCTCCGCCGCCAGGGCGGCCGTCTCCAGCGCGGACTGGCCGGCGCCTATGACGATCAGCTCCTTGCCCTTGAAGGTGCTCAGGTCGTGGTGCTGTGAGCTGTGGGACACCGGGCCCGTGGGGGTGGGTCCGTCCGCCGCCGCCTTCGCCAGCTCCGCCGGGAGGTGGGCCAGGCCGGACAGCCCGGTCGCGACCACGACCGCGCGGGCCGTGAACAACTCCCCCGAGTCCAGCTTGAGTTCGAAGCCACCGCCCGTACGGCGGTCCACGGAGACCACCCGCACCCGCTCCAGTTCGGGCAGGAGGTTCCGCTGGAACCACTCGCCGTAGGAGATGAAGGTCTCGACCGGGATGAGGTCCTCGTCGGTCACCAGCCGGCGGATGCCCGCCGCGTCGCAGTAGTCGGCGAGGGTGTGGCCCCGCTGCGGGCAGTCGATGCTGGAGGCCGCCGGGGTCGACTTGAGGATCATTCCGGCGGGCATGTGGTCGCGCCAGCTCACCATGGGATCGCCGAAGACGCGCACGGGGATGCCGCGCGCCCGCAGATGGGCGGCGGTGGACAGGCCGAATGGTCCGGCACCGAGGACTGCTACCGGTTGAATCACGAAGTCCCTCCCCAGGACGTCATTTCGTCACTTCGTGGTCCGGTACGGACGGTCGGGACGTGGAACGTCTAGCTGCCCGAACCGGTCGTACTGCCACGGCGGTTGGTGCGCCACAGCTGGTACAGATGCTTCGCGCCCGGTCGCACGAAGCGCGCGAGCATCGTGAAGAAGGGCAGCGGATCGTCACCCGCGAGCCAGGCCAGCTCCGTCCCGCTCGCCCGCGCCGGTGCGTGCGGCGTCGTATAGCCGCTGCGGCGGTAGGCGAGGAGGGCGGGGAGGTCGATGTTCTCCACGATGTACCGGTGGCCGGCGCGCTGTTCCCCCTCCGGAACGGTGCGCCCGGTCAGATTCAGATGCATGGCGCGTACGACGTCCACCCCCGATTCGTTCTCGAAGAGGCGGAACTGGGCGCCCATGCGCGGGTTGAAGTCGAGGAGTTTGTACTGTCCGTCGCGGCGGTCGAAGCGCAGGTCGAGGTCGATGATGCCGCTGAAGCCAATCTGCTTGATGAAACGTGCGGCGAGGTCCGCGAGTTCCGGGTTGTCGACGACATAGGCGTTCGCCGTCATGCCCGCGTGCGGCGGCCATGAGCGGACCTTGACGCCGGTGAACATGGCGAGCGGGGCCGAGTCGGTGTCGAAGCAGGCGTGCACGATCCAGTCCTCGGCCTCCTCCCTCGGCAGGTATTCCTGGAGGATCACTCCGGGGTGCTCACCCCAGTCGCGGGCGAGCGTGAGCAGGCCCTCGCGGGTGGCGATCCGCGTGGTGCCGTTCACGGCGGGCCGTTTGCGCCGTACGAACGCCTCGCGGTTCTTGGCCACCACCGGGAAGCGGGCCTTCTCGGCGAAGTCCACGATCTCGTCGTACGACTGCGGGAAGGACGCCGTCGGGCTGGGGATGCCGTGTTCCATGCACAGTTCGTGCAGGCCCTGCTTGCTGGCCAGGCGGCGCGGCAGGCCGGGGTCGACGGGCGGAAAGAGGAACGTGTCCTTGAGCGCGTCCTGGTGCTCGGCGATCAGGACGGCGGCCTCTTCGTCGGTGGGGACGAGCACGGTGGGGCGGCCGATGCGGGCGCCGATGCGGAGCAGCCCCGCCACGAGGTACTCCGGCTCCTCGGCACCGCTCGTCGGCCAGACGAACGCGCGTTTGAGATACCGGGAGGAGGCCGCGGGGGTGTAGCGGTCCTCGGTGATCGCGTACATGGGGACACCCAGACGGCCCAGGCTGCGGATCGCGCCGACGCCACCGTGGTGCAGCGGGTAGTCGCCGAACTTGACGATCAGGCCCGGCACAGCACGGTCCGCCTCGAAAGGCACGCTGACGGCATTCCTGGCCACGGGTCCCCCCACGCGTCCCCCTACGGACCGGATCGACCCCGTCCGTGTCCCCCAAAGGACGCTAAGCCGGAATTGGCCCCTCCGACAAGGCCTATTCGGACATTGCGAACTCTTTAGACACTGCCGAAGAGGGGCACACCCCCGTAACGTGTGGCGCGACCACATGGAACGTATGGCCATGCACGGCACGGATGAGAGCGAGGCAGAACCCCATGCCCCCCTTCGACGTCCCCGAGGGCGACCCCTTCGGTCCGCACAACCTTCCGTATGGCGTGTTCTCGCCCACCGGCAGCCAGGAGCGGACCGTCGGAGTCCGGCTCGGCGACCACGTACTCGACGCCGGCGCGGCGGCGCACGCCCTCGGTTCCCCGTACGCCTCCCTGCTCGCGCAGCCGACCCTCAACCCGCTGCTGGCCGCCGGCCGCACGGCGTGGTCGGACGTCCGGCGCGCGCTGACGGCATGGGTCACGGTGCCCTCGCACCGCGAGACGATCGAACCGCTGTTCCACCCCCTGTCGTCGGTGACGCTGCATCTGCCCTTCCAGGTCGCCGACTACGTCGACTTCTACGCCTCCGAGAACCACGCCCGGAACGTGGGGCAGATCTTCCGCCCCGACGCCGAGGACTCGCTGACCCCCAACTGGAAGCATCTGCCGATCGGCTACCACGGCCGTTCCGGCACGGTCGTGGTGTCGGGAACGGATGTCGTACGGCCGTCCGGGCAGCGCAAGGGTCCGAACGACCCGGCGCCCGTCTTCGGTCCGTCCGTCCGGCTGGACATCGAGGCCGAGGTCGGCTTCGTGGTGGGCGTGCCGTCGGAGAGGGGCGGGCCGGTGGCGCTGGGCGACTTCCGGGAGCACGTCTTCGGACTGTGCCTGCTGAACGACTGGTCGGCGCGGGACATCCAGGCCTGGGAGTACGTCCCCCTCGGGCCGTTCCTCGGCAAGTCCTTCGCCACGTCGGTGTCGGCGTGGATCACCCCGCTGGAGGCGCTGGACGAGGCACGGGTGGCACCGCCCGAGCGGACGTACCCGCTGCTGCCGTATCTGGACGACTCCACCGAAGCGGTGGAGCCCGGCGGCTACGACCTGCGGATCTCCGTCGCGATCAACGGTCACGTGGTGTCCGAGCCGCCGTTCTCCACCATGTACTGGACCGCCGCGCAGCAGCTGGCGCACATGACGGTGAACGGGGCCTCGCTGCGGACCGGGGACCTGTACGGCTCGGGGACCGTGAGCGGTCCGGTGGAGGGCGAGCGCGGCTCGCTGCTGGAACTGACCTGGAACGGGCGGGACCCGCTCGAACTGCCGGACGGAAAGCGGACGTTCCTGGAGGACGGGGACGTGGTGACGCTGTCGGCGTGGGCCCCGGGCGCGGGCGGGGTCCGGGTGGGCCTGGGCGAGGTCACCGGGCGAGTTGTAGCAAGCAGTTGACACAAGCCCCCTGGGGATCGCATCTTGTACTCACCGCTTGATACAAGCGGTGAGTACAAGACGTGCTTCTTTTCCGGGGGAACTCTCATGACCGAAGTCGATGCCACCGCATCGGCGTCACGCAGGTTCGTCGACCGCTACGCCCGCTGGACGGGCCTGTTGGCGGGGGCGCTCGTGGCGTACTTGCTCATCCCGTTCGACCACGGGGACGGAATCCTGTACGCCATACCGGCGTTCGGGCTGTGCGCGGTGGCCGGGGTACTGGTCGGCGACGCGCTGACGCAGCCGGCCCGCGGTGCCGTGCGCACGGCCGGGCTGGACCCGCGCCGGGTGCGCGACTACGTGCCGCCCCGGATGACCTGGGCGCTGATCGCGATGGCGGTCGTACTGGTGCTGCTGCTGGGCGTGGCCGCCGCGGTGGCCTCGCCGGACGACGTGGGGCGGGCGGGCCGCGCGCTGACGATGACCTGCCGGGGCGGGACCGCGTCGTTCAGCCCCTGGCCCGGACTCCACTACGGCGTGCCGATACTGGCCTGCCTCGGCGTCGCCACCGGCGCCTGCGGCTGGTCCCTGCGGCGGATCGCGACCCGGCCCGGCGACGAGCAGTCCCGCCGCGACCGCAGCCTGGCGATCGTCGCGGCCTGGGGACTGGTGGTCTCGTTCTCCCTGTTCGGGACCACCACGGTGGCGGCGGGCGTGCTGATGGACTCCGGCTGCGGCGCGGCGGTGGGGGTCGTGGCCCGCTGGGTGCTGTGGCCGCTGTCCCTGGTCACCTTCGTGACCGTGGCGCTGATGCTGTCCATGGTCTGCGCGCCCCGGGCGACCTGGCGACGCCGGAGCGAACAGCGGGTGCGCCGGTGAGTGGCGCGGCCGTACGGGTCGACACCAACAGCCCGGTCCCGCCGTACGAGCAGATCCGCGCCCAGCTCGCGGTCCTGATCACCACCGGCCGCCTGCCGGAGGGCGAACGCCTGCCGACGGTACGGCAGTTGGCGGCCGACCTGGGCCTGGCGGCGGGAACGGTGGCCCGCGCCTACCGCGAGCTGGAGTCGGCGTCGCTGATCCGCACCCACCGGGGCGCCGGAACTCGGGTGGCGCCGCTCCCGACCCCGCTCCAACGCCCCGACCCGGCCGAACTCGCCTCGCTGACCAGGAGGTTCATTGCGGAGGCGCGGGCCATGGGGGCGGGCGAGGAGGCGGTTCTGAGCGCTGTGCGAGGGGCGTTGCGGGAGTAGGTGACGGCTGGGCGGCGGCGGGCGGAAGCCCGGGTGCGGCGGCGCGGAAATCCGGGGTGGCGGATAGCCCTCGACTCCTGACTCCGGGGGTCCGTCACCGTCATACTGACGGGGCACAGCACAACCCGGCGTACGACAGCGGTAGCACCGCCGTGTGCCTGTTGCACCACCCGCCGCATCACCGACGTACGGCCGCGCCCTGCGCCGTACGAGCCGCCGTACCACCCCGGCCACCCGCCCCTGTCTCCGACCAGGAACCGGAGCCCCCGGCATGACCGTCTGCCTGCTCCTGCTGAGTGTCGTCGCCCTGTTGGCCGCCGTGCCGGCGCCGCGCGCGCTGACCCGGGCCGTGTGGCCCGAGCGGGAACCCGTGGTCGGGCTGTGGGTGTGGCAGTGCCTGGTCGCCACCGTGCTGCTGTGCTGCCTGGCCGCGCTGGTGCTGGGGACCGCCACCGTCTTCCACACCGTGCGCGACCGGGTCTTCGCACCCGCGCCGCCCGCCGTCACCGCCGCGTACGACCTCTCCGTCGCCCCGGTCTGGGCCGTAGCGCTCACCGTGCTGCTGGCCTGCGGCGCCGCGTGGACGACGGCGATGCTCGCCCGTGAGCTCGCCGACGCACGCAGGCGGCGCGGACTGGCCCGGGCGCACCTGCGCGAACGCGCCCCCGACCTGCCCGCGGGGCTGCCGGCCACGCGCGGGCCCATGCTGGTGCTGGAGGACGAGTACCCGGACGCCTGGTGGATGCCCGGACACCCGCCCCAACTGGTCGTCACCACCGGGGCCCTGCACCGGCTCACCGACCATCAGCTGGACGCCGTCCTGACCCATGAGCGCGGTCACGCCCGCGCCCATCACGACTGGCTGCTGCACCTCTCCACCGCGCTGGCCACCGGCTTCCCGCGCGTCCCGCTCTTCGCCCACTTCTGCGACCAGACCCACCGCCTGGTCGAACTGGCCGCCGACGACACGGCGTCCCGCCGCTGCGGCCACCTCACCACGGCCCTGGCCCTGATCGAGCTGAATCAGCACCGCGGCGTCCTGTCCTGCGCCTCCAGCCACCGTCTGCTGGGCGAGCGCGTCGACCGCCTCCTGGAGCCCCCACCGCGGCTGCTCCGCCGTCAGCGGGCGCTCACGACGACGCTGGCCGCGCTGGTCCCGCTCCTCCCGCTGCTGATCACGTTCGCTCCGGGCCTCACGGCGCTGTCCTGACCCGTCGGGCTATATCCAGTCCTCCGGCTCCGGCTCCATGTCCATCTCGGGCCAGTCGTCGTCCGGGGCGGCGGCGGTCGCCGGTGCGGCCGCGGCCGGGGATGCGGCAGTGGCTGAGGCTTCGGCCGGACCGTCCATGGAGGCCAGCACCCCGAGCACGCCCTCCCCGTACGTCGCCAGCTTCTTCTCCCCCACGCCACTGACCGTGCCCAGCTCGGCCACCGAGCCGGGCCGGCTGCTGACGATCTCCCGGAGCGTGGCGTCGTGGAAGATGACGTACGCCGGAACGCCCTGCTCACGAGCCTGTTCGGCGCGCCAGGCACGCAGGGCCTCGAAGGCGGGGAGCAGGTCGTCGGGCAGCTCGGCCACGGCGGCCTTGGGCTTGCGGTCGCCCCGGCCGGACGAGGACGACGTGGTGCGCGCGGCCGCCGGCTTCTTGGGCTCCTTGCGCAGCGGCACCTCTCGCTCCCGCCGCAGCACCGCTCCGCTCGCCTCGGTGAGGACCAGCGTGCCGTACTCCCCTTCGACCGCAAGCAGCCCCTGAGCCAGCAACTGCCGGACGACGCCCCGCCATTCGCCCTCGGCCAGGTCCTCGCCGATGCCGAACACGGACAGCTGGTCGTGGTCGAACTGGATCACCTTGCCGGTGCGCTTCCCGAGCAGGATGTCCACGATCTGCACGGCGCCGAACTTCTGCCCCCGCTCCCGCTGGAGTCTGACCACCGTCGACAGCACCTTCTGCGCGGCGATCGTGCCGTCCCAGGTCTCCGGAGGAGTGAGGCAGGTGTCGCAGTTGCCGCAGCCCGCGGGTTCGGGGTCCTGGCCGAAGTAGGCGAGCAGCTGGCCGCGACGGCAGCGGGCCGTCTCGCAGAGCGCGAGCATCGAGTCGAGGTGGGCGGCCGCCCGGCGACGGAAGGCCTCGTCGCCCTCGCCGGACTGGATCAGCTTGCGCTGCTGTATGACGTCGTTCAGGCCGTAGGCCATCCAGGCCGTGGAGGGCAGTCCGTCACGGCCCGCACGGCCCGTCTCCTGGTAGTAGCCCTCGATCGACTTGGGCAGGTCGAGGTGGGCGACGAACCGTACGTCCGGCTTGTCGATGCCCATGCCGAAGGCGATGGTCGCCACCACGACCAGGCCGTCCTCGCGCAGGAACCGGGACTGGTGCGCCGCGCGTGTCCCCGCGTCCAGGCCGGCGTGGTAGGGCACCGCCTCCACGCCGTTGCGGCTCAGATACTCGGCGGTCTTCTCCACCGAGTTCCGCGAGAGGCAGTACACGATGCCCGCGTCGCCCGCGTGCTCCTCCCGCAGGAAGGCGAGCAGCTGCTTCTTGGGGTCGGCCTTGGGCACGATGCGGTACTGGATGTTGGGCCGGTCGAAGCTCGCCACGAAGTGGCGTGCCGTCGGGATGTGCAGCCGCTGTGTGATCTCCTCGTGCGTCGCCCGGGTGGCCGTCGCCGTGAGCGCGATCCGCGGGACGTCCGGCCAGCGCTCGCCCAGGACGGACAGGGCCAGATAGTCGGGGCGGAAGTCATGGCCCCACTGGGAGACGCAGTGCGCCTCGTCGATCGCGAACACGGCGACCTTGCCCCGGGACAGCAGGTCCAGGGTGGAGTCCAGGCGCAGCCGCTCGGGCGCCAGGTACAGCAGGTCCAGCTCGCCCGCCAGGAACTCCGCCTCGACCACGCGCCGCTCGTCGAAGTCCTGGGTGGAGTTGATGAACCCGGCGTTCACACCTAGCGCCCGCAGCGCGTCGACCTGGTCCTGCATCAGCGCGATCAGCGGGGAAACCACGACTCCCGTACCCGGTCTGACCAGCGCGGGGATCTGGTAGCACAGCGACTTTCCGCCGCCGGTCGGCATGAGGACGACGGCGTCGCCACCGGCCACCACATGCTCGATGACCGCTTCCTGCTCACCACGGAAGGCCTCGTACCCGAAGACTCGGTGCAGTGTGGCCAGCGCCTCGCTGTCGGTCGCCCCTGGCATCTCGCTGATCCCGCCCGTCCCACCCATCGTCGTGCCCCCCGTACGTCGTCCCTCGACCACTGCAACCACGATAGGGCTCCGCACCGACAGCACCGGAGTTATCCACAGGTTCCGTCCGCTCCGTTGTGTGGTCGCCCGCTGGCACGGGGTGATCGCAGAGCGCGGCAAACGGCCCGGCACCCGTGAGGGGGTGCCGGGCCGCTGCTGTTCCGACCGGGGCTGCTCAGCGCACGAACACGCTCGCCTGGCTCGCCAGGTTCAGGAAGTACTGCGGTGCCACACCGAGGACCAGGGTCACCGCCACGCCCACGCCGATCGCCGCCATGGTCAGCGGGGACGGCACGGCGACCGTCGGCCCCTCCGGCCTCGGCTCGCTGAAGAACATCAGCACGATCACGCGGATGTAGAAGAACGCCGCGATCGCCGAGGAGATCACACCGATCACGACGAGCGGCGCGGCACCGCCCTCCGCCGCCGCCTTGAACACCGCGAACTTACCGGCGAAGCCAGAGGTCAGCGGGATACCGGCGAAGGCCAGCAGGAACACCGCGAACACGGCCGCGACCAGCGGCGAGCGCCGGCCGAGACCGGCCCACTTCGACAGGTGCGTCGCCTCGCCGCCCGCGTCGCGCACCAGCGTGACCACCGCGAACGCGCCGATCGTCACGAAGGAGTACGCGGCCAGGTAGAAGAGGACGGACGAGACGCCGTTCTGCGAGGTCGCGATGACACCCGCGAGGATGAATCCCGCGTGCGCGATCGACGAGTAGGCCAGCAGCCGCTTGATGTCGGTCTGGGTGATCGCGACGATCGCGCCGCCCAGCATGGTCAGAACCGCGATGGCCCACATGACCGGCCGCCAGTCCCAGCGCAGACCGGGCAGGACGACGTACAGCAGCCGCAGCAGGGCGCCGAACGCCGCCACCTTCGTCGCCGCCGCCATGAAGCCGGTCACCGGCGTCGGGGCGCCCTGGTAGACGTCGGGCGTCCACATGTGGAACGGCACCGCGCCCACCTTGAACAGCAGGCCCATCACCACCAGGCCGGTACCGATCAGCAGCAGCGCGTCGTTGCCCATGGTGTTGGCGAGCGCCGGGTCGACATTGGTGACCGTGCCGTCCACGACCTGCGCGATCCTCGCGTACGACACCGAGCCCGCGTAGCCGTACAGCAGCGCGATGCCGAACAGCGTGAACGCCGAGGCGAACGCGCCGAGCAGGAAGTACTTGACCGCGGCCTCCTGCGACATCAGCCGCTTGCGGCGGGCCAGCGCGCACATCAGGTACAGCGGGAGGGAGAAGACCTCCAGGGCCACGAACAGCGTCAGCAGGTCGTTGGCCGAGGGGAACACCAGCATGCCGGCGACGGCGAAGAGGAGGAGCGGGAAGACCTCGGTGGTGGTGAAGCCCGCCTTGACCGCCGCCTGCTCGCTGTCGCTGCCCGGCACGGACGCGGCCTGTGCCGCGAACGAGTCGACCCGGTTGCCGTGCGCCGCCGGGTCCAGGCGCCGTTCGGCGAAGGTGAACAGCGCCACCAGAGCGGCCAGCAGGATCGTGCCCTGCAGGAACAGGGACGGCCCGTCGACCGCGATCGCCCCCATGGCGGCGATGTGCGCCTTGGTCGTGCCGTATCCGTCGGACGCGAGCGCGACGACCGCCGCGAAGGCGGCGCACAGCGCGACGACGGACACGAACACCTGGGCGTAGTACCGGGACTTGCGCGGTACGAACGCCTCGATGAGCACCCCGACGACGGCTGCGCCGACGACGATCAGGGTGGGCGACAATTGCCCATATTCGATCTTCGGCGTCTCGATCTTCGAGATCGGTTCGGCCGCGGTTGTCCACAGGCTGTGGACGGCTGCTGCGCTCACTTGGCCGCCTCCACCTCGGGCTTGGGGTCGGTCTTGTGTACGTCCGACAGGGTCTGCTTGACCGCCGGGTTGACGATGTCCGTGACGGGCTTCGGGTAGACGCCCAGGAAGATCAGCAGCACCACCAGCGGAGCCACGACCAGGAGTTCACGTGCCCTGAGGTCGGGCATCGCGGAGACCGCCGGCTTCACCGGGCCCGTCATCGTCCGCTGGTAGAGGACGAGGGTGTAGAGCGCCGCGAGGACGATGCCGAAGGTGGCGATGATGCCGATCACCGGGTAGCGGGTGAAGGTGCCGACCAGGACCAGGAACTCGCTCACGAACGGCGCCAGCCCCGGCAGGGACAGCGTCGCCAGGCTGCCGATCAGGAACGTGCCGGCGAGCACCGGAGCGACCTTCTGCACGCCGCCGTAGTCGGCGATGAGCCGCGAGCCGCGCCGGGAGATCAGGAATCCGGCGACCAGCATCAGCGCGGCCGTCGAGATCCCGTGGTTGACCATGTAGAGCGTGGCGCCGGACTGGCCCTGGCTGGTCATCGCGAAGATGCCCATGATGATGAAGCCGAAGTGCGAGATCGACGCGTACGCCACCAGCCGCTTGATGTCCCGCTGGCCGACCGCGAGCAGTGCCCCGTAGATGATGCTGATCAGCGCCAGTACGAGGATCGCGGGCGTCGCCCACTTGCTCGCCTCCGGGAACAGCTGGAGGCAGAAGCGGAGCATCGCGAAGGTGCCCACCTTGTCGACGACCGCCGTGATGAGGACGGCGACCGGGGCGGTGGCCTCCTGCATCGCGTTGGGCAGCCAGGTGTGCAGCGGCCACAGGGGCGCCTTCACCGCGAAGGCGAAGAAGAAGCCCAGGAACAGCCAGCGTTCGGTGTTCGTCGCCATGTGCAGCGAGCCGTTGGCCCGCGCCTGCGCGATCTCCGGGAGGCTGAAGTTCCCGGCGACCACGTACAGGCCGATCACCGCGGCCAGCATGATCAGACCGCCGACCAGGTTGTACAGCAGGAACTTCACGGCCGCGTACGACCGCTGCGTCGAGGCCACCTCCTCGCCGTGCTCATGGGCACGGTCCCCGAAGCCGCCGATGAGGAAGTACATCGGGATGAGCATGGCTTCGAAGAAGATGTAGAAGAGGAAGACGTCGGTGGCCTCGAAGGAGATGATCACCATCGCCTCGACGGCCAGGATCAGCGCGAAGAAGCCCTGCGTCGGCCGCCAGCGGCGGCTTCCGGTCTCCATCGGGTCGGCGTCGTACCAGCCCGCGAGGACGATGAACGGGATCAGCAGGGCGGTCAGCGCGACGAGGGCGACCCCGATGCCGTCCACCCCCAGCTCGTACCTGACCCCGAAGTCCTTGATCCAGGCATGGGATTCGGTGAGCTGGTAGCGGGCGCCGTCCGGGTCGAAGCGGACCAGGACGACGATCGCGAGGACGAGGGTGGCGAGCGAGACCAGCAGCGCCAGCCACTTGGCGGCGGTGCGCTGCGCTGCCGGTACGGCCGCCGTGGCGACCGCCCCGACGGCCGGGAGCGCCGCCGTCACTGTCAGCAGAGGAAAGGACATCGGTATCAGACCGCCCTCATCAGCAGGGTCGCGGCGACCAGGAGTGCCGCACCGCCGAACATCGAGACCGCGTAGGACCGCGCGAAGCCGTTCTGGACCTTGCGCAGCCGTCCGGACAGGCCGCCGAAACCGGCCGCCGTGCCGTTGACGACCCCGTCGACCAGGGTGTGGTCGACGTACACCAGGGAGCGGGTGAGGTGCTCACCGCCGCGGACCAGGACGACATGGTTGAAGTCGTCCTGGAGCAGGTCGCGCCGGGCGGCCCGGGTGAGCAGCGAGCCACGCGGGGCGACGGCCGGAACGGGCTTGCGGCCGTACTGCGCGTAGGCGATGCCGGCACCGACGACCAGGCACACCAGGGTGGCGGCGGTGACCGTCATGGCGCTGACCGGCGAGTTCCCCTCGCTGTGTCCGGTGACCGGCTCCAGCCAGTTCAGGAAGCGGTCGCCGAGGTTGAAGTAGAAACCGCCGAAGACCGAGCCGACGGCCAGCACGATCATCGGGATCGTCATGACCTTCGGCGACTCGTGCGGGTGCGGCTCGTGGCCGTTCTCATCGGGCTGCCAGCGCTGCTCGCCGAAGAACGTCATCAGCATCACGCGCGTCATGTAGAACGCGGTGATGGCCGCGCCCAGCAGGGCCACACTGCCCAGGATCCAGCCCTGGGTGCCGCCCTTGGCGAAGGCCGCCTCGATGATCGCGTCCTTGGAGTAGAAGCCGGACAGGAACGGGAAGCCGATGATGGCGAGGTAGCCGAGGCCGAAGGTGACGAAGGTGACCGGCATGTACTTGCGCAGGCCGCCGTACTTCCTCATGTCGACCTCGTCGTTCATGCCGTGCATGACCGAACCGGCGCCGAGGAACAGCCCGGCCTTGAAGAAGCCGTGCGTCACCAGGTGCATGATCGCGAAGACGTAGCCGATGGGGCCGAGGCCCGCGGCCAGCACCATGTAGCCGATCTGCGACATGGTCGAGCCGGCCAGGGCCTTCTTGATGTCGTCCTTCGCGCAACCGACGATCGCACCGAACAGCAGCGTGACCGCGCCGACCACGGTGACCGCGAGCTGCGCGTCGGGGGCTGCGTTGAAGATCGCTGCGGAACGGACGATCAGGTAGACACCCGCGGTCACCATCGTCGCGGCGTGGATGAGGGCCGAGACCGGGGTCGGGCCCTCCATCGCGTCCCCGAGCCAGGACTGCAGCGGCACCTGGGCGGACTTGCCGCAGGCGGCCAGCAGCAGCATCAGGCCGATGGCGGTGAGCTTGCCCTCGGAGGCGTCACCGACGTGGCTGAAGACCGGTCCGAAGGCGAAGGACCCGAACGTCGTGAACATCAGCATGATCGCGATCGACAGGCCCATGTCGCCGACGCGGTTGACCAGGAAGGCCTTCTTCGCGGCCGTCGCGGCACTCGGCTTGTGCTGCCAGAAGCCGATCAGCAGGTACGAGGCGAGACCGACGCCCTCCCAGCCGACGTACAGCAACAGGTAGTTGTCGGCGAGGACGAGCAGCAGCATCGCCGCGAGGAACAGGTTCAGATAGCCGAAGAAGCGGCGGCGCCGCTCGTCGTGCTCCATATACCCGACCGAGTACAGGTGGATCAGCGAGCCCACACCGGTGATCAGCAGGACGAATGTCATCGACAGCTGGTCGAGGCGGAAGGTGACGTCCGCCTGGAAGCTGCCGACGGAGATCCACGTCCACAGGTGCTGGGTGAGCGTGCGGTGCTCGGCGCCCTTGCCCAGCAGATCGGCGAAGAGGATCACGCCGAACGCGAAGGAGGTGAAGGACAGGAGCGTGCCGATCCAGTGGCCGACGGCGTCCAGGCGCCGGCCACCGACCAGCAGGACGGCCGCTCCGAGCAGGGGCGCCGCGATCAGCAGCGCAATCAGGTTCTCCACGATTCAGCGACCCCCTACAGCTTCATCAGGCTGGCGTCGTCGACCGAGGCCGAGTGGCGGGTACGGAACAGCGACACGATGATCGCGAGCCCGACCACGACCTCCGCGGCGGCGACGACCATCGTGAAGAAGGCGATGATCTGGCCGTCGAGATTGCCGTGCATCCGGGAGAAGACGACGAACGCGAGGTTGCAGGCGTTGAGCATCAGCTCGATGCACATGAACACGACGATCGCGTTGCGTCTGATCAGCACGCCCGTGGCGCCGATCGTGAACAACAGGGCGGACAGATAGAGGTAGTTGACGGGGTTCACTTCGACGCCTCCTCGGCCCGCTTGAAGTTCGCCGGCTCGATCTCGGTCCGCTCCAGCCGCTCCTCGGCGCGCTGCTCCAGGGCCCGCAGGTCGTTGAGCGCCTCCACCGACACATCACGGATCTGGCCGCGCTCGCGCAGCGTCTTGCTGACCGTGAGCTCGGAGGGGGTGCCGTCGGGCAGCAGGCCCGCGATGTCCACGGCGTTGTGCCGGGCGTACACACCGGGGGCGGGCAGCGGCGGCACGTTCTTGCCCTCGCGGACGCGCTGCTCGGACAGCTCGCGCTGTGTCTTGGCCCGCTCGGTGCGCTCGCGGTGCGTGAGCACCATGGCGCCGACGGCCGCCGTGATGAGCAGGGCGCCGGTGATTTCGAAGGCGAAGACGTACTTGGTGAAGATCAGGGCCGCGAGGCCCTCCACGTTGCCGTTCGCGTTCGCCTTGCCGGTGCCGTCGAACTCCTTCAGGGAGGCGTTGCCGATGCCCGCGAAGAGCAGGACACCGAAGCCGACCCCACACGCAAGGGCCAGCCAGCGCTGACCCTTGATGGTCTCCTTCAGCGAGTCCGCCGCGGTGACACCGACGAGCATCACCACGAACAGGAAGAGCATCATGATCGCGCCTGTGTAGACGACGATCTGCACGATGCCCAGGAAATAGGCGCCGTTGGCGAGGTAGAACACCGCCAGGACGATCATGGTCCCGGCGAGGCAGAGCGCGCTGTGTACGGCCTTCTTCATGAAGACGGTGCACAGGGCGCCGATCGCGGCGACGCTGCCGAGGACCCAGAACTGGAAGGCCTCTCCGGTGGAGGTGGTGTAGGCGGCGAGCTGCGCGCTCATGTGTCGGCCCCCTGTTCTTCCGGCTGCTCACCCTTGGAGACGGCGACCTGACGCACCGTCCCGGGCGCCGCCTCGGTGACAAGACCCCGGTAGTAGTCCTGCTCGTCCATCCCGGGGAAGATCGCGTGGGGCGTGTCGACCATGTTCTCGTCGAGACCGGCGAGCAGCTGCTCCTTGGTGTAGATGAGGTTGGCGCGGCTGGAGTCCGCCAGCTCGAACTCGTTGGTCATCGTGAGCGCGCGCGTGGGGCACGCCTCGATGCACAGGCCGCACAGGATGCAGCGGGCGTAGTTGATCTGGTAGACGCGGCCGTACCGCTCGCCGGGCGAGTAGCGTTCCTCGTCCGTGTTGTCGGCGCCCTCCACATAGATGGCGTCGGCGGGGCAGGCCCAGGCGCACAGCTCACAGCCGACGCACTTCTCCAGGCCGTCCGGATGGCGGTTGAGCTGGTGCCGTCCGTGGAACCGCGGAGCCGTGGTCTTCTTCTGTTCCGGGTACTGCTCGGTCAGCCGCTTCTTGAACATGGCCTTGAAGGTCACGCCGAAGCCGGCCACGGGGTTCAGGAAACCGGGCTTTGTCTGCCCGGTCTCCTTCGGCTCCTCAGCCATCGGACGCCTCCTTTCCATCCGAAGATCCGTCACTGACAGTGTCCGACCCACCACTGACAATCAGCTCTCGCTCGCGGCGCGGGCGGCGCCGGGGCACCGGCGGCAGCTGCTGTCCGGGCAGCGGCGGTACGGGGAATCCGCCGGCCGCCGGGTCGAACCCGGCCTGCTCCTCGGCGGGTGCCTCGGCCGTCTTCGCCTTCTCGCGGAACATGTCGGCGACGAAGGTCAGAAGCAGCAGGGTCAGGACACCCCCGCCGACGTAGAGCGCGATGTCGGCGAAGTCGTAGTGCTCGTTGCGCAGGGTCCGCACGGTCGCGACGAGCATCAGCCAGGTCACGGAGACCGGGATGAGGACCTTCCAGCCGAGCTTCATCAGCTGGTCGTAGCGGACGCGGGGAAGCGTGCCGCGCAGCCAGATGAAGAAGAAGAGCAGCAGCTGGACCTTGATGACGAACCAGAGCAGCGGCCACCAGCCGTGGTTCGCGCCCTCCCAGAAGCTGCTGATCGGCCAGGGGGCCCGCCAGCCGCCGAGGAAGAGCGTGGTCGACACGGCCGACACCGTCACCATGTTCACGTACTCGGCGAGCATGAACATCGCGAACTTGATGGACGAGTACTCGGTGTTGAAGCCGCCGACCAGGTCGCCCTCGGACTCCGGCATGTCGAAGGGGGCGCGGTTGGTCTCGCCGACCATCGTGATGATGTAGAGGACGAAGGAGACCGGCAGCAGCACGATGTACCAGCGGTTCTGCTGCTGTTCGACGATCGTCGACGTCGACATCGACCCCGAGTAGAGGAACACGGAGGCGAACGCGGCGCCCATGGCGATCTCGTACGAGATCATCTGCGCGCAGGAGCGGAGGCCGCCGAGCAGCGGATAGGTGGATCCGGAACTCCAACCCGCCAGCACGATGCCGTAGATGCCGACCGAGGCGACCGCGAGGATGTAGAGCATCGCGATCGGCAGGTCGGTGAGCTGCATCGTGGTGCGCGTACCGAAGATCGAGATCTCGTTGTCGGCCGGTCCGAAGGGGATCACCGCGATCGCCATGAAGGCCGGGATGGCCGCGACGATCGGCGCAAGGACGTAGACCACCTTGTCCGCGCGCTTGACGATGAGGTCTTCCTTGAGCATCAGCTTGATGCCGTCGGCGAGCGACTGGAGCATGCCCCAGGGGCCGTGCCGGTTGGGGCCGATGCGCAGCTGCATCCAGGCGACGACCTTGCGCTCCCAGACGATGGAGAACAGCACGGTCACCATCAGGAAGGCGAAGCAGAAGACAGCCTTGACGACGACCAGCCACCAGGGGTCGCGGCCGAACATCGAGAGGTCTTCAGCGGCGAGGTACGGGCTCATGCCTCCACCTCCTCGGGGGCCTCACCGGCGGTGGCCGCCGGGCCGATGCGGACGAGGGCGCCGGGCAGCGCCCCGGTGTCGGAGGCGACGCCCCCACCCGCGGAGTTCAGCGGGAGCCAGACCACGCGGTCGGGCATCTGAGTGATCTGCAGCGGGAGTTCGACCGCACCCGAAAGTCCGGTCACGACCAGGACGTCGCCGTCCGCGACACCCGCCTCGGCGGCCGTCGCCGCCGACAGGCGCGCGCGTGCCGCGTGCCGGGTGCCGGCGAGCGCCTCGTCGCCCTCCTGGAGGGCGCCCTGGTCGAGCAGCAGCCGGTGCCCGGCGAGCACGGCCTCTCCGGCGGCCGGACGCGGCAGCGCGACTCCCGTCTCCAGCGGGTCCGAGGCCCGCGGTCCGTCCCAGGCGCCGAGCCGGTCCAGCTCCGCGCGCGCGGTGCGCAGGTCCGGCAGCCCCAGGTGGACGTCCATGGCGTCGGCCAGCATCTGCAGGACACGCGCGTCGGTCGGCGACAGCCGTTTGGTCATCTGCTCGGGCTTGAGCGCGGCCTCGAAGAAGCGGGCCCGGCCCTCCCAGTTGAGGAAGGTGCCCGCCTTCTCGGCGACCGCGGCGACCGGGAACACGACGTCGGCGAGCTCGGTGACCTCGCCGGGCCGCAGCTCCAGCGACACGACGAAGCCGACCTCGGACAGGGCCTCACGCGCGCGTGCCGGATCGGGCAGGTCGGCGACCTCCACACCGGCGACCAGCAGCGCCTGGAGCTCTCCGCTCGCGGCGGCGTCGATGATCCGGTCGGTGTCCCGGCCGTAGCGGAGCGGGAGTTCGGCGACTCCCCAGGCCGCGGCGACCTCCTCACGCGCGCGGGGGTCGGTGGCCGGACGTCCGCCCGGCAGCAGCGACGGCAGCGCGCCCGCCTCGATCGCGCCGCGCTCCCCGGCCCGGCGCGGGATCCACACCAGCTGGGCGCCGGTCGCGGCAGCGGCCCGTACGGCGGCGGTGAGGCCACCGGCGACCGCGGCCAGCCGCTCACCGACGACGATCACCGAGCCCGCGGCGCGCAGCGCCTCGGCCGCCTTCGTCCCCGGCTCCTCCAGGCCGACCCCGCTCGCGAGCGCGTCCAGCCACTCGGTCTCGGTGCCGGGAGCGGCCGGCAGCAGCGTGCCGCCCGCCTTCTCCAGGCCCCGGGTGGCGTGCGTGGCCAGCGAGAACACCTTCTGCTTGTGCTTCCGCCACGCCTTGCGCAGCCGCAGGAAGACGCCGGGCGCCTCCTCCTCGGACTCGAACCCGACCAGCAGGACGGCGGGTGCCTTCTCCAGGGAGGTGTACGTGACGCCCGTACCGTCGAGGTCGCGGCCGTGTCCGGCGACGCGGGCGGCCAGGAAGTCGGCCTCCTCGCCGCTGTGCACGCGCGCGCGGAAGTCGATGTCGTTCGTGTCGAGGGCCACGCGCGCGAACTTGCTGTAGGCGTAGGCGTCCTCGACGGTCAGCCGCCCGCCGGCCAGGACACCGGTCCTGCCGCGCGAGGCCAGCAGCCCCTGCGCGGCGATCTGCAGCGCCTCCGGCCAGGACGCCGGTTCGAGCTCACCCTCGGCGTTGCGCACCAGGGGTGTGTCCAGCCGGTCCTTGAGGTGCGCGTACCGGAACGCGAAGCGTCCCTTGTCGCACATCCACTCCTCGTTGACCTCGGGGTCGTTGGCGGCGAGCCGCCGCATGACCTTGCCGCGCCGGTGGTCGGTGCGGGTGGCGCAGCCGCCGGAGCAGTGCTCGCACACGGAGGGCGAGGAGACGAGGTCGAAGGGGCGGGAGCGGAAGCGATACGCCGCCGACGTCAGCGCGCCGACCGGGCAGATCTGGATGGTGTTCCCGGAGAAGTACGACTCGAAGGGGTCGCCCTCGCCGGTGCCGACCTGCTGCAGCGCGCCCCGCTCCAGCAGCTCGATCATCGGGTCGCCCGCGATCTGGTTGGAGAACCGGGTGCAGCGGGCGCACAGCACGCACCGCTCGCGGTCGAGCAGCACCTGGGTGGAGATCGGGACGGGCTTCTCGTACGTCCGCTTGCGGCCGTCGAAGCGGGACTCGGCGTTGCCGTGCGACATCGCCTGGTTCTGCAGCGGGCACTCGCCGCCCTTGTCGCAGACCGGGCAGTCCAGCGGGTGGTTGATGAGGAGGAACTCCATCACACCGTGCTGCGCCTTCTCGGCGACCGGCGAGGTGAGCTGAGTCCTCACCACCATCCCGTCCGTACATGTGATCGTGCACGACGCCATGGGCTTGCGCTGGCCCTCGACCTCGACGATGCACTGGCGGCAGGCGCCGACCGGGTCGAGGAGGGGGTGGTCGCAGAACCGGGGGACCTCGACGCCGAGCTGCTCGGCGGCCCGGATGACCAGGGTGCCCTTGGGCACGCTGATCTCCATGCCGTCGATCGTCAGCGTGACGAGGTCCTGCGGCGGGACCGCCGCCTCTCCCCCTCCCGTGGGAGTGCTGGTGGTCACGGTCATGCGTTCACCTCCGGGCGGTCGGCCCAGGCCGTCGACTTTGCCGGGTCGAAGGGGCAGCCCCGGCCCGTGATGTGCTGCTCGTACTCCTCGCGGAAGTACTTGAGCGAGGAGAAGATCGGCGAGGCGGCACCGTCGCCGAGGGCGCAGAAGGCCTTGCCGTTGATGTTGTCGGCGATGTCGTAGAGCTTGTCGAGGTCGGTCATGGCGCCCTTGCCGGCCTCGATGTCACGCATCAACTGGACGAGCCAGTACGTGCCTTCGCGGCAGGGTGTGCACTTGCCGCAGGACTCGTGGGCGTAGAACTCGGTCCAGCGGGTCACGGCGCGCACGACGCAGGTGGTCTCGTCGAAGCACTGCAGGGCCTTTGTGCCGAGCATGGAACCCGCGGCGCCCACTCCTTCGTAATCGAGCGGGACGTCGAGGTGCTCCTCGGTGAACATCGGCGTCGAGGAGCCGCCCGGAGTCCAGAACTTGAGGTGGTGCCCGGGGCGCATCCCGCCACTCATCTCCAGGAGTTGGCGGAGCGTGATGCCGAGCGGCGCCTCGTATTGGCCGGGGCTGGCGACGTGGCCGCTGAGCGAGTAGAGCGTGAAGCCGGGCGACTTCTCGCTGCCCATCGACCTGAACCATTCCTTGCCGTTTTTCAGGATGGCGGGAACCGACGCGATGGACTCGACGTTGTTCACAACAGTCGGGCACGCATAGAGGCCCTCGACGGCAGGGAAGGGGGGACGGAGCCGCGGTTGACCACGGCGGCCTTCGAGCGAGTCGAGCAGTGCGGTCTCCTCACCGCAGATGTACGCGCCGGCGCCGGCGTGCACGGTGAGCTGGAGATTCAGTCCGCTGCCCAGGATGTTCTCGCCGAGGTAGCCCGCCTCGTAGGCCTCGCGCACGGCCTCGTGCAACCGCCGCAGAATGGGGACGACTTCACCCCGCAGATAGATGAAGGCATGCGACGACCTGATGGCATAGCACGCGATCACAATGCCCTCGATGAGGCTGTGCGGGTTCGCGAAGAGGAGCGGGATGTCTTTGCAGGTCCCGGGCTCCGATTCGTCGGCGTTGACAACTAGATAGTGCGGTTTTCCATCACCCTGCGGAATGAACTGCCATTTCATTCCGGTCGGGAATCCCGCGCCGCCGCGCCCGCGCAGACCGGAGTCCTTGACGTACGCGATCAGGTCGTCCGGCGACATGGCGAGCGCCTTGCGCAGTCCCTCGTACCCTTCGTGCCTCCGGTAGACGTCCAGCGTCCAGGACCTGTCCTCGTCCCAGAAGGCCGACAGCACGGGTGCGAGCAGCTTCTCGGGGCTGGTGTCCTTGAGATCGGCTGCCACGGTCATCACTCCCCCTCCTCGGCGGTAGGCCCTGCCGGGTGGTCCGGGTCGGCGGCCGATGTGTCCTGCGGCTCGTCGTGCGGTCCGCCGTCCCGCGGATGCACCACCCGCGCGGGTGCGGTCTCTCCCTTTGCCAGGCGAAGGCCCACCAGCGAAGCGGGGCCGGCGCTGCCGCTCTCCTCGACGGCCCCGGGCCGCTCGTCGGGGAAGCCGGCCAGTATGCGGGAGGTCTCCTTGAAGGTGCACAGGCGCGCCCCGCGCGTGGGCTCGACGGGGCGTCCCTCGCGGAGGTCGTCGACCAGTTGCCGTGCGCTCGCGGGGGTCTGGTTGTCGAAGAACTCCCAGTTGACCATCACGACCGGCGCGAAGTCGCAGGCCGCGTTGCACTCGATGTGCTCCAGGGTGACCTTGCCGTCGTCGGTGGTCTCGCCGTTGCCGAGGCCCAGGTGGTCCTGGAGGGACTCGAAGATCGCGTCGCCGCCCATCACCGCGCACAGCGTGTTGGTGCAGACGCCGACCTGGTAGTCGCCGCCCGGCCTGCGCCGGTACATGGTGTAGAAGGTGGCGACCGCGGTGACCTCAGCCGTGGTCAGGTCCAGCATGTTCGCGCAGAACTGCATCCCGGTGCGCGTGATATGGCCCTCCTCCGACTGCACGAGGTGCAGCAACGGCAGGAGCGCTGACCGGGAGTCGGGGTAACGCGCGATGACCTCGCGCGCGTCCGCCTCCAGCCGGGCTCGGACGTCGTCCGGGTAGTCGGGTGCGGGCAGCTCGGGCATGCCCAGGCTGACGCCCCGCTCCGAAGAACTCGTGCTCACCGGTCGACGCCTCCCATCACGGGGTCGATGGATGCGACGGCGACGATGACGTCGGCGACCTGGCCGCCTTCGCACATGGCCGCCATGGCCTGCAGGTTGGTGAAGGACGGGTCCCGGAAGTGGACCCGGTAGGGGCGGGTGCCACCGTCGGACACGACGTGCACCCCGAGCTCGCCCTTGGGCGACTCGACTGCCGCGTACGCCTGTCCCGGCGGTACGCGGAAGCCCTCGGTGACCAGCTTGAAGTGGTGGATCAGGGCCTCCATGGAGGTGCCCATGATCTTCTTGATGTGGTCGAGGGAGTTGCCCAGTCCGTCCGGTCCCAGGGCGAGCTGGGCGGGCCAGGCGATCTTCTTGTCGGCGACCATGACCGGTCCGGGCTGCAGCCGGTCCAGACACTGCTCGACGATGTGGAGCGACTGGCGCATCTCCTCCAGGCGGATCAGGAAGCGTCCGTAGGAGTCGCAGGAGTCCGCGGTCGGGACCTCGAAGTCGTAGGTCTCGTAGCCGCAGTAGGGCTGGGTCTTGCGCAGGTCGTGCGGCAGGCCGGTGGAGCGCAGGATCGGGCCGGTGGCGCCGAGGGCCATGCAGCCGGCCAGGTCGAGGTAGCCGATGTCCTGCATGCGGGCCTTGAAGATGGGGTTCCCGGTGGCGAGCTTGTCGTACTCCGGGAGGTTCTTCTTCATCTTCTTCACGAACTCGCGGATGTGGTCCACCGCGCCGGGCGGCAGGTCCTGGGCGAGTCCGCCGGGCCGGATGTACGCGTGGTTCATGCGCAGGCCCGTGACCAGCTCGTAGATGTCGAGAATCATTTCACGATCACGGAATCCGTAGATCATGATCGTGGTGGCGCCGAGCTCCATGCCGCCGGTGGCGATGCACACCAGGTGGGAGGACAACCGGTTCAGCTCCATCAGGAGCACCCGGATGATCTTGGCGCGCTCGGTGATGGCGTCCTCGATGCCGAGGAGCTTCTCGACGGCGAGACAGTAGGCGGTCTCGTTGAAGAAGGACGTCAGGTAGTCCATGCGCGTCACGAACGTGGTGCCCTGAGTCCATGTGCGGAATTCGAGGTTCTTCTCGATGCCCGTGTGGAGATAGCCGATGCCGCAGCGGGCCTCGGTGACCGTCTCGCCCTCGATCTCCAGGATGAGTCGAAGCACTCCATGGGTGGACGGGTGCTGGGGACCCATGTTGACGACGATGCGCTCGTCGTCGGCGCGGGCCGCGGACTGGACGATCTCGTCCCAGTCGCCACCGGTGACCGTATATACGGTGCCCTCGGTGGTCTCGCGCGCCGAGGCGGCCGAGGCTGCGGATGCTGACTGCGTGCTCACGAGTACGACCTCCGCTGGTCCGGAGCCGGGATCTGGGCGCCCTTGTACTCGACGGGGATGCCGCCGAGGGGGTAGTCCTTGCGCTGCGGATGGCCCTGCCAGTCGTCCGGCATCATGATCCGCGTCAGGGCCGGGTGACCGTCGAAGACGATCCCGAAGAAGTCGTAGGTCTCGCGCTCGTGCCAGTCGTTGGTCGGGTACACGGAGACCAGGGACGGGATGTGCGGGTCGCCGTCCGGGGCGCTGACCTCCAGGCGGACCAGCCGGTTGTGGGTGATCGAGCGCAGGTGGTAGACGGCGTGCAGCTCGCGGCCCTTGTCGTGCGGGTAGTGGACGCCGCTGACGCCGGTGCAGAGCTCGAAGCGCAGGGCCGGGTCGTCGCGCAGGGTCTGGGCGACCCGGACGAGGTGCTCGCGATCGATGTGGAAGGTGAGCTCGCCGCGGTCGACGACCGTCTTCTCGATGGCGTTCTCGGGGAGGAGTCCCTGTTCCTCCAGGGCGCCCTCCAGTTCGTCGGCGACCTCGTCGAACCAGCCGCCGTAGGGGCGGTTCGCGGGTCCCGGGAGCCGGACCGAGCGGACGAGACCGCCGTATCCGGAGGTGTCGCCGCCGTTGTTGGCGCCGAACATGCCGCGCTGGACGCGGATCTCCTCGCCGCCCTGGCCGCGCTGGCCGGGGAGGTTGTCGGCGGCGAGGTCCTTGTCGGGGTTCACGCCGTTGGAAGCACCGCTGGTGCCGTTCGCGTCGCTCACCGCAGCAGCCCCTTCATCTCGATCGTGGGCAGCGCCTTGAGCGCGGCCTCCTCCGCCTCGCGGGCCGCTTCCTGGGCATTCACACCGAGCTTGGAGGACTGGATCTTCTGGTGGAGCTTGAGGATCGCGTCCATCAGCATCTCGGGCCGGGGCGGGCAGCCGGGCAGATAGATGTCGACCGGGACGATGTGGTCGACGCCCTGGACGATCGCGTAGTTGTTGAACATGCCGCCCGAGGAGGCGCAGACGCCCATGGAGATCACCCACTTCGGGTTGGGCATCTGGTCGTAGACCTGCCTCAGCACCGGCGCCATCTTCTGGCTCACCCGGCCCGCGACGATCATCAGGTCCGCCTGCCGCGGTGAACCGCGGAAGACCTCCATGCCGAAGCGTGCCAGGTCGTAGCGGCCGGCGCCGGTCGTCATCATCTCGATGGCGCAGCAGGCCAGGCCGAACGTGGCGGGGAAGACGGACGCCTTGCGCACCCAGCCCGCGGCCTGCTCGACGGTGGTCAGCAGGAAGCCGCTCGGCAGCTTTTCTTCGAGTCCCATGTCGTTAGGCCCCTCAGTCCCATTCCAGGCCGCCGCGCCGCCATACGTACGCGTAGGCGACGAAGACGGTGAGCACGAAGAGCAACATCTCCACGAGCCCGAAAACACCCAGGGCGTCGAAGGTGACGGCCCAGGGGTAAAGGAAGACGATCTCGATGTCGAAGACGATGAAGAGCATCGCCGTCAGGTAGTACTTGATCGGGAAACGCCCGCCGCCGGCCGGCGTGGGGGTCGGCTCGATACCGCACTCGTACGCCTCGAGCTTGGCGCGGTTGTACCGCTTCGGACCGATCAGCGTGGCCATGACCACGGAGAAGATCGCAAAGCCTGCCCCGAGGGCTCCCAGTACGAGGATGGGCGCATACGCGTTCACCGCTCCTCGCTCCTCTCAGTCGGCACTGACTGCTGGCGGGTTGCCATGGGCCCACTTCCGCCCCACCGGTCCCCCGAACCCCGCTCACCCCGGACGAAGATCGAGAACATGTGAAGCAGGTCACAAGCCCAACTGCCTCGCATCCTATGCCCGCGACTCTGTGATCTGCGACACGGGGTATTACCGAACCTTTGTGATCTCTGCCACCTGACGAACGATCATGAAGTCGGATGAGCGGTGATCTTCGCACGAGAAGCGTTCAGGCGTTCACCAAAAGTGACATTTTCGCTCGTCGTCGCAGGCCGGAGGGGTCGTCTCAATATCAAGAGGCTTCTCTTGCATGCAAATTCGTGTTGGACATGGCGTCCTGCTAGTGGGGTCCGTTCACACATCAGGGGGCCGCCCGGGGTGCGATGTGGACGCGTGCACGGATTCACGAGCCCGACGCGACCGATCCACGCGCGGGACGCCACCCCTTCGGTAACCGTTCCGTGACCTCCGCCACATTCATGAGAGCGGCCTGAGAACCGGGCTTGGCCACCGACCCCATGCGGTGGTAGGTGCAGGGCAATTCGGACGTAATAACGAAACGACATGATCACGGGCTTGATCACGGTAGTCCGCAATGTCCGTTACGGCGTCAATAAAGAACGGCGCGCCCGGGGTTCACGGTCTCGATTGAACAACTGTGGCGCAGCACACGTTTCTTGAAGATATGAAGGAGCCCCTGGTACCCGTTGTTCTCATGTCCCACACCGCTCACATACGCAGCCACCGGAAGCCCCGCAGCCGCAGCGCGTCGACGATCGCGATGCGGGCCGGAGTTGCCGGTGGCGTCCTCAGCCTGGCCGCTGCCGGCGCGTCGGCGTCGGCCTACGCCGACGAGCCTGTGACGCAGACGCTCGAACTGCCCGCCCTGACGGCCGACATGGCCACCCAGGTCGCCCAGTCCGCGGACGCCACTCAGCAGGCCGCCGCGAACTACCAGCTGCAGGCCGAGCGTGACGCGGCCGCCGCAAATGCCGCAAAGCAGGCCAAGGCGGATCTCGCCGAGGCGAAGCAGAAGGCGGAGGCCAAGAAGAAGGCCGCCGAGGCCGCCCGCAAGGCCGCCGCCGCGCGCGCCAGCCGCACCGCCGAGCGGACCACTCTCAGCGCCACCAGCACGAACTCCAGCACGTCCACGGCCACCGGTTCGGCCGCGGCCGTCGTCTCCTTCGTGAAGGCGCAGATCGGCAAGTCCTACGTCCTGGGCGCCACCGGCCCCAGCGCCTACGACTGCTCCGGTCTCGTGCAGGCCGCCTTCAAGCAGGTCGGCATCAGCCTGCCGCGTGTCTCGCAGTCCCAGTCGACCGCCGGCACCCAGGTCTCGCTGAGCAACCTGCAGCCGGGCGACATCCTCTACTGGGGCGGCGCGGGCAGCGCGTACCACGTGGCGGTGTACGTCGGCGACGGCATGTTCGTCGGCGCGCAGAACCCGTCCACCGGCATCGTGGAGAAGCCGCTGTCGTACGACCCGCCGACCGGCGCGGTGCGGGTGCTCTAGGAGCACACCGCCACAGCACGCCGTATTCACGTGAAGGGCCGCAGCCGCTCGGGGGCAGCGGCCCTTCGCGTGCACCCCAGGTCGAAGGTGTTGGGCAGGCCCAGCCGGTGGCGCAGCTCGTCGACCCGTTTCAGGGGCTCCAGCTCCGGCGGACGGAACAGGTCCCACACACGGCACCGCTCCATGCCTGAATTGTCCGTATCGAGCAGTGCGTTGACGGTTCGTCGCGCGGACTCGTCGGCGCCCTCCATCGTGGCCAGGTCGACGTCCGTACGGACGTAGTCGCCCGCGAGGAAGAAGTTCGGCACCTTCGTGCGGGCCGAGGGGCGGTTGTGGAGGGTGCCCGTGGGGTGGATGAGGAACTGCTCGCGGTTGCGCGGCTCGGGGCCTCCCAGGCCCGTCACGGCCGGGTCCATGAACCAGCCGAGCCGGTCCCCGTCGGTGAGGGTCGTCCTGCCGGGGTCGTTCAGTCCGTCCTTCAGCTGAGCCCAGAGTTCGGCGACGATCTCCTCCTTGGTGCTCCCCCGAGCTCTTTGAGCAGGGAGGTACCCCCACGCGGGCCGTCTTGCCGTAGAGGATGCCGGGTTTGTCCGACTCGGAGATGATCGTGGACAGGCATTCATGGGCCTGCCCGTCCCCGTAGTCGCGCGTAAAGTCCCGTCCGTCCCAGAACTGGGACTGGCCGATGCCGGTGACCCCCCGGGGTGAGTCGAGGCAGTTGATGTGCCCGTGCACGACGGGTGTGGGCGTGCGCAGATAGAACATCACGCCAGTCATCCAGTCCGACTTCAGCGCGTCGCACCGCCCGAACTGCGGGTCGGCAGCGCGCAGGGCCGGGCCCCAGGTCGCGCGGGCGTGTTCGACGGGCATCGCCGAGACGTAGTGGTCGACGGTGACCGTGCGCTCCGCGCCGCCGCCGCGGGGCGTGACACGCACGCCGGTCACCGGGCCGCTCTCGTGGACCACCTCCCGGACCTCCGTGCCGAGCACGAACTCGACGCCGAGGGAGCGCAGATACCTCTTCCAGGGGTTGATCCAGGCCTCGCTGGTCGGGGCATTGAGGACGCGGTCGACGTCGGCGTCGCCGTCCATGCCCCGGCCGGGCAGGCCCCACAGCAGCAGGGCCTCGATGGTGACGCGGCCGACCATGGGGGCACCTGATACTCGGTGCTCATCTCCCCGGCCCGGATGAAGTCCCACCACGACGTCTTCTCCCACTGGTCCTCGCGGCGGGCGTCACAGCTGGTGAGGTGGACCAGCAGCCGGTCGGCGAAGTAGGCGGCCTCGTGGGCGGGCAGCCGGGTGCCGAGGTCGAGGGCGGACAGGATCTGGTCGCGCAGCCATGCCGGGGTGATGTCGCCGGGTGCGGGCGGGGTGGTGACCCGGCGCAGGGGAAAGTGCAGATCCGGGCGGCCGGATGCGCGGGCGAACCGGGCCTCGGTGCCGCTGCGGAGGTTGTCGTGGACGCCGTTCGCGTTGCCGGGGAAGGGGATGCGGCGCATGGTGTCCGGCAGGTTCCGGTAGAAGCCGGGAAGAAGCGGAAGCCGTGCTCTGCGGGGAGCGGTCTGCGGCCGCCCGAGGCCGTGCCGGGGACGTCCATGGAGCGGGCCTTGCCGCCGAGGGCGTCGTAGTACTCGTAGACGGTGACGGCGTAGCCACGTTCGGCGAGTTCGTGGGCGGCACTGAGGCCGGAGACGCCGCCGCCGAGGACGGCGACCCGTTTCCCGGACGGCGCGGCGGCGGCGCCGGCGGCGGGCCCTAAGACGGTGGCACCGACCGCTCCCCGGCGACCGTCGCCCCGGCGGCGGACAGAAGCGTCTGCGGGAGTGTCCGGCGTTCTCCTGGGGCTGTTGCGCGTGTTCTGTTGTCATGAGAACCGGAGGGTAGGCAGGGCCCGGGAAGCCGGAACCCCGTTCCCCCGCCACCCACAGCATCCTCACAATCACAAGGAGACACACTCATGCCGAGCGTTTTCGTACAGGGCAGGCCCGTCGAGGCGTACCCCCCGCTCGCGCCCGAGGCCCGGCGCGGATCGGTGCGCCGGATCACCGAGGTGGGCGAGGAGGTCCTGCACAAGCCCTGCCGGGACGTCACCGAGTTCGGGCCCGACCTCGCCGCACTCATCGACGACATGTTCCTGACGATGTACATCGCCGACGGAGCGGGGCTCGCGGCGAACCAGGTCGGAGTGGATCTGCGGCTGTTCGTGTACGACTGCCCCGACGACGACGGAGTCCGACATGTCGGGCACATCGTCAACCCCGTCCTCGACCCGCCGGACCGGGCCGGACGGCGGCTGCTCGACGAGGGCGAGGGGTGCCTGTCGGTGCCCGGCGCCGTGATGGACGTACCCCGCCCGGACCGGGCTGTCGTACGCGGGCAGGACCGGGACGGCCGACCGCTCGTCATCGAGGGGACGGGGTACTTCGCGCGCTGTCTCGCGCACGAGGCCGACCACCTCGACGGTCAGGTGTATCTGGACCGGCTCTCCGAGCGGGAGCGCAAGGAGGCGCTGCGGCAGGTGGCGGACCGGCGGGAAGAGGTCTTCGCCCGCCGGGCCGCCAACATCGAGGCCCTGAGCGGCAGCTGGGCCGGGCCTTCCGGGCGGCAGTAGCGACAGATGGGTCAGGCCTTCGGGGCCACCTTGCTCAGCCCGTTGATGATCCGGTCCATCGCGTCGCCGCCCGTCGGGTCGGTGAGGTTGGCCAGGAGCTTGAGGGTGAACTTCATCAGGAGCGGGTGGGTCAGGCCGCGCTGGGTCGCGATCTGCATGACCTTCGGGTTGCCGATGAGCTTCACGAAGGCGCGGCCCAGCGTGTAGTAGCCGCCGTAGGTGTCCTTCAGGACGCGCGGGTAGCGCTGCAGGGCCAGTTCGCGCTGGCCCGGCGTCGCCCGCGCGTGCGCCTGGACGATGACGTCGGCGGCGAGCTGGCCGGACTCCATGGCGTAGGCGATGCCCTCGCCGTTGAAGGGGTTCACCAGGCCGCCGGCGTCGCCGACGAGCAGCAGGCCCTTGGTGTAGTGCGGCTGGCGGTTGAAGGCCATCGGCAGGGCGGCGCCGCGGATCGGGCCGGTCATGTTCTCCGGGGTGTAGCCCCAGTCCTCCGGCATGGACGCGCACCAGGCTTTAAGGACCTCGCGCCAGTCCAGTTCCTTGAAGGAGTCGGAGGTGTTCAGCACGCCGAGGCCGACGTTGGAGGTGCCGTCGCCCATGCCGAAGATCCAGCCGTAGCCCGGCAGCAGGCGGTCCTGGGGGCCACGGCGGTCCCACAGTTCCAGCCAGGACTCCAGGTAGTCGTCCTCGTGGCGCGGGGAGGTGAAGTACGTACGCACCGCGACGCCCATCGGGCGGTCCTCGCGGCGGTGCAGGCCCATCGCCAGGGACAGCCGGGTGGAGTTGCCGTCGGCGGCCACCACCAGGGGCGCGTGGAAGGTGACTTCCCGCTTCTCCTCGCCGAGCTTGGCCGTCACACCGGTGATGCGGCCGGTGCGCTCGTCGACGATCGGGCCGGAGACGTTGCAGCGCTCGTGCAGACGCGCCCCCGCCTTCTGGGCGTTACGGGCCAGCTGCTCGTCGAAGTCGTCGCGCTTGCGGACGAGTCCGTAGTTCGGATAGGAGGCGAGATCCGGCCAGTCGAGCTGGAGCCGGGAGCCGCCGCCGATGATCCGCAGGCCCTTGTTGCGCAGCCAGCCGGCCTCCTCGGAGAGGTCGATGCCCATCGACACCAGCTGTTTGACGGCCCGCGGGGTGAGTCCGTCGCCGCACACCTTCTCGCGCGGGAACTCGGTCTTCTCCAGCAGGAGTACGTCGAGGCCGGCCCGGGCGAGGTGATACGCGGTCGTGGAGCCGGCTGGCCCCGCGCCCACGACGATCACATCGGCGGAGTTGCCGGAGAGGGGCTCGGTCACGGCGGGATCTCCCCAAGGTTCGAAATCTGCGTGCCGACCGGCACCGGACATGGGCAGTCTATTCAGCACGATTGATCACCGGCCGAAGGGATGCCCCGTGAACCGAGCTCTCCCCGCAGTGCGGCTGCGCGTGCCCACCCACGAGGACGCGTTCGCCTGGCACCGGATCTTCGCCGACCCGGACGTCATGGAGTTCCACGGCGGCAGGGCCGCGGAGCTGTCCGTCTACGAGGAGCTCACCGCCCGCCAGCGGCGGCACGACGCCGAGCGCGGCTTCTGCCTGTGGACCATGCTCGACGAGTCGGGCGAGGTCATCGGCTTCACGGGCGCCCAGCCCTGGGAGCGGGAGTGGGGGCCGACGGGCGAGACCGAGATCGGCTGGCGGCTCGGGCGGGCGCACTGGGGCAGGGGATATGTCACCGCGGCCGCGCAGGAGACCCTGGAGCGGCTGCGGGCGGCCGGGGTGCCGGGCGTCGTAGCGATGGTCGACGCCCGCAACGAGCGCTCGATCGCGGTCACCCGACGGCTGGGCATGCGCCACGCGGAGACCTTCGTGACGCCCGGCGTACGGCGCGAGGGGCACTGCTACCGACTGGACTTGTGACTCAGGGTAGTCAGCTGTCACAGAAAGACACCAAACGCTTCCGATCGGGGACGCGTCGGAGTTACCCTTCCCATGTCGCTGGGGGTGACATCTGTGCGCATAACACCCAAAACACCCGAAGTGCGCGTTCCACGGCTCGTCGGTCTCATGGCCGTGGACGCGCGCGAGACGGCCCGCGTGTGGGGCCTGTCGCTCAACGCGCCGGACCGGCCGGACTTCCACCACACCGTCGTCGACTACGTCGTCCGCCAGTACCCGCAGCCGGGTGCCGAGGTGCCGAGGGACTCGATGGTCTATGTGTGGTTCGACTTCGGTGAGGGCGACGGCGGCGGAGGCGTGCGCGAGCCGCGCATTCCGAGACCGCCCTCCGGCGGGATGCAGCGCCGGCTCGACGAGCCCGGGGACGCGTTCGAGGTGATCAGCTCTCCTTGAAGCCCCGGTGCAGGGCCACCACACCGCCGGTGAGGTTCCGGTACGCCACCTTCGACCAGCCCGCCTTGCGCAGCCGCTCGGCCAGCGCGGGCTGGTCGGGCCAGGCGCGGATGGACTCGGCGAGGTAGACGTAGGCGTCCGGGTTGGAGGAGACGGCCCGCGCGACCGGCGGCAGGGCCCTCATCAGGTACTCGGTGTAGACGGTCCGGAAGGGCGCCCACGTCGGGTGCGAGAACTCGCAGATCACGACCCGCCCGCCCGGCCGGGTCACCCGGTACATCTCGCGCAGCGCGGCATCCGTGTCCTGCACATTGCGCAGCCCGAAGGAGATCGTCACCGCGTCGAAGGTGTCGTCCTTGAACGGCAGCCTCGTCGCGTCCCCGGCCGTGAAGGGCAGCCAGGGGTTGCGCCGCTTGCCGACCTGGAGCATGCCGAGGGAGAAGTCGCAGGGGACGACGTAGGCGCCGGTCTGGGCGAAGGGCAGCGACGAGGTGGCCGTACCCGCCGCCAGGTCCAGCACCTTCTGTGCGGGGCGCGCGTCGACCGCTCTCGCGACCTCCTTGCGCCATCGCCGGTCCTGGCCGAGGGACAGCACGTCGTTCGTGAGGTCGTACCGTTCCGCCACGTTGTCGAACATCGAGGCGACTTCGTGCGGCTGCTTGTCCAGGGATGCGCGGGTCACCCGACCATTGTGGCAGCAGGGGGTACGACGTCATGGCAGCGGCCTCGGCATCTTCCGCACCGCCGCGTGCCTTCGGGCAGAGGTTCTCCGGCCGAACCCGGTCACCGGCCGCGGTACACCAGCCGCCCGCCGATCACGGTCGCCACACAGGTTCCGGCGCCGCGCCGGACCAGTTCGGCGCGGTCCGCGACATCGAACACGGCGAATCGGGCCGGACCGCCCGGCACCAGCCCCGGCAGCAGGATCAGCGGGGTGGGGGACAGCGCCGCCGGGCCCGGCAGCCGGTCCGGCCGCTGTCCGACCGCGAGCCCGGCCCTGCGCACCGCGTCGACCACGGCCCGCGACCGCAGCTCCCCGGCCAGCGCCACCGTGCCGTGCGCCAGCATCCGCTGGATCCCGCGCCGCGCGCTCGCGCCGAGGCGGGCGGGGTCGGTACGGAAGATCTCCCGCGCCCGCTCGCCGCCGATGGGCTCCGTCCCGAGGGCATCGGCCTCGCGCGGGTCGGGATGGTACGTGCCCTCGAGAAGCTCCGGGCCGTACGGGTTCAGCAGTCCCGGCGTCAGGATGCCGGGCCAGCGCCGCACCCGCGCCCGCGGGTGGGCGGCGGCCAGTTCCTCGTACCGGCCGACGGCGGCGACGGAGGCGCCGTCGACCAGAACCGCCGTCTCGGGCGAATGCTCGGCGACGTGAAGTGTCAGCACGGAACCCCTGGTTGGCTCTGGTCGGCCCTGGTCGGCTCGGCCCCGGTCGGCTCTGGTCGGCTCTGGTCGGCTCAGTTGGACGCGAGCAGCTTCAGCTCGGGGTGGGCCGTCCCGCCCTCGATCGCCGTCGACGAGATGTGCGACATCACGCGCTCGTCGACCGGGTCGTTCGCCGGGTCGTCGTGCACGACGAGGTGCTCGTACGTCGTCGAGCGCTGCGCCGGGACACGCCCCGCCTTGCGGATCAGGTCGATGATCTCCAGGCGGTTGGAGCGGTGCTTGGCGCCGGCCGAGGAGACGACGTTCTCCTCCAGCATGATCGAGCCGAGGTCGTCGGCGCCGTAGTGCAGGGACAGCTGGCCGACCTCCTTGCCCGTGGTCAGCCAGGAGCCCTGGATGTGCCGGACGTTGTCCAGGAAGAGGCGGGCGATCGCGATCATCCGCAGGTACTCGAAGAGCGTGGCCTGGGTGCGGCCCTTCAGATGGTTGTTCTCGGGCTGGTAGGTGTACGGGATGAAGGCGCGGAAGCCGCCCGTGCGGTCCTGTACGTCCCGGATCATCCGCAGGTGCTCGATGCGCTCGGCGTTGGTCTCGCCGGTGCCCATGAGCATCGTCGACGTGGACTCCACACCCAGCCCGTGCGCGATCTCCATGATCTCCAGCCAGCGCTCGCCGCTCTCCTTGAGCGGGGCGATGGCCTTGCGCGGCCGCTCGGGCAGCAACTCGGCGCCGGCGCCCGCGAAGGAGTCCAGACCGGCCTGGTGGATCCGGGTGATGGCATCCTCGACCGACACCTTCGAGATCCGGGCCATGTGCTCGACCTCGCTCGCCCCCAGGCTGTGGATGACGAGCTGCGGGAACTCCTTCTTGATGGCGGCGAAGTGCTTCTCGTAGTACTCGACGCCGTAGTCCGGGTGGTGCCCGCCCTGGAACATGATCTGCGTGCCGCCCAGCTCCACGGTCTCCGCGCAGCGGCGCAGGATGTCGTCGAGGTCGCGGGTCCAGCCCTTGGCCGTGTCCTTGGGGGCGGCGTAGAAGGCGCAGAACTTGCACGCGGTGACGCACACGTTCGTGTAGTTGATGTTGCGCTCGATGATGTACGTCGCGATGTGCTCGGTGCCCGCGTAGTTGCGGCGGCGCACGGCGTCGGCGGCGGCACCCAGCGCGTGCAGCGGGGCGTCGCGGTAGAGGACGAGCGCCTCCTCGGGGGTGATCCGTCCACCGGCCGCGGCACGGTCGAGCACGGCTGTGACATCAAAAGACGTGAGGTCGGCCTTCTCGGTCACCGGGACGTCCCTTTCGTCAAGGGTTGTGGACGGACCCGGCCAGCCTACGCCAGGGCTCCGGCCCGGCCGACGTCAGGCCGCGTACGCCCCGGTCAGGAGTCCCGCGTACGCGCCCGCGATCAGGAACGGCCCGAACGGTATGGCCGTCTTGCGCCCCGCCCGCCGCGCGACGACGAGGGCACCGCCGTACAGCGCGCCGAACAGGAAGCCGGCGAAGGTGCCGAGCATGACGGTCGGCCAGCCGTACCACCCCAGTACGGCGCCCGTCCCCAGCGCCAGCTTCACATCGCCGAAGCCCATGCCGCCGGGGTTGATGAGGAACAGCACGAAGTAGCCGCCGCCGAGCGCCAGGGCGCCGTACAGCGCGGTGAACCAGTCACCGGCGTGCTCGGGCAGCAGTGTCACCAGGCCGAGGAGTGCGAGCGCGGCTCCCGCGAGCGGCAGCGTCAGCGCGTCCGGCAGCCGCTGCACCCGGAAGTCCACGACCGCGAGCAGCACCCCGACGGGCGCGAGCAGCAGCCAGACGCCGAGTTCGGGCCGGGTGCCGGTGGTGGCGGCGAGCACGGCGCAGACGAGGGCGGTGGCCGTGGCGAGCACAGGGGCGCCGGGGCCGTACGAGGACTCGGCGCACTCCGGGCACCGGCCGCGGCCGATCCACCCCCGCACCGGATGCCCGCCCGGACACAGCGTCCGCCACTCCTCCCCCTGCGGAGCGGAGAAGCGGTAGGCCGCCCGGGGCAGCACCACCCCCGCCACCGCACCCCACAGCGCGGCGGCGGCGATCAGCGCGAGGTCGCTCATCCCGCCGCGGCGGCGCCGTCGCGCCAGGTCGGCAGCAGCTCGTCGAGGAGCGCCTCCGTGCGCGGCGGCAGACCGCGGGCGCCGCCGCGGCCGAGGAGATCGACGGCGAGGGTGCGGAGGCGGGCGGTGTCGCCGGTGGCGTGGGTGGCGCGCAGCAGTTCGTTCCACAGGCGCTCGTCGTCCGGGGCCGAGTTCAGCGCCGCGTTCAGCGCCTCGATCGCCTTCTCCGCGCGGTCCTTCTCCAGGTGGAACGCGGACAGGGCGAGGCCGGTGTCGGCGACCAGCAGCGGGAGTTGGGCGTCGACGATCTCGTGGGTGAGCCAGCGGTAGCGGCCTTCGGGCCGGTCGGCGAGCAGCGGTCCGCGGACCAGGACCAGCGCGTCGGTGAGCAGCCGTCCGCGTACGGCGCGGCTGTCGACTCCCTTGCCCTGGGTGGCCTCGTGGTACAGGGAGCGCAGCACGTCCAGGTCGGAGACGACCGACTTGGCGAGCGTGAGCCGCCCCGTCGTGTCGACGCCGAGCCGGGGCGTGCCGTCCGGGTCGGTGCCGAGCCAGGTGCGCAGCCGCTCGATGAGCGCGTCCCGTACGTCCTCGGTGACCCCGCGCGGCCACAGCGCGGAGGCAAGCACGCGCGGGTGCACGCCCTCGCGGTGCAGAAGCAGCAGGGCGAGCGCCTCGTGCAGCAGGGCGCTGCGCTCCCCGTCCGGGGTGTCGAGGCCGATGATCTCGTACGGCCCGACGAGGCGCGCGTACACCGCGGGCCGCCCCTGCTCGCTGATGTCGACGAGGAACGGCGGGGTGGTGGCCGGGCCGTCCGGGTCGCGCTCGGGGTCGGCCTCGACGAACAGCTCGACGACCGCGCGCTGCTGAACGGCCGGCAGGAGCTGTGCGTCGAGCTCCAGGCCGAGCAGCGGGGCGAGCAGCTTGCCCTCGGGCGTGACCTCCATCTCCCAGGCGGCGCCGGGCAGATCGCCGGTCTCGGTGCCGACGAGGTAGCCGATGCCGAGCCGGCCGGCGTCGGCGGCGAGTTCGGCGAGCTTGACGGCGTCCTCGGCGGAGGGCTGGGCGGCGAGCAGGACGAGGTGCGGGGCCCAACGGGTGTGCTGGGCGGGCCCGGAGCGGCCGGTGAGCACGGAGTCGTGGCCGGCGGCACCGAGGGCGCCGCGCCGCTGCCGGGTCTCGGCCTCCATCGTCTCGATGAGCGCCTCGATGCCGTCGAGGTGGCGCAGCCGGTTGGGGGCGAGCGCGGTGAGGTCCTCGCCGAAGCCGACGAGGGTGATGGTCATCCGGTCCGACCAGCCGTTGGTGGCGAGTTCGGCGGCGACGGAGGCGAACACGGCAGCCCGGTCGGCCTCGCGGCCGCTCAGCGAGACGATGCCGGGCACGGCCTCCAGGTTGAGCAGCAGCCGCGAGTCGTCCATGGTGCCGAGGCTGACGAGACCCGGGTACGGCGCCGCGGTGTCGACGTCCTCGTACCTCTCGGCGTCCGCGCGCGCCAGCATCCAGAACGTCTGGTCCTGCCCGAGCTGCCAGGGCGCCGGCGGCTTTCCGGCCGGCTGGGCGAGTTGGAGGTGCAGATCGCCGTTGCTGAGCCAGGCGGCGTAGACGACGGGCAGCGCGCGCGACTCGGCGGCGAGGGAGGCGGCAAGGCCCCGCAGCGAACGGTCCAGGAGCCGTACGCCCTCGGGGTCGGCCCCGACGAGCAGCGCGTCGTGGACGTCCTGGGCGTCCCCGGTCGGCGTCGGCGGCTCCATGCCGCGCCGCCCGCCGACGGCCCCCAGCGCCGACTGCCACATCGCCTGCCGGCGCCGCCGGCCGAGGGCGCCGAGCAGGCCGGCGGCGAGGAGGGGGGCGCCGACGAGGGCTTCGGGCAGACCGAAGGAATGGCTTCCGGAGTGGCTTCCGGAGCCGCTGTCGGCGGCGGGGGTGACGTGCTGCTGTTCCTGCTCCCCGGCCGGGGCGGGCCGCTGCTGGGGAATGGACACGTGGGAGCCGCCGGAGGCACCGGAACCGCCACCGCTCGCGTGCTGCCCCTGCTCCTGCTCCTTGGCGTGATCCCCGGTCTTGGCGTAGTCGTGGATCTGCTGCCGCACCTCGTGGGAGACGTGGGCGTCGGGGTTCTCGACGAGTTCGCCGCCGTGCGCGTCGCCCGGCATCTCCATGATCCAGCCGGGACGGATGAGGCTGGCCTCGGACAGACGCGAACCGTCGGGCTGGATCCGGTCCTTGTTGAGCTCGTAGATCTCCTTGTACCGGCGGCCGTCGCCGAGGTGCCGCTGGGCTATCTCCCACAGGGAGTCATGGTGACGGCCCTCGGGCGGCTGGATCCGGTAGTACTTCGTGTCGCCGTGCTTGGCCGTGCCGCCCCCGGCGTCGGCGTGGGCGGCGGCGTGGGTGGCCTGCTCGGCGAGGGCGGCCGCCGTACCGGCGGCCTGCTCCTGCTGCTGCGCGAAGAGGCCCGGGGTCTGCTGGGCGGCGGCGACCGTGCCCTTCTGGTTGCCCTCCAGGCTGTGCCCGAGCTGCGACAGCCCCGGCGTGAGGCTGGCCGCGGTGGCACCGACGAGCAGCAGCGCGGCGACGAGCTGCCGCGCGAGCAGCTGGCTGGGGCCCGCGCCGGGGACCCGCCCCGGGATCCCCACGCCGGACAGCGCGGCCTTGACCTCCACCAGCACGCAGGCCGTGAACTGGGCCCAGGCGAGCCACACGATCACGGTGAGGACGTGCAGGAAGGTCGTGACGGTGATCTCCTGCTGCAACCAGTCGAGGCTGGGCGCGCCATGAGGCAGCGGCCAGCCGACTGTCACGGCGAGGGCGCCGGGCACGCCGATGACCAGCACGAGCAGGGCGATGAACGCGAACAACGCCTTGACGAAGTCCCCGAACGAACGCCGGCGCACGCGCACCGGCTGCGGTGTCCGGTTCCGCGGCCCCGCGGGGCTTCCCGTCGAGCTTGATGTGCTGCGTCGCGCCATGGCGGGTGTCCTGGGTCGTGTGTGGGAGGAGTTGGTTCGGGGGGTGGGTCGAGCCTACAGAGATCCTATTGAGTGGGACTGACAGCGTCGAAGAGACGGCGGGAGACCGAAGGACCGATCACCACCGATTTCCCCACCCATGTCCAATAGATGCACTTCCGTCGGAAGTTGACCTCGCAACGACCGTGCACCACCCCTTCACATACCCCGCACAATCCCCCACGACCACTCAAGTCACTGTCATACGCCCCTGATAGCTTCGTTCCCAGCTGCACACACGCCGAACTCCGGGGGAGACTCAACCGTGGCCCGCCGCATCCTGACCCTGACCACCCTGACGACCACCGCGGCCCTGCTGCTGACCGCCTGCGGCGGAGGCGGCGGCGACAAGTCGGACGACATCAAGGGCGCGGACACGGGGTCGAAGAACCCGTCGGCCTCCGCCTCGGCGTCGTCTTCGGCGTCCTCCGGCGTCAAGCGCCCGGCGATCACGCTGCCGAGCAGTTTCCAGCTCACGTTCGAGAACTGGACCAGCAGCGATCCGGTGAAGCAGGCGGTGCTCAACGACGCGAAGGAAGAACTCCGGGCGGGCTATGCGGCGATCATCGCCGACAACCCCGACAGCGAGGCCGTCGCCTTCTACGACACCGCGGGCGTTGTCCAGCAGACCAAGACGTGGATCAAGTCGTACACGGACAAGAACCTCACCGTCATCGGCAAACTGCCCGCCTTCGGCGCCAAGGTCAGCGTGGCCAAGACCGGTGCGGGGGCGTCGCTCAGCTACTGCACGGACGAGAGCAAGGCGTCCACCAGGAACCGCAAGACCGGCAAGGTCGAGGGGAATCCGGCAGGCACGAACCCCTACGTGCTCTACACGGTCTCCCTGGCGAAGAGCACGCAGGGCGTGTGGCAGAACGCGTCCGTCCACTCCGAGCGAGGCGGGTGCTCCAAGTGAGGGCGCGATACCGGGCGACGCCCGTGATCGCCGGGTCGCTCGTCGTGACCCTGCTGGGTTCGGCGCCCGCCGACGCGTTCGGAGGCGCGGGCACCAACACGCGAGGCAATAGCAACGGCAACGAACTGACCGCCTCCGCCCGGTACTCACGCATCAAGGTCACTCAACAGAGCGGTCCCACCGGTGGCAAGCAGGGCACGGTCTCGTCGACGGACGTGAACTGGAAGCCGCCGCAGTGCTGGTACGAACCCGTCTTCTCCCCGGCGCAGCTGAAGGACTTCGCCGAGAAGGACGGCGACGGCGGCCTGCGCGACGGGTGGTACGGATCGAGTCTCTGGACCGACCACTTCAGGGACGAGAAGGACGCGATCAGCACCTTCAGCACCCCTAACACCGTGAAGGGCTACAAGAACTACAACCTCGGCAAGGACGGCTACTTCTGGCGCGGAGTGGCCCCGGACCTCAACGCCGTGGACGACACCTCGCTGTGCAGCCGGCTCATGTTCTGGGTCGACGCCGGCAAGATCCCCGACGTGCCGAACGCCCCCACGCCGAAGACCCTCGCCGAGTACGCCTACAACAAGATCAAGGTCCCCAGTACCTCGATCGAGCTGAAGCCGACGGCCAAGTCCACCGTCAACCTCCCGACCTGGGCGTGGCTGGACAAGGGCACCTTCAAGGAGGTCAAGGTCCGCGCGGAACTCCCCGACACCGGCCTGTGGGCGGAGACGACGGCGAAGCCCGTGGCTCTCCACCTCGACCCCGGCACATCGGACGCCGAGACCTACCCCGCCTCCGGCAACTGCACCATCAACGACGACGGCTCGATCGGCACGCCGTACGCCAAGGGCGACGCCGACAAAACGCCCCCGTGCGGAATCACCTACCTCCACGCCTCCAACGGCACCCCCTACCATTTGAAGGCCAGCATCACCTGGCAGATCACCTGGCAGGGCTCCGACGGCAGCGGCGGCGACCTGCCCGACGGCACGTTCGAGACGACGCAGGACATGAACGTCCAGGAGATCCAGTCGGTCAACCGCTGACCCGGCCAGTTGCGCGACGTCACACCGTCAACGTCCCCGCGATGTCGTCCCCCATCCGCTCCGCCGGCTCGTCCAGGATCGGTTCCGTCCAGGACAGGGTCAGGGTGATCGCCGTGCGCATGCCCTTCGGGCGGACCCCGTAGAAGAGGGAGCGGATCACCGGACGGGGGCCCAGCAGGCGCTTCTTCTCGCCGATGAAGTTCTGGCGGATGCGGACCGCGTCCCCGAGCGGGAGGCGTACCTCGCGGACGTCCGGGTCGCCGAGGTCCCGTACCGTCATGTGCTCGGTCAGCCAGGACAGGGACACGTCGGGGACCGTGTCGTCGGGGTGGATGGCGTCCAGTTCCATGATGGCGGCCACCGCGTTGTGGCCGCTGACGTACCAGCCGAAGGCCGCGAGGGGTGTGCGGGTGCGGCTGTCGGTCGCCGCGCGCTTCAGGTCCCGGGTCAGGGCGCGGATGTCGGCCTTCTCGCCGTCGCGTGTGTATCGCTCGGCCAGTTCCTGCGCCTGGTACTTGGACCAGTAGTCCAGGTCCATGGCCGATTCGTCGGTGTCGGTGACCGGGAAGGGCACCCAGTCCTCCGAGCACTCCAGACCGAGGTTCGAGAGGTCGTCGTCCGTCATGGGGGTCGTCACTCCGTCCAGGTCAGCGAGGCCGCGATCGCGTCGAAGAGTTCTGCCATCGCGTCCGCGATCGGCTCCAGCGGCGTCGAGAAGGTGAGCAGCAGGAACGCCGCCGTGCCGGGGACGGGGACGTGGTACTCCAGCGAGAGCGAGTTGTGGGCCCGCTGCGGGTCCTCCTCGCCCGGTTGGCGGAGCAGCCTGCGGATCCGGACCGCCTGGCCCGAGGGCAGTTCCTCGATGGTCACCGTTCCCCCGTCCGCCGTGGACAGCGTTTCCGCCAGCGTCTCCAGCGGCAGTGGCGCGGGGTGCCGGAGCGGCGCGAGCGTGACGAGGAGGGAGGCGGGGATGGTGAACGGGCCGATCTCCTGGAGGCTGAGATACAGCTCGATGCCACCCGAGCGGTGTGCCTTCGCGACTCGGCGCCGCAGGTCCTTGCGGAAGTCCTCCTTGAGGTGCGGCGCGTTGTCGATGCCCTGGAACTGGCGCTCCACCAGCGCGTCGACCGCCTTGTCCCGCTGCTCGGGCGGGTCGAGGAGGATCCGGAACCAGCCGTCCGGGAGGAGCAGACGGTAGTCGGCCGGGGGTGCGGTCTCCTGGAGTCCTGTCATGCGGCTTGCTCCGTGAGGGGGCGGTCCGGGGCCGGATCCGCCGGTCGGTCCAGCCGGAAGCGGCTGTGCAGTTGGTGGGCCAGGTAGGGGATCGCCTGGAGTACGGCGCCGAGCGCGCCCAGGGCGATCACGGCCGGGGCCGCGGCGGGGTGCGTGTCCTGCATCCGCATGCCCCATGCGATCGAGAAGTACGAGGCCAGGGCCATGACCGCGGTGGACGAGACACCGGCGACGGTGCCGGCGAAGCGGGACTCGCGCCGTGCGGCCCGCGGGGAGGCGAGCAGCGGGTCGGCACCGAGCGCCGGGTGCTTGGGCCAGGCGGCCTTGCCGCTCAGCTCCCGCTCGGTCGCCCGCAGACCGGCGGCCCCGGCCGCCCTGCGCAGCCGCGCCCACCCATCCGCCCCGGATGTACCGGCCGTACCGCCGAACCATGCGCCCCACGGCAGTACGGCCCGCAACTCCTCCCCCGGCCCACGCAGTTCGGCACCCACCGGCGTACCGGTCCGGTCCCGTACGAGGACGAGGGTCGTCAGGGCGTGCGGGCCGGTCAGCGGCAGCCAGTACTCCTGACCGCCGACATACCGCAGGACGAGATCACGGTCCTGCACCCGCAGTTCGGTGTCCCGCCGGAACCGTACGGTCGCCCCCAGCCCGTCCGCGGGGGCCGGCCGCACTCGCTCCCGTACGACGGGGTCGTACCGCCGAAGGCGCATACGGGTCCGGAGCCGAAGGGCCAGCCGTGCGACCGGGGCCACGAAGGCGGCGACGGCGGAGGGCACCACGAGCCAGGGGGACAGCGAGCCGGAGAAGACGATGACCGTGAACGCGGTGAACCACACGCCCCCGGCCGCCAGCCGCGTCCCCCAGTACCAGGCGGGAAAGTCGCCGCCCCGGGCCAGCCGTGCGCTTCCCCGCCGCCGTTTGCCCTTCGCCACCCTCGGGTCGTCCGCGCTCCTCACCACGTGCAGCGGGATGCCCGCCGCCTTGCAAAGCGCCGACACTCCGGTGCGGCTGAGCAGTTGGTCCCCCTGCACGGACCGCTTCGGCAGCGCGGGCGACTCGGGGAGCCAGTCCTCGATGTCGAACCAGCCCCTCAACGCACCGCTGTCGTCCTGGAGTTGGACCTCGCCCCAGGAGCCGGTGACCGGCGGACCCATGCGCTCCCGGTCCGCTCCGGGCACGTCGACGAAGACGGCACGGGTGATGCCGCCGGCGCCGGCCGGGAGCCGCAGCGAGCGTCGCCGTGTGTGCAGCACGAGATCGGTGCCGTCCAGGTGGAGACGGGAGGTGTGGCACAGTTCGAGGCCGGGTCCTCGCCCGGCCGCCGGTCTGAGAGCGGGCTCGGGAATCATCCCGTGACCCTGTCGTAGAGGGACGTCACCGTGCCGTAGGCGCCCTCGGCGCCGGCCGTGACGCCCGCGAACGTCGAGCCCGCCCAGACGTTGGTGTGCGCACTGAAGTTGCTCAGCGCCCCGCTGACCTCGGGCAGCTTCAGCGCGGCCGGAGCGATGCCGTCGAGGTTCGCGGCGGTCCGGGCCAGTTCGGGGTCCAGGGTGCCCAGCGAGCGGGGCGCGGCCATCCCCTTCAGCCCCTCGCTCCAGCCCTGCTTGGAGAAGGCGCTGCCGATCGACTTCACGCCGTCGACGGTGTCCCGGTACATGGAGACCGGGCTGAAGCCCTCCTTCAGGTTGCCCCAGGTGGGGAACCTCCCCTTCGGCATGGTGCGCATCGCCTCCGCCGCGGCCTTCCCCCGGATCGCGCCCTGGGCCCCGCGGTTGGCCAGGTTCCAGGCCTTGTTCGACTTCATGCCGGAGGCGACGGCATTGCGGAACAGGCCGCTGCGCGCGAACGCCTTGCCGCCCGCGGCCGCGCCCCTGGCTCCCGACATCGCCGCCCGGCCGATACCGAAGGTCGCGACGCCCACGGCGTCCAGGATGACCGACTTCCAGCTTCCCTCCCCGCCCAGGGCGAGCACCAGGTCGGTGGCGAGGGCGACGACGCTGGCGAGCAGGGCGACCGCGTTGGCGACGGCGGCGATGGCCTGTCCGATGACGGGGATCCAGCCGAGCGCCAAAGCGGCGACGCCCGCCCACAGGGCGATGCGCCCGGCCCACTTGGAGATCTGCGTCAGCCAACCCGCGTTCTCATGGACCCAGTTCTTGAACTTGTCCGTCCAGCCGTCCTTGAGCCCGTCGCCCTCGATGACGTCGTGTATGGCGTCGGCGGCCAGCTCGGCGGCGCGGTCGCGGACCCCCTTGGCGGCTTCGAGGGCGTCCTTCGCGGCCGACAGCGCCGAGGAGGCGTGCTCCTTCTGCTTCGTGAACTTCTTGCTGTCCGGGTCGTCCTCGGGCGTGCCATGGGGCTGACCGTCCAGGGAGCGCTGGGCGGAGGAGAGGTCGTCGTGGGCGGTCTCGGCGTCGTGCAGCGCCTTGTCCGCCATCTGCTGTGCGCGGTGCAGTTCCGAGGCGTACTCGTTGCTGCACACCCCGTCCCGGACCTGGGTGCCGAGGGCGTCGGCCGCCTCGTCGTACCGCTTGAACGCCCTGCGCAGCTTGTCGCCCGCGCCGTCGGCGGAGCTGCGGAACTCGGTGGCCGTCTTGCCCTTCCAGTTCTCCACCGACGCCAGCGCCTTGATCTCGCGGGCCTCCTTCTCGATGGCCTCGGCGGTCCTGCGCAACTGGCGGCCGAGCGCGGCTACTTCCTCAGGGTCGCCGGGCACCGGATCGGACGCCTCGCCGAGCACGGCCCAGCGGTCGGCGGCGGGGCGGGCGCTCACTTCTTCGCCCCCTTCGTCCCCTTCGCCTGCTTGCCGTCCTTGTCGGCCTTCCTGAGGGCCTCGGCGAGTTCGTGGTCGAGCTTTTCGTACGAGTCCGCGGCGGTCTTGGTGATCCCGGCGAGCTTCTCCAGCTCCTCGGTGAGTTTGCCGCGGTGGATCTTCCAGTTGCTGCCGAACTTCTCGAAGGCGTCCAGTACCCTCTGCGAGCCGATCTCCCCGACGCCGTACCCCTCGGCGGGGTTGGCCCGATCCGCGAAGGTGTCGCGGATGCCCGCCAGCGCCCTGGAACACTCCCTGATCCGGTCGATGTCCGCCTGCTGATCACTCACGCGTACGCTCCCCCTCCCGCACCACGGCCCCCGGCGCGCACACCGGGCACAGACCGGCCAGCCTGCCCCTGACGGGTAAGGGCGCGAGGCCTCAAGGTATGAAGATGGTAAGAATCGATGGACGGGTCAGGGTTCATGCCTCCCGCAGGACGGCCAGGGCGAACGCCAGCCGCCGGTCGAGCCAACTGGCGTGCGGGCGATACACCTTGCCGTCCTCAAGGTGTTCGCACGTCAGGACCACGGGCTGTTCGTCGCCCTCCGCGCGCCAGGTCACCGGACGGGACCGGTGCGAGCCCGTGCGGGCGTCGCCGTCCGCCCCCAGGCTGAAGACGGAGTCGACCACGCTGCCCACCACCGCGCCGCCGCCGCGGACCACGCTCTCCTTGCCTCGCGTCGCGATCTCCTTCGCGCTGCCCCTCGCCCAGTGGTAGCGGGCCACGACGTCCGGGTGACCGGGCTGCTGGAGCCACCAGCCGTGCTCGACGGTGCGCCTTGCGGGCGCAGTCCGGTGGACGAGGCCCAGTTCCGCACCCCCGGCATCGGCCACCCGGTAGCGGGCACCCGCCTTCTCCGGCGTGAGCGTGCAGACCGGTTCCGTCGGCCGTGTGGCGTCGTACAGCTCGTACGAGGGAGTCTCGCTCCCGGTGCCGGAGACGAGCACCGACGGGGCGTGGTACCGGACACCGTCGTGCGTCGACGGCACCCGTATCGCCCGTGGCCCGGTCAGCGGCTTACGGGTCAGCGTGCCGGGCCGCAGCACCTCGCCCACCGTGAAACTGCCCGCCCGGTCCCAGGGGACGGGCGGGACCTCCGGCTCGCTCTTCCGGCGCCCGGACACGCCGGCTCAGCCGACCTCGTTGCGGGCCACGGACCGGCCGTGCACGGCCACGTTCCCGCCGTAGAACATGCCGGTGAACACCGGCTCGTACGTCAACTGCACCTCGACCTCCACCTCCTGGGCGTCGGCCGCCACACAGTGGGTCGCGGCGATGTCGGCGCCGGACATGTCCATCTCGCGGGCGAACGCCTTCACCCGGGCATCGCAGTTCTGGAAGTTGATCGGCGCGGCGCCGCCCTGGTTGTCGTACAGGGCCTCCTTGTCGATGTCCTGGGCGGCGTAACGGGCGGCCTGTTCCGCGATGTCGGCGGCCCGTTCGCGCTTGGAGATCGAGAGACCGCCGTCGATGACGAAGGCGGACAGGGAGAGGAAGACCAGCGCGAAGATGATCACCGCGCCGGCGCCGGAGCCCCGGTCGTCCAGCCGGGCACGACGGGTGGACCACCAGGTCCGACAGGTCCGCCAGGTCCGTTCGAGATCCGTCACGCCGACCTCCGGTACGGGTCCAGCGACGAGGAGAAACTGGCGGACAGGTGCGTGGGCACGTTCAGGCCCAGCATCGCCAGACCGCGCACCTCGCAGCTCACCTCGACCGTGAAGAACGGGTCCACGTCCGGGTCGAAGCCCGCGCTCTTCTGCACGACGGACACCGGTCCGGAGCAGACGTCCGCGAGGTCCGCCTCGGCGGCCTTGCGGGCCTCCGCCATCGCCGTGCCGTGGTCCTTCTGAATCGAGCCCGCGCGGGCCGCGTCACGCGCGGCGCCGTCCAGCGCGCCCCGGCCGTCGACCAGTTGGCCGAAGGCCACCAGGACCAGGATGAACATGATCATCACCGGGGCGAGAATCACGACCTCGACGGTCGACAGGCCCCGGTCCCGGCCGTCCTCCGTGATACTCCCGTGCACGGACGTCATACGACTCCACACGGACGTCATACGACCGCGCACGAAGGCGAAGCAGCCCATCTAGTTCGCCCCCTGGTCCTTCACGAACCGCTCCACCGGCCCCGACGACTGCGCGTGCACCGTCAGGTCGAGCCCCGGGAACACCGTCGGCACCCGCGCCGAGATCTCCACGCCCACCGTGTTCTGCTCCGGCTGGAGCATCGTCACGTCCGGCGACAGCACCAATTGCGGGCCCAGCTGGCGGATGTAGTCGTCGATCACGCCCCGCGCCTCGCCCCGCCACGCGCCCGGCTGGTCGTGGGCCGTGGCACGGGCCTTGCGGGCGCCCGCCTGGGCCGCCGCCTGGGCCACATGGTCGGCGAAGAAGTACAGGGCGAACTGGACCGTCGCGAAGATCATGAAGAAGAGGACGGGAGTGAGCAGCACGAACTCGATCGCGGTCATGCCGGACTCACCGGCCTCGCCGCGCGCGGCCCGCGCGCGGCTGCGCGCCCATCTGCCCACGCCCACAAACAACCCCGTCATCCCCGTCGTGTCCAACCCGCGATCAGCAGGTCTTGCTCGCGCTCGCGCCCTTGATGCAGTCGCCGACCTTGTTGGCACCGTCGCTCAGCGCGGCGTTGATGATCGCTGCCACCACGCCGACGATCGCCACGACGACCGCGGAGATGATGACCCACTCCACCGCGGAGGCGCCGCGGTCCAGTTCGCCGGAGCGTGCGCGCTGCATCCGGCCCTGCAGGAAGGTGACCAGGAAGTCCACGGCCGGGATCCCCGTACCGAAGTTCCGTCCGTTCATGATGAGTTGTCCTCTCGAAACGATTCGCGGTTGTGGATGGGGCTCAGACCTGGAACACCCGCATCGCCGCCGGGAAGATCAGGAACACCAGGAAGCCGGCGCACAGCAGCAGCTGGGCCACCAGCATCGACTGCGACTTCTCGCCCGCGCTGCCCTCGATCTCGGACAGCTCGCGGTGACGCATGGTCTCGGCACGGGAGGCGAGCGACTCGCGGACCTTGGCGCCGTCGTCAGCGACGAGGGCCAGGGAGGCCGACAGGTCCTTCAGCTCCTCGACGCCCAGCTCCTCGCCCAGCGCGCCGAGCGCCTGCCACTGGCTGATGCCGGTGATCCGGGCGTCGGCGAGGGCGTTGCGGATGCGCTGGGTCGCCCAGCCGTCGGAGACCTCGGCGGCGGCCATCAGGGCCTCGGGCAGACCGCGGCCGCCCGCCAGGCTCATCGACACCAGGTCCAGATACGCCCCGATCACCCGCCGCAGGTCACGCCGCTTCTCGGCCGCGTCGCGCCGTACCTCCAGATCGGGCAGGAAGAAGAAGAGCCCCCCGCACAACAGGGCCAGCCAGACCGGGACGACCGGGCTGGAGCCGAAGCCCAGCGTCCAGACCACGGCGAACAGGAACGGCCCGAAGAACAGTCCCGCCGTGGCCAGCAGCACCTTCGTCGCCAGGAACTTCTCCCAGCTGCGGTCCAGGACCGCCAGGTCCGCGCGCAGCGAGCGCTGCTCCCAGCCCTGCTGGAGGTAGAAGTCGGCGACACGGTCACCGATTTCGGCCCTGAGCGAGCCGAGGCGTCCCTTGTCCTTCGTCTGCCGTGCGGACTCGTACGCGGCTCCGCGGGCCCGCATCGCGTCGATCCGGGCGACCTGGGCGACCGCGCTGCGCTTGGCCGGCATGAGGGCGCGGATGAGGGCATAGACGCCCAGTCCGAGGACCACGCCGACGACGATCGGCATCGTGAGGTTCACCGGCGTATCCCTTCCTCCGGCTGTGACGGCTGTGACGACTGGGACGGTTGCGCCGGCTGAGTCGGTTGCAGGGGCTGCTGCTGAACGGGCGTGCGCGGCCGTACGAACTGCACCGCCGACTCGTCCCGCACCAGGAACCGCTCCGGGGTCTCGATGGTCGACAGCTTGCGCAGCCACCAGAAGCCGAGCGAGAACAGGGCGCAGACGACGGCGAGGACGAGTTGGCCGACCGCCGTCCCGTACGGCTTCACGAAGTCGCGGTTGAAGACGGCGAGGCCGAGGACGAACGCGACCGACACGGCGACGACGATCTGCACCGAGCGCCGGGTGGAGGCCCGCTGGGCCATCACGCGCTGACGCATGTCGACTTCCTCGCGCGCCGACTTGGCCAGCGCGCCGAGGACTTGGCGCAGACCGGGGCCGCGCAGGCGCGCGTTGAGGATCAGGGCCGCCACGATGATGTCCGCGGACGCGTCGTTGATCTCGTCGGCGAGGTGCTGGAGCGCGTCGGGCAGCGGGGTGCGGGCGCGCAGCCTGTCGACGAGGGCGTCGAGGTGCGGGCGGAGGATGGGGGCGGAGGCGCGGGCGGAGGCCGGGATGGCCTGCTCCAGGCCGACGGCGCCCGCGATGGTGTCGCGCAGGGACTCCGTCCAGGAGGCGAGGGCCTCCACGCGGCGCATGGCGGCCCGTTCCTCGGCGGCGCCGCCGAACAGGCGGTCCCAGAAGAAGACGAGGACACCGGCCGCGATGCCGGCCACCGCCCAGCGGGTGAGCAGCAGTACGGCGAGCCCGATGAGGGCGGCGAGCGAGCCGCGCTGACCGGCGAACCGGATGAGCTCGGCGGCCCGTTCGTTGGCCTTCTGCTTCTCGTGCTCGGGCTTGGCGGGCAGTCCGCGTACGGCGATCATCAGCAGCGCGAGCCCGCCGCCGACGGCGATTCCGCTGCCGATCGAGTACAGGACCTCGGTGGAGAAGAGGCCGCCCAGGGAGCCGAGCGAGCCGAGAGCCTCGTAGGCGGGCGCTGAGTACGTCATCCCGGTCACCCCCACGCCCCGTGCGGCTGGTAGCCGTAGGCCATCAGGTCCTCCAGGCAGGCTATGGGCGCGTGCGGTACGACCCGTCCGTCGGGGGCCTCCGCGAACACCTCGCTGGACAGCACACGTCCGTCGACGCCGTTGACCTCGCGGACGGAGGTCACCATGCGCTGGAGGCGGCCGCCCGTCTGGTAGTTGTTGCGCCGCTGGATGAAGACGACGAAGTTGACCGCGCCCGCGATCAGCATCTGGCTGGCCTCGATGGGCAGCCGCTCGGAGGCCTGCAACGCGTATGTGGAAATACGGTTGAAGACCTCGCTGGAGCTGTTGGCGTGGATCGTGGACAGCGAGCCGTCGTTGCCCTGCGACATCGCGTTGAGCATGGTCACGATCTCGTCGCCCAGAACCTCACCGACGATGACGCGGGACGGGTTCATACGCAGGGAACGGCGGACCAGTTCGGCCATGGCGATGGCGCCCTGGCCCTCGGAGTTGGGCAGCCGTTCCTCGAAGGCGACGACGTTCGGGTGCAGGTCGTTAAAGGTGTCGAGGCCGAGCTCCAGCGCCCGCTCGACGGTGATCAGGCGCTCGTGCGGCGGGATCTCGTTGGCGAGGGCGCGCAGCAGCGTCGTCTTGCCGGCGTTGGTGGCGCCCGCGATCATGATGTTCTTGCGGGCGCGGACCGCGCAGGCCATGAAGTGCGCGACCTCGGGCGTCAGCGTCCCGTTGCCGACGAGGTCGGAGATGAAGACCTTACCCATGCGCGCGCGACGGATGGACAGCGCGGGGCGCCGGGCCACGTCCATGACGGCCGAGAGCCGGGAGCCGTCGGGCAGCCGCAGGTCGAGCTGGGGGTTGGCGGAGTCGAAGGGACGCGACGAGAGACCCGAGTAGGCGCCGAGTACCTGGATGAGCTCGATCAGCTCCTCGTCGGTCTCGGCGACCGGGTCCCCCTTCACCTCCCGCCCGTCGGAGTATCCGACGAAGACCTGGTCGCAGCCGTTGATGTCGATGTTCTCGACGTCGGGGTTGTCCAGCAGGGGCTGGAGCCGGCCCACTCCGAAGAGCGCGGCGTGGACGGCGGCCGCGTACTGCTCCTCGGTCTCCGCGTCGAGAGGGGTACGGCCCGCGTTGATCTCGGTGCGGGCGTACTCCTCCAGGATCTGGGCGATGACCGCGCGGGCGTACTGCCGCTCGTCCTCGGCGGACATCGGCGCGACGCCGCCCACCTGGTCGAGGCGGCGCTGCTCGGCGATGCGGTCGCCGGCCTCCTGCCGGAACCGCTTGACCAACTGGTGGTCGACAGCGGTCATCGGCCGGCTCCCGCGTGGCCCTGCTGAGCGGGTACGGCCCAGGCGGCGCCGTACTGCTGATGGAGGTCCGCGGTGACCTTGCGGGCCGAGCGGATGAGCAGGGACTTGTCGAGACGGCCGCGCTTGCGGCCGGCCAACTGGTCGGCGCCGGTGAGGTCGTCGGCGATGGTGCCGACGACCCGGGCGCCCGTCTGGGCGTGCACCAGCATGTCGTTGACCTGGTTGACAAGCTTGGCGGAGCTGCTCGGGTCGGCGATCAGGACGACGCCGATGAGCGGGGTGGCCAGAGCCGCGGCACCGCGGGGACCGCCGTGCAGCTTGGTGGAGAGGGCGGCGGCCCGGTCCCGGACCCGAGCGAGGGCCTCGGGCTCGGTGCGCGAGACGAGCAGCACGAGGGCGGCGTGCGGGAACAGTTCGACGGCCGGGGTGTCCCCGCTGATCCGCCCGCAGTCGGCGATGACGTCGGCGGGCGCGTTCGGGGAGTCGGCGAGGGAGGCGAAGGCATGGCCGAGGGTGGGCCAGAGCCCGGCGAGCCCGGTGGCCTGCTCGGCGATGCCGAGCCCGACGAGCACTTCGAGACCGCCGCTCAACGGCTGTACGTGGTCCCACAACTGATCGGGAACCAGTCCGCGCCGGGCGGTCGCGGCTATGGACAGCATGCCGGTGTTCGGGTTGAGCGGCCCGCCGTGCGCGGCGGCGCTGCGGTAGACCAGGTCGCCGCCCGCCGGGTCGGTCTCGGCGAGCAGGACGCGACGCGGCCAGACCGCCGCGAGGGCGACGGCCGCGGTGGTGACGCCGGGGGAACCCTTGTCGGCGGCGATTGCAATGAGCGCCATGGGGTGGGTGCCGCCTTCTAGTTGCCGTTGCCGGGAACGTGCACGATGGCCACGGCGCCGGCGGACGCGGCACGCGCGACGGCGGCGGCGTCGGTCCGGTCGACGAGCAGGGTGACCGAGAGGTTGCCGGTGCTCACGGTGGCGTCGCTGTTGTTGGCGACCTTCTCGACCTTGGCGGTGTCGACGATGGCACCGCCGCCGGAGGTGGTGGAGCCCGCGCCGGAGCCGGTCTTGTCGGAACTGGAGCTGCTGGTGTCGACGTTGTAGACGGCCACGACGTCACCGGACTTGATGTCGGCCGGGTACTGGCCCTCCTTGAGGGCGACACCCACGGCGGCCTTGCCGGCGGGCAGGGAGCTGCCCTCGGCGAACATCTGCCCCATGACAACCGTGTCCGGGTAGATCGTGGACTTGGCCTTGAGGGTCTTGAGGGTGGCCAGCTGGGACCACTTGACGTAGTTGATGCTGTCGTCGGCGGCGACCATCACGGAGGTCACGTTGTCACCGACGGACTCCCCGGCCTCGATCTGCTTCGTCACCTTGACGACCTCGATCCGGTCACCGGCGCGCAGCACGAGCGTGGTCGCACCGAGCGCACCGAGCAGGATCAACAGGACGGCCAGAGCGGCAAGTGCCGGTTTACGCTCGCGAGGCGGAGTGGGAAGCCGGTCACCGACCGACGGCTGAGCCGGAGCGGCGGAACGACCGGCGCCCGCCCCCGTACGCTCTTGGATCTTCACGCAACCGCTCCCCGTACACCCAAGAAAATGTCTGCCAAGTTTCCTGTAAAAGCGGACACTTCACCCCCGAACGCCCGCACATGAGAACACGGGACACACTGGACGCACCGCCCGACCTGGCCGGATACCCAGCACTGGGGTGAGTGTCAAGCGATCGCACCGTATCAGTCGTGCATACGCCCCTCAAGGCGCGTTCGGACTCCTTGACCTCACAACGATCGCCGTTACCCTCTGCAACTGAGCGTGCATATAGGCCGGTTGGGCAACGGTCCCTGGTGGAGCGCCGGTCTGTGCGGCCGCGAAGCCGGTACCGCCTCCGGAGCCGGGGGTCGCCGGCCCCTTCCTCACAGGGCGCACATGATGCCCGCACGATTCGCTCACGCGGGCTTGAACCACCCATGCCATGATCTTTACTCGCGGCTGGCGAGACGCAGCACTTGGGGAGCGGCAAGAACGATGACGAGCGCACCGACACCGGCCGGGCTCCTCCCCCTCAACAGCACGACGCTCGCCTCCGACCCGCGGGTGCTGACGGCGGCCCGGGAACTGGGCGCGCGCCACGGGGTCGACTACACGGACGACGCGGCAGTGACCGCGCTGCTTGCCGAGCGTCGCCGCGCCATGGAGTCAGCCCAGCGCGGCCCGCTCGCCTGGCTGGGCGGCCTGGCCCTGACGGCCGGCGCGCTCCTCCCCTTCCTCTCCTCCGCACTGCCCGACCGGGCGGCGGAGGGGGCTCTTCTCGTCTCGGGCCCTCTCCTGTTGATCGCCGTGGCGGCGTTCGCCCAGGTCCGAATCCGCTGGAAGCGGGAACTGACCCATCCGGCGCTTGCCGGCTACCGCGAGGTGCTGGGCGTGGCGCGGGCCCATGGGCTGGCGCCGGCCTATGTGCCGGCGTGGCTGGAGGGACGGAGGCAGGACGGGTCCGGTAAGGGGGCGGCACCCATCCCTTCGTACGAGGCGGTTGAGCCGTACCAGCTTCAACCGAATCAGCCGTACGAGCGGGTGCGGAAGACGGAGGAGATTCCACCGACCGAGGAAGAGGCCACACAGCCGCACCCTCCCGTGGACGAGCCGTCCGCCCCCACGCCGCCGCCCATCCCCATCAAGCCCCCGGCGGTCATCTCGTACGAGATGTTCGCCGACCAGGGCGGCTGGCACGACGAGGCCAGTTGCCTGCTGCTCCTGGTCGGCGGGGCGGGTGCGCTCTGGGCGGCAACCTCGGACGCTCCGATCGGCTACGGCGCCCTTGCCCTGGTCCCGGTCGCCGTGCTGGTCTGGCTGGCCGGAGCACGCGAGTTCAACGAGAAGGAACGCCTCAAGGCCGAGGCGCTGGCGTACGTCGAGGAGATCGCGGCGGCACAGGCGGCCGGGGCGCAGGTACCCGAACTGTCCCCCGCGCTGAAGAAGTTGCTGGACGAGCGGTCCTGATAAGCGTCGTTCTCGACAAGCGTCGTTCGCGACAAGAAATCACGAAAGCATCCCGCGCCGGCCAAGAGCGCGCAAAGACAGCACCAGTGGCCTCCCAAGCAACACCCAACCCTTGCCCTCGCCCTTCCATCACTGCGTATTGGCCGTCTTAAGATCGCAGCGGCGACCCCTCCTCCCGGGCCCTGTGCATCCGCCTTCCGTGCGACAGGCAAAACCTTCGCTCACGTGACGCCATAACGCGATGAAGCAACCGAGCGACCCGCCCCGGGGACACGCCCCCACGCATCCGCCGAGCAGCCGGAAACGGAACGCACGTGAGTGATCTACGAATCGAAGACACGATCTTCGAGGACCTCAAAAGGACGTTCTCGACGATCTCCGACCGCATGGACACCGCCCGGCGCACCCTGCGCCACACGGACGGCTCGGTCGTCGGCGCCCCCAAACTCGTGGACGAGGTGCACGACTTCGCCGACGACTGGGGCTACGGCATCAAGCAGCTGGGCAAGCACACCCAGAACGCGGTCAAGATGATCAACAAGATCGGCTCGACCTTCGACAAGCTGGACCTGGAACTGGCCGAGTCCCTCAGGTCGGCGAGAGCCTCGAAGTCCGGCAGGCCGGGCAAGTCCGGCGCGGCGAAAGGGCACTGAGCGAACCATGGGACGCCCTTCCTTCCCCCACATAGGCTGGGACCCGACCCCCGGTGACGTGGAGCAGACCCGCGAGCTGGCGAAGAAGCTCGGCGGCCTGGCGGGCGAACTGGGCACGGCCGTACAGGAACTGGAGCGGATCGAGTGCGGCGCCTGGAAGGGCAAGACCGCCGTCGCCTTCAGCGAGCACATCTCGACCGATGTCACGCCCCTCATCAAGAAGAGCTACGAGTCCTTCCACAAGGCCTCCCGCGCCCTGCACCGCTGGGCCGGTGAACTGGCCGGCTTCCAGGACGAGGCCGACCGGCTGGAGAAGGAGGCCGGCGACAAACTCGACGCCAAGGCGAAGGCCCAGGCCAAGGCCGACGAGAAGGGCGACGGCAAGGGCAGCGACGACCTCGCCAAGGCCTCGGGCCAGGTGGACGCTGTCATCAGCAAGGTCCACGACCTCGAAGACCGCTACAGGAAGGCCGCCGGCCATGCCGGGAAGGACCTCGACAAGGCGGGGGACATCGCGCCGGACGAGCCCGGATTCTGGGACAAGCTGGGGCATGGGATCGCGGATGCGTGGGATGCGACCGGTGACTGGTTCAAGGAGCACGCCGACCTCATCAAGACCGTCGGCGACCTCCTGAGCCTGGCGAGCGGCATCCTGGGCATGCTGGCCATCATCACCGCCCCCTTCGAACCGCTGGGCGCGATCTTCGCCGCCGGCGCGATGATCACGAGCGGCGCGGCGCTGCTGACGCACCTGGTGGCCAAAGCGGCCGGGGCGGATGTCGGCTGGACGGAGATCACCTTCGACGCGCTCGGCGTCCTCCCGGGGGTGAAGGGCCTCACCGGCAGCGCCGAACTGGCCAAGGGCGCCAACGCGGTCGCTCGGGCCGCGGAACTCGGCGAGGGGTATCGAGGGGTGACCGGCATCGGTAAGACGTTCGTGCTCTTCGGCCCGCTCAAGGCCGCTCCCATGGTGAAACTGGGCGAAGGAGGCAGCAGGCTGACCCTGGCGGTGGAGAGCGGTCTCCAGAACTTCCGCAAGGGACAGTTGCTCGGCACCCAGGGCATCAACGCCGTCGCCTCGAAGCTGCCGTTCGTCAAGAGCGCCGAAGCCATCGCGCCGATGGGCAGGGCGGGCCGGGCCCTCGACGCCGCGCTCAAGGGCGGCCTCGACGCCTTCAAGGTGCACACCATCGCGACGGGCGACTTCGGGGGCTGATGCAAAACATGTCCAGCACCGAAACGTCGCGGGTCCTGACCGTACAGAGCGCCTCTTTGCCGCCCATGTCCTTCCGTCTGCCGCACGGCATCCACGCCATCGAGGTGTCGCTGGACGCGCAGGAGCGCGCCGAGGCCGCACGGCGTCTGGTCCAGGACATCTACCCCCGCGGCGAAGAGCCGTTGTGGGGCACCATGGGCACCCTGTACAGCGCCGTGGCGGACGAGATGCTGTCGGACGGGGTCGCCTTTTTCGGCATCGGCCTGTACGAGATCGAGGGCGGCGGAGGTGTCGCCCACTGTTCGCTCACCATTGCGGTCTACGAGACGGGGGACACCGACCCCGACATCGTCGCCCAGGGAGTCAGGGCCGCGCTGCTGGGTGATCCGCTGTGCGAGGTGTCATGGCTGGACCTGCCGTGCGGTCCCGCGGTCTCGGCGATCACGTTCCGCAGGCTTCTGGTGGACGGTGCGTACACGAAGTCCGGGGCGGACACGGAGTTGGTCATGGGCCAGATCCAGGTTCACATCCCGTTCCCGACGGGCCCGTACACCGCGGTCGTCACCCTCGACACCGCGTCCGTGGAACAGTGGGACGAGTTCTCGCATGCCATCGCGGGGATCGTGGGCTCGGTGGAGTTCCCCTCGGACCCCGACACCGGTGCCCCGCCCGGCCGGCCGGAATGAATCCCCCCATGGAGAAATGACGTACTGATGGACTGGTATCCCAGCGCGGACGAAGACCTGTTGCTCCGGACCTCGGTGAGGTTCGCGACCGGCCTGTCGGCCGCGGTCGCGGGATCCCGGTGGTTCCGGGACCCCGAGCGCCATGACATCCAGGGCGAACTCTCCGGGTGGCCCCCGGGCCCGTCGTACACCCTCCACACCACCGGCGACCGCGCCGTACGACGCACGGGCCGTGCACTGGCGTTCGGGATCCCTTTCCTGGCAAACCTCGTGGCGAACATCGGAGGAGCCGCGGGCACCCCCTTCGGCAGCGTGCCCGCCACCGGCAAGCCGGAGGAACGCGACAACGAGGTCGACGACTTCCCCGTCATGTGGGCCGCGGAGGGCACCCTCGCCCGCACCGTCCCCTGGCAGCTCGACCCCGCCCGCCGCCCCGAGGGCTACACCACCGACCTCGTCCTCACCAGCCGCCGTCTGCTGTTCCTGGGCACCCGGACCGGCACGCTGGAAAAGGCCGACGTGCTCGCCGAATTCGGTCGGGACTCCATCGCCGGGGCGCGGCAGATGACGTACAGCGAGGTCGAGGCGGACGTACGCCTGACCTTCACCGACGAGTCCTGGGTCCGCCTGTTCGCCGGCAACCCGGACGGCGCGAAGCGCCTGGCCCAGCTTCTGTCCGGCGCCGTCCGCACCATCCCCGAGAGCGAACTCTCCCCCGGCCAGCGCCACCGCGTGTCCCGCTTCATGGCCGAACTCCCGGCCGCCGCCCAGCCTCCGACCTTCACCCGCCTCCCGAGCGGAATTGTCCTGGTCGAGGCCCGAGTCCCGTCGAAGGCGGACAAGGACGCGCACGACACCCACGCGATCCTGATGGGCCGGGACGGAGAGGCGGCGAGGGCGCGGCCGGGCGACCTGTAACGTGTTGCGTCATCCGTTGTACTCCCCGTCCCAGCGGCTCTGTCGCAGCGCACCCCAGGTGCCCATGAACACGGCAAGAGCCATCAGGGTTACGAGGAACTCTCCGTAGGACGTCCCGCCCGGCCTCTCCGTCGGACTCGCGACACCCTTGGGGTCGTACCGGACATGCAGAACGTCGCCTTCAGACACCCCTGCCCCACAGCCGTCGCTCTCCGACAGCAGAGGAGATGCCTTCCGCGTCTCCCGCCCCTCACGGATCCGCAGCGTGCAGCGGTCGGTCCTGCCTTTCCTCTTGTGCACGACCAAGGCATCGGTCCACTTGCCGCGATCCGCCAAAGCGGCCTGCTTGCCAGCCTGCGTACCAATCACGCCCAGCATCACTCCCGCAATCACGGCTGCGACGAGTTGCCACGCCGGCTTCCGTTTGCGATGCGGGATCCGACGCAGGGCCAGCAATGGAACCAAAGCAGTCGCGAGGGACAGGACAATGCAGGAGGCGAGGAGCGCCACCCCTCGGAAAGGAGCCGGCAGAGGCACCACGGGAGCAAGCCAGGCCAGGCCCGCTGAGCCGACGGCGCACGCCAGACTGAAGAGCAGCCATCCGACCAGCCGCGTCCGCCACCACGGCCCCTGGTCGCATCTCACGACAGCGGACTCGGGCGCGCTCCGACTCACCCCACCATCCCCCGTTCGGCGCCGCCATTACCATCACTTTACCCATCGCTTGCGACTATCGGCGTCGCATCCGATAACTCCCGCGAACTCCGCGACGATTCAGCCCAGCCCCGCGTTTTGCGCAACCGCCTCGGTCGACACACCCCACGTGGACACGATCAGGACACGACTGCAAGGGGGTTTGATCCGATAAGCGGTGCAATCACCCATACCCTGAAGGCAGTACAGCCTGGCGAAACCACGAACCCCACGGATACCGTCAGTGTTCTTGACAACCTTCATGTCTCACGGGGAGCCCACTGTGAAGCGCCGTTCTTTGCCCGTTGCTCTCGCGCTCGTCGCGTCAGCGACCCTCCTACTGACCGCGTGCGGTGGCAACGACGACAGCTCGAAGGGCAACGACAAGATCGCCGGGGCCGACACCGGCGACACCAAGACGTCGGCCGCGCCGAGCACGAACGCCTCCGGCTCGGCAGCACGTCCGAAGGTCACGTTGCCCAGCGACGTCACCAACACCTTCGAGAGCTGGAAGACCGGCGACGCCACGAAGGACGCCGTTCTGACGGACGCCTCGCAGCGCATCAACGCGCTGGACTACGCCATCACCCAGGGCAATGCGGACGAGCCGGTGCTGGGCTTCTACTACAAGGGAGACGCCCTCGTCGGCGCCGCCCAGTGGGTCAAGGGCTTCGTGGACGCGAAGAAGTCCATGACGGGCGCGACCCGTTACTTCGATCCCAGGGTCGACGTGTACTCCAAGAGCAAGGCGACGCTCACCTATTGCTCATTCGAGGGCAAGGCGTACCTCAAGGACCGGAAGACCGGAAAGGCCGAGATCACTCCGGTCACCAGCAAGTCGTACCTGCTCTACACCACCCGCCTGGAAAAAAGCGCCAAGGGCGTGTGGCAGACTGCCGTGCTGCACTCCGAGAGGGGGAACGCCACGTGCACATCGTGACCTCCCGGCGCTACCGACTGATCGCGGCCAGCATCGCCGTCAGCTGTGTCCTCCTGGCCTCGCCCGCGTACGCCGACGTCGACCCGGGCGGCGGCAACGAGGGGGGCGGCACGAAGCAGGAGGGCACGCGAAGCGGCCACACGCTCGAGTCCCGGATCACGTTCAGCGGGACGACCAAGGTCAACGGCAAGACCTCGGGATCCCTCGCCCCCGTCGGGAACTGGACCCCACCCGCCTGCTGGTACGAGCCCTACTCCGCCGACGAGTTCGCGAAGGCCACCGAAGACGGCTACGACCTCGTCGCCAACGATCCCGATCAACCCAGTTACGCCAAGAACGCCGTCGCCCAGTTCCGCGACTACTACAAAGACGGTGAGTACAAGGACTACAACAAGGACAAGGCAGGCGAGGGTAGTTGGTGGGTGGCCACCCGGGACCCCGACCGCTGGCTTACCGAAGAGGCACAGAAGTGCGACAGGCAACCCTTCTGGGTCAAGAACGGTAACCCCCCGAATGTGCAGAACGCGGTCACGCCGGAAGTCCTCGCCGAGTTGGCGTACAACCGGGTCAAGGTCCCGGACACCGAGGTCAGTCTGGCTCCCGCGAACGTCACCAAGGTCAACCTCGCCACCTGGGCATGGCTCGACAAGGCCGAGTTCAAACCCGTCTCCGTCACCGCCCGACTCAACGCGGCGGGCGTCAACATCCAGGCGACCACCACCGCCAAGCCTGTCTCCCTGAAGCTCGAACCTGGCACGTCGGACGCCGAGATCTTCCCTGCCTCCGGCGAGTGCGCGATCAACGACGACGGTTCGATCGGCGAGCCCTACGCCAAGGGCAAGGCCGACCAGGACCCGCCCTGCGGCATCAGGTACCTGCGCTCCTCCGGTGACGGCACCTTCAAGATGAAGGCCACGATCACCTGGCAGATCAACTGGACGGGAACCGGCGGCGCCGGTGGGGATCTGCCCGACGGGACCTTCGGGGCCACGCAGGCGGTCACCGTGCAAGAGATTCAAGCGGTCAACCGGTAGCGACAACGGATCAAGAGCGAATCACCCTCGGGGCCTGACAAGCCCTGACATCCGAGCGGGGCTTACCCGGCCGTTGCCCTACGAGCGGCAGCGGCCGGGAACGCAGAACACGGACGGCACCAAGCCCTCAAGGTGAAGCTCAGTCTGACGCGACGCACCTCGACGCCCTCACAAAGACCTCACACCCGTTTCGCCCCGATTGGCGCGTCAATCTCCCGTCTTACGAGACCAGTTCCGCCTGGCAGAACCAGGGAGCCCACCGCTAACGTCAATGGCCTTGACGGAACTTTTGTCCCACGGGGAGTCGATCATGATGCGCTCTTTGCCTGCTGTTGCCGCCTGCCGCCCAGGCCGGGCACTGGAAGGTTGAGCGCCCCGCCATGGCAGACGACTCGGACCTGATCGTCAACGTTGATCTACTCGTCGAGACTGAATCCCGACTCAAGGGCATCCAGAAGGAGCTCAAGAGCCTCAACCAGCAGAAAGACGACATGCGCCCCCACTGGGGTAGCGGGGAAATCGCCGACAGGATGGACGATTTCGTGGACAACTGGGACGACTACCGGACCAAGATGCTGGAGAGCATCAAAACGGTCGGAGAACTGGTCAAGTCCACCATCGATGGCTTCACGGGCTTGGATGCCCAGCTCGCGGATGAGCTGCGGAAGGCGAGGAAGAACAAGAAGTGAGCGCAACATCCAAGCCACGTCCCCGTGATTGGCATCCGCTCGCCGATTCCGACCCTGTGCCGGGCGATCCGGAGGAGATCCGCGATGAGGTGAAGCACATGATCTCGGTCGCGGAGAACCTCCGAGCACAGGCCAAGTTGCTTCGCGGAATCAAGAGCGACAACGAACTCAAAGGGAAGTACGCCGGCAAGCTGCGCGACGAGTCGGAAGTCCTGGAAAAGCACCTGCGCGAAGTCGCCGAGCGCTACGAACACGTCCATGGCCACCTCACCAACTGGGCAAATGAGCTTGAGGACTTTCAGTCCGATGCGGACAGGGTGCTGGCCAACGCCAAGAAGGAGCAGGAGGAGCTGGAGGCCGATAAGGCCAAGAAGAAGTCCGGCGACAGCAGCAGCCCGCATCCTTCAGAAAGCGGGACGGAAGGCGACCCCCTGCGGAAGTTTCGCGAACAGCTGGATCGCATTACGGGAGACCGTGATGACCGCGCAGCTCACTATGCGCGCAAGATCGGGGAACAGCTGGGTGATGTCATCAAGGACAGCACATGGGACAACTTCAAGGGCTGGTTCCACGATCACGCGAAGGTGATCAAGATCGTCCTTGACGCCGCGGGCTGGGTGGCGACCATCGCGGGCATCATCGCCATCTGGATTCCCGTACTGAACTTGATCGTTCTGGGCATTGCCATCGCGACCATCCTGACGCGATCCATGCTGGTTGCGTCAGGCGATGCATCATGGACAGACCTGGCCTTCGATGTCGGCGGGCTACTTCTGATGGGGGTTGGCCGCGGTGGTCTCGCCGCGCTGAAGGGCGCCAACAGGGTTACGAGCACCGCTGCCCAGACCACCCGAACGGCGGGGCTCAAAGCGGGTCTCAGGTCGCACAAGGGGATGCTGAACGATCTGAGCAAAGCCATGGCCGGGGCCCAGGACGACGTATCCCGGAAATTCTTCTCGGATCTGCGGAACTACACCCTGAAGAAGATCTCCAGGGACACTGGCCTGGTCGCCAAGGGGCCAACACAGGTATCCACCATGTCCAAGTGGCTGCACTTGGGTGACGACGAGGCGGCAGGGCTGTTCGGCCAGCTCCGCGCGAACAAGGGCGCCTTCCCGGGCGCCGTGACCGGCGGGGCCTCCGGGCTCGGACACGCAGGTTACGCGGCGTCGATGGCCGCCGCATACGGGGGCATGGGAGTCGACGTCGCCGACAAGGCGCTCAGCCAGAGCGATTTCATCGGCTGGCTGGACGAGGAACACCTGGTTCCCGGAGACAAGCCGTACAACGAGGGTTACAACGACTGGAAGGGCAGCGGCTGGATGCCCGCCCCGGATACTCACTGGTGAACACGAGCGCATAAGTCGGGAGTACCGAGGAATGCGGCAGAAAAGCAGGAGAAATGTCTGAGTCTCTCAAAGAGCAGTTGGGTAGCGGCGCAAACTTCAGGGTGCGTATCACCATCATCACCGCTCTGGTGTCCGTCGTCCCGTTGATCGCGATCTCACTCGCGATTTCCAACTCTGGTCGTCATGTGCTGTTCTGGATCTATTGGGCTCTCCTGTCCGGCTGCCTGCTCCATCTGTTGTGGGTCTTGGTAAAGAACCCCACTCCCAGCAAGCGTCCGCCGCTGCTGACGCGTGACCTCGCCATGGGGTGGGCCATTCTCCTGCCCAGTCTGATCAGTTCCTTCTGGCCGGGAATCGTTGGAGCTCCTCTGTTCACCGTGTTGGTTGGCGCGACCTGGGTCGCAGAAAAGGTGCGGAACCGCAGTGTCACTTCCTGAGAGTTCGATGGCATCCATCCGTGTGCCCACAGGATTCAATGTGGTGCCGCCACCAGGATGGGATGCCGTTCCCCTCCAGAGCGGGACGAATGAGGCGATCCAAAAGATCGTGAGGAAGGCTGTTTCTCAGCTCCCTCCCGGGTTCCCGAAGGACGACATCCCCAAGGCTCGGATTCAGCTCACCAAAGAACTGAAGGAAACCGTCCGGCAGGCACGGAAATCCCACGGCCTGACGCTCTATCTCCCCGTCGAGCGTATCCACGGAGTGATTATCCCGGCTTCATTCGTAGCCTCAGAACCGATCGGGACGCCCGTGGGGACACCGACGGTGAACGTCGATCACGAGGCCGTGCTGGCAGAACTCGCACGTGACGCCGAGGACGCGTCGACTCGAGAACTCGACGGAACGACAGCGCTGCGTACCCTCCAAAAGCATCCCGCCGCTCCGGACAAGGGCGTCGAGGTACCGTCCTGGTGGGTGCAGTACGTCGTGCCGATTCCGCATAGTCAACCCGCCCAGTGGCTGACGTTCTCGTTCAGCACGTTGATCGCCGCCGACATGGACATCGAGTTCACAGAGACCCTGGTCGAGCTGTTCGACGCCGTGATGACCACCTTCCGCTGGAGCTACACATGATGATCGTCGAAACCGACTCCGATCCGGCACTTTGGTTTCACATGCCGCTGAACGGCACCAAGTCGGAGTTCGCGCAGTGGCTGGACTTGCAACTCGAGGCAAGTGAACTGCTGCACCAGCGCAGGCTGACGTGGCGCGAGAAGCGCCAGATGAAGAAGTTTCTGGAAGGCTCAGCGGCGATGCTGCGCAACCGGGTCGAAGCCGACCAGGCTTTCCTGTTCGGTCCAATGCCACCTCAGGCCGCGCCGCTGGTTCTCTTCACCAAGCAGTTCGCCTGCGATGAGGAGCACAGCGCCCTGCACTTGAGCATGCTGGCGGAGCCCGATCCCACAACGGCCGCCGGCAGCGAGCGTGTCGAGACCGTCCCCTTCGTCTCGCCCCATTTCGGCGAGGGTTTGCGCTGTCTACGGAGTTGGACGGCCCCGGACGGCGGCCTGATGCTCTCCGTCTCCTACGCCTGGAACGACCGGACGCGCGACATCGATCTACTCCTCAAGGGTCACTACGACGATCCTGCCCTTCTCGAAGCATCCTTCGACGCCATCGATGACTTCGCCCGGAGCCTTCGGCTCAGCGACGCGGTATGAATGGCCGGAGCCGCCTGAGACATAGCCTTCGCTCGGAATACACTTCCCGGGCGCGTTCCACGCGGCAAATCAGCGGCGCACCGCGCTTCGCCGAGAGCGCACCCACCGCATGCTGCGATCCCGGACCCTTCTCGTACCCGGAACCTCGCCAGGTTGTCCTGCCACGACTCTCGCCCACAAATGCCGGTGCGGCGAGCTCAAGAGCCCGCCGCACCGTCAAACATCCCCGAGCCAGGCCCTACTTGCTCTTGGCCGCCTTAGCCAGCTCGTCATCGATCTGCTCGAACTTGTCGGCCGCGTTCGTGAGGTAGTCCCCCATGCCGTCCAGGCCGTCGAGCGTGTCCTTCGTGCCGCGGACGAACTCGTCGAAGTTCTCGTCGAACGCCTTCGACGAACTCTTCGTGACGTAGCCGGACTCGACCAGGTTGGCGATGTACTTGCGGAGGCCGTCGAGCTTCTCGTGGAGCTTTTCCTTCTCCTTCACGACATGCTTGGCTGCGTCACGCATGTCCTGGTATGTGACATCAAGGTCCTTGGCCATGAAGCCGCTCCCTCTTCAAAACGCCGCAGGGCCAACCCCCGTGGCTCCCTGTTCGCGGACGCGACAAGTGGGTCGCATGGTTCCACCGGTGTGATCGTCCGCTCTTGCGGCAGCAGCTTACGGCCGTTGCATGTGTCGTTGCCATCGGGAACCGTTACAGGTCTCCCCGTTGCCCCGTGGCAACAGGGAGCGGATATCGTCGCCTTCACTGTGACCTGCGTGGCGAAAGCGGCCACAGGGGCTTGGGGAGGACAAGCGTGCGCCTGACTCTGACCGTCGTCGACCCGTTCGGCGGGGGCTCCGCCGACGTCGTCCTCGATGCCGATCCCGAGTCCACCGTCGGGGACATCGCCCAGGAACTGGCCCAGCAGGTGGGGCAGAGCGGGGCGCAGGTCATTCCCATCGGGCAGCACGGGCTGGCCCCCGCGGGCGGGGCGCCGCTCGTGTATGTCGACGGGTACGCCGTCGATCCGAGCGCGACCGTGGTCGGGTCGCCGCTGCGGGAAGGGGCCGTGGTCAGCCTCCAGGACCCCGCCGGGTGCCTGCCCGGTGAGCCCACCGGTCTTGTCGAACTGCGCGTCGTCGGCGGGCCCGTGGCCGGGTTCGTGCACCGGCTCGGGGTCGGCCGGTACGACATCGGCAGCGGGCCGGCGTCGTACATCCGGATCGAGGACCCCGAACTCGACGCGCGCGCCCTCACGTTGTCAGTTGCAACGGACGGCACCTGTCGTGTCAGCGTGCACCAGGACAAGGAGGGCGTCACCCTCGACGGCGAGGAGATCGAGAAGGTTGAGAGAGGTGAGGCCAGCGAGAAGGGGGGCAAGGGCTCCTGGGCCTGGCCCCTCGGCGGTCAGATCGCCCTCGGCAACACCTTGCTGGAGCTGAGCCGTTACAGCCCGCCCAACGCCGCCCTCAAGTGGTCCGACGACGGGGTCGGGCTCGACTACAACCGGCCGCCGCGGTTGCGCCCGCCGGACCGGCAGACCAAGTTCCGGCTGCCCAGCCCGCCACGGGAGTACGAAGCACGGCCGCTGCCCTGGCTGATGGCGCTCACGCCCCTCGTGGGGTCCGTGGTGTCCGTGCTCATCTTTCATCGGTGGTACTACCTGATCATGGCGGGGCTCAGTCCCATCATGCTGTTCGCCAACTACTTCATGGACAAGAAGCACGGGCGCAAGTCCCATGCCAAGCAGCTCAAGGAGTACAAGGAGCAGAAGGAGCGGATCGAGAAGGACGCTCAGGACGCCCTGACCACCGAGCGGTTGGACCGGCGCAATGCCGTGCCCGATCCGGCTGCCGTTCTTTCGCTCGGCACCGGGCCTCGGACTCGGCTTTGGGAGCGGCGGCGTACGGATCGCGATCATCTGGTGGTGCGGGTCGGGACCGGGCGGCTTCCCTCCGAGGTCGTGCTCGACGACCCGGAGCAGGACGACCACCGGCGGCAGGTGACCTGGAACATCGAGGACGCGCCCGTCTCCCTCTCCCTGCGCTCCCTCGGTGTCATCGGCATGGCGGGGCCCGGAGACTCCGCCCGGGCCCTCGGGCGGTGGGCCGTCGCCCAGACCGCCGCGCTGCACAGTCCCATGGACGTCCAGTTCTATGTGCTGAGCGAGAACAGCGCGCAGAGCAGCTGGGACTGGGTGCGCTGGCTGCCGCACGCCCGCCCGGCCGGCGGTCAGGACGTCAACGTTCTCATCGGTACCGACGCCGAGACCGTCGGCGCCCGTATCGGCGAGCTCACGCAGATCCTCGACGCGCGTAAGAAGGCCGCCGAGCAGAACCGGGGGCAGGGGGCCGGTTTCAGCGATCCGGACATCGTCGTCGTATGGGACGGGTCGCGGCGGCTGCGCTCGCTGCCGGGTGTCGTACGGCTGCTTCGCGAGGGGCCGGCCGTCGCGATGTACGCCATCTGCCTCGACGCGGAGGAGCGGTTCCTGCCGGGTGAGTGTCAGGCGTTCGTCGTGGCCGAGCCGAAGGCCGAGGAGTACGACGCCCAGAGCGACGCCGGCCGGCCCGCGGCCCAGCAGCAGGTCGCCGGGGGCTTTCCGTCCTTCCAGGCCTGGCATGCCACCAGTAGTCCGGAGGGCGAACGGACCGAGCAGTCGCAGGAGTTGCGGCTGCGCGTCGAGGAGGCCGGTGCTGAGCGCATCAAGGACGTGCGGCCCGACTTCGTGTCCGCGGCATGGGCGCTGCGGCTCGCCCGGTCGTTGTCCGCCCTGCGTGACATCAGCGGGGAGACCGAGGACTCGGCCCTGCCGGGTGCCAGCCGGCTGCTGGACGTGCTTCAGCTGGAGCCGCCGACCAGCGATGCGATCGTCGCGCGGTGGCGGATGGGCGGGCAGTCCACGCTCGCGGTGATCGGTGAGTCGTACGACGGTGCGTTCGGCATCGACATGCGCAAGGACGGGCCGCACGGTCTGATCGCCGGTACGACGGGTTCCGGTAAGTCGGAGCTGCTGCAGACCATCGTGGCGTCGCTGGCCGTGGCCAACACGCCGGAGAACATGACCTTCGTGCTCGTCGACTACAAGGGCGGCTCGGCGTTCAAGGACTGTGTGAAGCTGCCGCACACCGTCGGCATGGTCACCGACCTCGACGCGCACCTCGTCGAACGCGCCCTGGAGTCGCTGGGCGCCGAGCTGAAGCGGCGCGAGCACATCCTGGCCGCCGCCGACGCCAAGGACATCGAGGACTATCAGGATCTCGTGCGCAGGGATCCCTCGCATGCGCCCGTGCCCCGACTGCTCATCGTCATCGACGAGTTCGCGTCCATGGTGCGCGATCTGCCCGACTTCGTGACCGGTCTGGTCAACATCGCCCAGCGGGGTCGTTCGCTGGGCATCCATCTGCTGCTCGCCACCCAGCGGCCCAGCGGTGTCGTCTCCCCCGAGATCCGCGCCAACACCAACCTTCGTATCGCCCTGCGTGTGACGGATGGCGGTGAGTCGAGCGACGTCATCGACTCGCCGGAGGCCGGGCACATCTCCAAGAACACGCCCGGTCGGGCGTATGTGCGCCTCGGTCATGCGTCCCTGGTGCCCTTCCAGTCGGGGCGGGTCGGTGGTCGCAGGCCCGGTGCCGCCGACCCCACCGCCCTCGCCCCCTGGGTGGGCGAGCTGGCCTGGGCGGATCTGGGCCGGGCCGCGCTGGTCAAACCGAAGGCGCAGGCGCGGGAGGACGAGGAGATCACCGATCTGAAGGTGCTCGTCGACGCCGTACGCGACGCCAACGGGAGCCTCGGCATCCCGGCCCAGCACAGCCCGTGGCTGCCCGCCCTCGCCGAGACGCTGCTGCTGGACGAGGTCGAGGTCCCGGTCGCGTCCCTCGCCCCGGGCAAGCTGCCGCCCGCGCCGTACGGTGTGGAGGACCTGCCGGCCGACCAGGCGCGCCGCCCGGTCGTGGTCGACTTCGCGACGTTCGGGCATCTGATGATCGGCGGTGCGCCGCGCAGCGGCCGCTCGCAGGTGCTGCGGACCATCGCAGGCTCCCTCGCCCGCACCCACTCCTGCGCCGACGTCCACCTCTACGGCATCGACTGCGGCAACGGCGCCCTGAACGCGCTGACCCGGCTGCCGCACTGCGGCGCGGTCGTGGGCCGTAACCAGACCGAGCGGGTGATCCGCCTGGTCAACCGGCTCAAGGGCGAACTCGGCGGCCGTCAGGACCTGTTGGCGGAGAAGGGCTACGCCGACATCGGCGAGCAGCGGGCCGCGGCCCCCGAGGACGAGCGGCTGCCGCACATCGTCGTGCTCCTCGACCGCTGGGAGGGCTGGGTGCCCACCCTCGGCGAGATCGACCACGGCTCGCTGACGGACGAGCTGACGACGATGATGCGGGAGGGCGCGAGCGTCGGCATCCATCTGGTGCTGACCGGCGACCGCACGCTGCTCGTCGGCCGTGTCGCCACGCTCACCGAGGACAAGTACGGCCTGCGCCTCGCCGACCGCAGCGACTTCTCCACGCTCGGCATCCCGGCCCGCAAGGTGCCGGAGGAGATCCCGCCGGGCCGTGCCTTCCGCAACGAGTCCGGTACGGAGACCCAGTTCGCGCTGCTCGCCGAGGACACCACGGGTCAGGGCCAGGCGGCGGCGATCGGCGCGATCGGAGAGGCCGCCACGGCCCGGGACGCGTCCGTGCCGCGCTCCCGGCGTCCCTTCCGGGTGGACAGCCTGCCCAGCCGGATCTCGTTCGCCGACGCCTGGGAGATGCGCGACCCGGAGGCCTCCCGCTCCCGGCTGTGGGCGCTGGCCGGCATCGGCGGCGACGAGATCGTCGGCTTCGGGCCGGACCTGGCCGACGGCGTGCCGACGTTCGTCATCGCGGGCCCGGCGAAGTCCGGCCGCTCGACGGTTCTGATGAACTTCGCCCAGTCCTATCTCTCCCAGGGCATACGGCTGGTCGTCGCGGCCCCGCGTCAGTCTCCGTTGCGCCGGCTCGACGGCACGGAAGGCGTGCTGAAGGTCTTCACCGGCGACGACATCGACGAGGACGACTTCGAGGAGGTCATCGACTCGGCGTCGCTGGAGGAACCGATCGCCGTCCTCGTCGACGACGGCGAGATCCTCGAGGACCTGGACGCCGAGTCCCATATGAAGCGGATCGTCTCGCGCGGCGCCGAACGCGGCCTCGCCCTCGTCATCGCCGGTGACGAGGAGGACGTGTGCAGCGGCTTCTCCGGCTGGCAGGTCGACGCCAAGAAGGCCCGCCGCGGCATCCTCCTCTCCCCGCAGGAGTCGTCGAGCGGGGACCTGATCGGCGTACGGCTGTCCCGGAGCATGGTCGGCGGCCAGGTGGTGCCGGGGAAGGGCATGCTGCACCTGGGCGACGGTGAGCTGCGGACGGTGGTGATTCCCGGGTGAGCGGGGGGTCGGCGAGGCCGGGCCGGGCGAAGGCGGGGCCTGCCTCCCTCCACTACCGGCGGGCACAGGGCCGTACGACCGCCGCGCCCGCCCGCGAGCCACGGCGGCGCCGCTTCGATCGCAACAAGGTGATGCTCGGCGCGGGTGGGTGTCTCCTCGTCGTGGCGATCGTCGGCCTCGCGGCGCTGACGCACTTCTGGGGTCCCCGCATCTGGACCGAGCTCGCCCCCGCCTGGCCCGGCGGCGGATACGGATTCGCCGTCACCGCGGGAGTTCTGGTGCCGTGGACCGCGGCCGCAGCGATCCTGCCCCTGGTCCGCATCGACTGGGACCAGCCCGGCCGACGGTGGATGGTCTGGTTCGCCCGGTCGGTGCCCGGTACGGTGGCAGCAGCCGCCGTCCTCGTAGTGCTCATGGGGGCCAACCGCCCCAAACCCGGTCACCGCGGCGGCTCCTGCTATCGCGTGGGCGGGCCCTGCTGGGTCCACCAGCAGTACCCGCACATCGGGCTCGTCGTCCTCGGCGCCGTCGCCGTCTCTGGCGCGCTGCTGATCCTCTTGCTCAGCGTCTCCGTCAGACGCCGCAGGCAACAGTCGCAGTCGGCTACTTGACCTTGGACATCCGCGAAACCGGATTCCCCTCCGCCGAACTGTCCGACGAGTACTTGAGATCGTCCCCGACCGGCGTCAACTCGACCGAGTGGGGAGCGGGGTTGCAGCCCTCGTGGTTGCCCTTGGCCCCCACCGACGTCGCGACGAGCTGCGTCTTCGTGACCTTCTTCAGGGTGAGGACGTCGGTGCAGACGCCGCCCAGCTGGTCGGTCTGTGTCATACGGCCCAACTCCTGGCCGACGCCTGCCCGGTGGACCGTGAGCCGGAAGGTGCCGATGGGGAGATTGCCGTCGAGGGCGGTGCCCTGGCCCTCCCAGGTGCCGAGGTAGCGGGCAGGGACGGCGGTCGGCGTGCTCGCGGCGTCGCTGGAGGCGGTGCTCGGTGCCCGGGAGTACTCCTGGCCGCTGCCGGCGCCCGAGTCTTCCTCGCCGCCGAGCATCGGGCGGATCACGAAGCCCAGCCCCACGGTCACCGCGGCCAGCGCCCCGGCGACCGCGAGCGCCACCGTGCAGCTCACCCGGCGCCCACGGCCTCCCTCACCCGGAGTGGAGACGGCCGCCACGGAGACGGAGACCTTGCCCGGCCGCTGCTCGGCAGGCACCGCGTCCCGCGGCTCCGGTACGACGGTCGGGGCACCCGGTACGGCGTTCCCCTCCCCCGGCACGAAAGTCGGCGGCCCCGGCGCGACAGCCGAGGACGCCGGCACCGACATGTCCGGTGCCGGTCCGAACTCCCCCGCCGCGGCCGATACGGCTGCCCCCGAATTCCCGCCCACCGACGGACTGCTGAAGCCCACCGGCCCGGACGGCACCGCCTCCGCGGTCTCCAGATTGAGCAGCTGTACGGCGCTCCGGCTGACCTGCTCGACCAGCGTCCCCGGCAGCCACCCGCCGGCAACGAGCCGCGCGGCCCCGTCGGGAGCGAGCCGTCGGCCGACCTCCCCGGGGGTGGGCCGCGCGCCCGGGTCCTTGGTCAGGCAGGCCTCGGCCACCTCCCGCAGCTCACCGCCGAGCGAGCCGAGTTCGGGCTGCTCGTGGACGACCTTGTAGAGCAGGGCGGCCGAGGAGTCCCCGGGAAAGGGCGGCTCCCCGGTTGCCGCGTAGGCCAGGACCGCGCCGAGGGAGAAGACGTCCGCCGCGCCGGTGACCCCCTTGCCCAGGATCTGTTCGGGCGACATGTAGCCGGGCGAGCCGATCGACACGCCGGACGAGGTCAGCGACGCCGTGCCGTCCGTGGCCCGGGCGATGCCGAAGTCGATGAGCAGCGGTCCGTCCAGGGTCAGCAGGACGTTGGACGGCTTCACGTCCCGGTGCACCAGGCCCAGTTCGTGCACCGCCGCCAGCGCCTCGGCGAGGCCCGCGCCCAGCACCCGTACGGAGTGCGCGGGCAGCGGTCCGCCGTCGGTCACGGCGGCCGCGAGGGACGGGCCGGCCGCGTAGGCGGTGGCGACCCAGGGCACGGCGGCCTCCGGGTCCGCGTCCAGGACCGGCGCGGTCCAGGCGCCGCCGACCCGGCGCGCGGCCTCGACCTCGCGGCGGAAGCGGGCGCGGAACTCCTCGTCGAGCGCGAAGTGCGGATGCACGATCTTCACGGCGACCGTGCGGCCGCCCGTGCTCCGCCCCAGGTACACGCGCCCCATTCCGCCGGCACCGAGCCGGCCGAGGAGCCGGTAGGGTCCGACGACGGTCGGTTCGTCGGCTCCGAGCGGCTGCATGGCGTCCCCCTCCCCCTGGGTGCTGTCGTCGTACGACAGGATCTGCGCCTGGCTGCCCAGCAGCGTAGTGATTAGGGCTGGAGCAGATCCACCTTCACATCCGCCGGGAAGCCCGTGGTCGGGCCCACCCGGCGGGCGAACTCCGCGACCGCCGCCAGCTGGGGCTGTCCGAAGCGGAAGTCGAGGGTGGTGAAGTACTGCTCCAGGACCCGCTCGTCGAAGGCCTCCCAGCGGGCCGCCTGCTCGGCGACCTTGCCGACCTCCTCCAGGGAGAGGTTGCGGGAGGACAGGAACGCCTCGTGCACCTGACGGGTGATCAGCGGCTCGCGCTCCAGGTAGTCCCGGCGGGCCGCCCACACCGCGAAGACGAACGGCAGGCCCGTCCACTCCTTCCACAGCGCGCCCAGGTCGTGCACGGCGAGGCCGTAGCGCGGCCCGTCGAGGAGGTTGGCCCGCAGCGCCGCGTCGCCGATGAGCACCGCCGCGTCAGCCTCCTGCATCATCAGGCTCAGGTCGGGCGGGCAGGTGTAGTAGTCGGGCCGTACGCCGTAGCGCTCGGCGAGCAGCAGCTGGGCGAGGCGGACGGAGGTGCGGGAGGTGGAGCCGAGGGCGACCCGGGCGCCGTCCAGTCGCTCCAGGGGGACCTGCGAGACGATCACGCAGGACATCACCGGGCCGTCGCAGCCGACCGCGATGTCGGGGAAGGCGACCAGGTCGTCGGCGTTGCGCAGGAACTCGACGAGGGTGATCGGCCCGATGTCGAGGTCCCCCCGCACCAGCTGCTCGCTGAGCTTCTCCGGTGTGTCCTTGGTCAGCTCGAAGTCGAGGAGGGTGCCGGTTCTCGCGAGCCCCCAGTACAGGGGCAGGCAGTTCAGGAACTGGATGTGACCGACGCGCGGCCGGGTGCGAGAATTGTCCACATCGCGAGACTAGACCCCATGAGGTACGGTGCTGTCTCCGACCCCACGGTCAACCCGGCTCACAGGATCTTCAAACATCCGGGTGACGTGATCTTGACCTCTGTTGCTTTCGGCTGCCTGCATGCTAGGCTCGCCGCAAGTTGCAGTTTGGTTTCCCTTGCAGTACAGAGCCTGCGGAGCATGTGACCGCGGGCTCTCGTCGTTTTCAGACATATGCAGTTGTGCGGCGTTGTTTCACACTTGCAGGTTCTGGAGCAGGGCAAACCCTTTGTGAGCCCAAGGAGGGCTTATGGCTACCGGAACCGTTAAGTGGTTCAACGCCGAAAAGGGCTTTGGCTTCATCGCCCAGGAGGGCGGCGGCCCCGACGTCTTCGTTCACTACTCCGCGATCAACGCCACCGGCTTCCGCTCCCTCGAGGAGAACCAGCAGGTGAGCTTTGACGTGACGCAGGGCCCGAAGGGTCCGCAGGCGGAGAACGTCACCCCCGTCTGATCACTGCCTGACCGCAGAACCTGAGAGCAGTACCTGAGAGCAGTACCCAAGGAGCCCCGCGCCGCAAGGCGACGGGGCTCCTGCCTTTTCCGTTCATTTCCGGTTCACATGTGCTGCATGATCAGTACGAACTTCGTTCCGGCCGTGAGTGCCTCGTAAGCGTGCGGCACGTCCCCGCGGTACGACATGTAGTCCCCGGGCCCCAGTTCGACCGCCTCCCCGCGCGGTCCGGCCTTCACCGTTCCCGCACTGACCACGATGTGCTCCATGGTCCCGGGAATGTGCGGCTCGGAATCCCGTACGGTCCCGGGTTCCAGCCAGACGTAATAGATATCCCTGCGCGCGCCCGGGGGGCTCGCGGACAGCAGCGTGGCCCGATAGCTGGACTGCTCGGAATGCACCGTGGGTCCGGCGCCGGCCCGGATCACCTGCACGGCGGGCGCGGGCGGCTCGACGAGTGCGCTGAAGGGCACCCCGAGGGCCACCGCCAGTGCCCAGATGGTCTCCATGCTCGGATTCCCGCTCGCCGCCTCCAGCTGGGACAGCGTGGACTTGGCGATCCCGGCGCGCTTGGCCAGCTCGGACAGGGACAGCCCGGTGCGGGTGCGCTCGCGCTTGAGGGACGCGGCGATCCACTCCATGGGGAGCCGGGCGGGGGGCTCGGACATGTCGTTCGCTCCATCGGTACGATCGTTCGACTTGACGGACAGAGTGTCTGTTGTTCATTGTAGAAAACATGCGTTCGCCTCTCCGAACACCCGAGTCCGGCTCGCTGGTCCGTGACAGTTCACTCGTCTGGCTGGCCGGCGGAATCGTCGGCGTGTCGTTCGGTGCCATCTCCGTCGCGGGCGGGCTCCCGGTGTGGGTGCCGGTGGTGATGTCGCTGGTGGTGTACGCGGGCTCGGCCCAGTTCAGTACGGTCGGCGTACTGCTCGCCGGGGGCGGCCCGCTGGCCGCGGCGGCCACCGGTCTGCTGCTCAACACCCGCACGGCCGCCTTCAGCCTCGCGGTCGCCGGGATCATCGGCCGGGGCCGGGTGACCCGGTTCCTGGGCGCGCACCTGGTCACCGACGAGACGGTCGCCTTCGCCCTCGCCCAGCCGGATCCGGTACGGCGCCGCAGGGCGTTCTGGATCTCCGGACTCGGCCTGTTCGCCGCGTGGAACGCCGGGGTGCTGATCGGGGCGCTCGCCGGGAGCGCCCTGGGCGACACCGCCCGCTACGGCCTGGACGCCGCCTTCCCTGCCGTACTCGTGGCCCTGGTGCTGCCCGCCCTGCGCGCGGACGCGGCCGTACGACGCTGTGCGCTGCTCGGCGCGGCGGTGGCCCTGGCGGTGACGCCCGCCGTGCCGGCCGGGGTACCGGTGCTGCTGGCACTCGCCGGGCTGCTCCTGCACGGCCGCGGTGAGCGGGCCGCCGTATGAACGCGACCGTGGCCGCGGTCCTGGCGCTGGCGCTGGGCACCTACGCCTTCCGGCTGGTGGGCCCGGTGCTGCACGGGCGGGTGGAGATCCCGGCGCGGGTGCGGGAGCTGGCCTCGGCTGGGGCCGTCGTCCTGCTCGTCGCGCTGCTGGCGACGGGCGCGCTGACCGAGGGCGGGGGCTTCGCGGGATGGGCGCGGCCGGCCGGCGTCCTGATGGGCGGGGTACTGGCGTGGAGGCGGGCGCCGTTCGCGGTGGTGGTGCTCGGCGCGGCGGGCACGGCGGCACTGCTGCGGGCGGCCGGGGTGGCCTGAAGGCGCCGGGCTGTCAGTGCCCTTCGCTACGGTCCCCGTCCATGACCGACGCCGACTTCCTCACCGCCACCCGCACCTTCTACGACGCGATCGCCGACGACTACGCCGACCGCTTCCGGGACGACCTCGCCGCCAGGCCGCTGGACCGGGCCGTGCTCGGCGCGTACGCCGAACTGGTCGGCACCGGCGGCACGGTGGCCGACCTCGGCTGCGGTCCCGGACGGACCACCGCCCGCCTCGCCGCCCTCGGCGTGCCGGTCTTCGGACTCGACCTGTCGGAGTCGATGCTCGCGATCGCCCGCCGCGAGAACCCGGCCATGCGTTTCGTCCAGGGCTCGATGCTGGACCTGGACCTGCCGGACGGCGGCCTTGCGGGGGTCATGAGCTGGTACTCCTCCATCCACACCCCTGTGGAGCTGCTGCCCGCCCTCTTCACCGAGTTCCACCGGGTGCTCGCCCCGGGCGGCCACCTCCTGCTCGGCTTCCAGGCCGGCGACGCGCCGCGCCGCTACGACAACCCGTGGGGCCACCCGGTCTCGCTGGACTTCCAGCGGCGCCGCCCGGAGCGAATGGCGGAACTGCTCGCCGGGGCCGGTTTCGCGCTGCTGTCCCGCACGGTGCGCGAAGCGGACGAGGACCTCGGCGAGTCGTCCCCGCAGGCGTTCCTGATCGCGCGCAAGCCCCTCTAGGGCCTGGGTCCCGTCGTCACATTCCCGTCGTCGCCCGGAGGGCGGCCCTCTCGGCGTCATGGGGGTCCCCCCTGCTCGAGCGAAGCCGAGAGCTTGGGGGAGCGTGCATGGCGTCGCGGGGCAGACGGGAATGTGACGACAGGGCCCAGCGCCACCCGGCGATGTCCAGCGCCGCGACGTACCCGAACGTCATGGCCGGGCCGATCGTCGATCCGGCTCGCGAACATGCCGGGTCCGTCCGAAGCGGGTTTGGGAATCCGGAATGTCGCGCGGGCGGTCCGCCTCGCTGGAACGGGGAGGGGGATCCTCCCGGCGAAGACTCGGATGCACCCTCGTCGGAACCAGGGGGTCAAGAGCTAAGCGTCGGCCAGCACCTCAAGGCAGTCCTGTCGGGCCGGCTCGCTCAGCAGGGCCCGCCAGCGGGTGAAGAGGGCGAGCAGATCGAGGCCGTACTTCGCTCGGAAGGCGGGGTCGCGGCGGGCGAGGTCGAGTTCGTTGGCGGCGGTGAGCTCGGCGAAGTCCCGCAACAGGCTGGAGGCGGGGAGCAGGGTGCCGTGCGTGAAGCGGTCACGGAAGGGGGAGTTGTGGTCCGTGAGGGTCGGATAGGTGGCCTTGCGGTCGCAGCTCGCGTAGAAGTACACGATCGCCTCGGCTTCGGTGCCGATCACCGTCCTGAGCTCGGGACGGCGGTCGAGCGGGAGCAGCGCGGAGGGAAAGCCGTCGGTCCCGTAGGCGGCATGGCACAGGCCGGCCAGCCGGAGGGCGGGGCGGGCGCCCCAGACGGCCAGTCGCTCCCGTACCCGGTCGAGGTGGGCGAGGAGGGTGCCGCCCGGGTGGGCGAGGGTGCCGGCGCCCAACTGCCCCAGGAGTTCCCGTGCTTGTGCCACCGTCCGGTCGTCCATGCGCCGTCTCCCTTCGGTAAGTGCGGTCGGCACCCGCTCCTCTTCCCGGGGGAGGAGCGGGTTGCCGCCTGGGCCCGGAGAAGAGCTTCGTCCTTGCCCCGCATTCCAGTCAATCCTTGGGATTTGTCACCAACTCCAAGTGCTAGCTTGGATGTTGTGACCCTCGACGACCTGCGTGTGTTCGTGGCCGTGTGCCGGGCCGGGAGCCTGAGCGCGGTGGCCCGGGATCTCGGGTGTACGCAGTCGGCCGTGAGCCAGCACGTCAAACGCCTGGAGCGGGAGACCGGAGTGGCCCTGCTGGAGCGGCAGCCGCGCGGGGTCGTGCCGACGCAGGCGGGACGGATACTCGAAGCCGCGGCCGCCGAGGGGATCTTCGGACTCGACCTCGCCGTACGGCAGCTGCGGGACCTGGTCGACGGGCACAGCGGGTATGTGCGCGTGGCGACCGGAGCGACGACCGTACGGCACTTCATGTCGGAGGCGGTGGTCACCTTCCGCCGCCGCCATCCGAAGGTCAACCTGGAGTTCCGGACGGTCAGTTCTGGGCGCGGCAGCTTCGACGCGCTGGCGGACGGCACGCTGGACCTGGCGTGGATAACGCTCGGTGCGCCGGTGCGGGGGATCGAGCAGCGGGCGGTGGTGGAACTGCCGTGGGTGCTGGCGGTACGGGCGGATGATCCGCTGGCCAAACGCTCGTCCCTGGCCGCCGGTGAGCTGGTGGACGTACGCCCGATCCGGCTTCCGCCGAACTCCGCGTCCGCCGCCCATCTGGAGGCCGCGTGCGCGGAGTCGGGGGTGTGCTTCGCCTACGACACCAGCGTCGCCGACTGGGACACGGCGCTCCTGCTGGCGGAACTCGGCGTGGGACGCGCGGTCGTCCCCGCCCTGCCGGGACTCGCCGTCCCCGGCGCCGGCCGGCTCCGGCTGATTCCGCTGCCCGGTCTGCGCCCGCTGCCGGTCGGCTGGGCGGTGCGCCGCTGGGACGCCCTCGGCCCGCCGGCCCGTGCCTTCGCGGACACGGTCGTCGAGAGCGCTCGCGCCCGGGCGGCCTGAGGGGTCCGGGCGACGCGCGCCCCGAACCCCCGCGCCCCGAACCCCCGCCGCCCTCAGCTCACCAGGCCACCGGCAGCTCGATGGGGAACCGCCTGATCGTCTCCGTGTCCCAGCGCACCTCCTCCGGTGCCACCGCCAGCCGCAGTTCGGGGAACCGTGCCAGCAGCCGTCCGATCGCCACCTCCAGCTCCGCCATGGCCAGCGGGACGGCGATGCACCGGTGGCCGCCCCAGCCGAAGGTCATGTGGGGGGCGTTGCGGCCGGGCAGGTCGGGATCGATGACATGGGGTTCCGGATAGCGCACCGGGTCCCGGTTGGCGGCCAGGTACGACACATGGACGAACTCGCCCGCCCGGATCTTCACGCCGTCCATCTCGACGTCCTCCATCGCCACCCGGGGGATGCCGACCCCCTTGCGGAACGGGATGTACCGGAGCATCTCGTGGATCGCGTTCGTCAGGTTGTCCGGGCGCCGCCGCAGATAGTCCGCCAGCTCGGGCCGGGTCAGCAGCAGATACGCGATGTTGCTGATCTGGCAGGTGGCCGTGTCCTGCCCGCTGAGCACCAGGGTCAGGGTCATGACGGCCAGTTCCCTGTCGTTGAGCTGGTCCTCGCCCTCCCGTGCGGCGGCCATCGAGCTGATGATGTCGTTGCCGGGGGTGCGGCGGCGCTGCTCGACCATGGCGCCGAAGTAGTCCGTCAGATCGGTCTTGACCTTGGCCGCCGCCGCCCTGTTGTCCGCGCCGGTGACCAGGAGCCGGTGGACCTGCTCGCGCATCCGGGACCACTCGTCGCGGGGGATCCCGAGCAGATGGAGGATCGTGTGCTGGGGGAACGGGTTCGACAGATGCTGCACCAGGTCCGCCGGCGGTCCCTGCTGTGCCATCTCGTCGAGCAGGGAGTCCGCGAGCAGGACGATCCGCTCCCGCATCCCGTCGACCTGCTGCTGGGTGAACGCCTGGGACGCCAGGCGCCGTACGCGGCTGCTGTGCGGCGGGTCCATGACGTTGATGGACTCGGGGGAGACGATGGGCTCCGGTGTCATCCGGGGATAGTCGTGGCCCATGATCTGCGCCCGGCTGAAGCGCTGGTCGGAGCAGACCTGTTGGACCGAGCGGAAGCCGGTGACCAGCCAGGCGCCGACGTCGCCGTACGGGAGCCGGATGCGGGTGAGGGAGTCGCGTTCCATGATGGCCGCGAGCTCGGGATCGAAGTCGAGGGCGTCGCTGTAGTCGAACGGGCAGGTGATCGACTCGTCGCTCGTGCTCATCAGGCACCTGTCCCCTTCATCGGCGCGACATTGGTGGCGTCCACGACGGGGCGCAGGCGCCGCGCCAGGGTCACGGCGTCGCCGACGGCCCAGTAGTGGACGAAGAACAGGCGGGGCTGGTCGGTGAGGTTGTGGTGGTGGAGCTCGACGAGGTCGGCGCCGCCGCGCCGGAGCCCGGCGAGGACGTCCTGGACCTCGTCGGCGATCACGGCGAAGTCGCCGCTGATCGCGGCCCGGCCGCGGCCGAGCGGCTGGAAGTTGAACGAGGTGGTCGAGCCGAGGCCCGGGGGCAGGAGGAGATGGCCGTCGGTGATGGTCTCCCTGCGGACGAACGTGCTCTGGTAGACGCCGCCGTCGGCGGTGCCCTTCACTCCGAGCGCGGCGTCGATGGCCGCGGTGTCCAGGTCGAAGGGTGGGGCGAAGGGCACGACGGGGGGCACGGCGAAGGCGGCATGGGGCTTCGGGAACGGGGTGGCGGTGCGGTCCAGGGCGGCGCGCAGTCCGCGGGCGACGGCCACCGGGTCGGTGCCGTGGGCGTGGAGGTGACACCACCAGACGTCGGGCCGCTGGGCCAGCAGATGCTTGTGGATCGCGGTCTGCCCGATCCCGTGCTCGTGCAGGGCGTCGCTGAACGGCTGGAGTTCGCGCTCGGTGACCACCGCGTCGCCCATGAGGAGCGAGCTGCCGTCGGCGTACCGGACGAAGGACACATGGGTGCCCAGGGCGAGCGCGGGGGCGACCCTGATGCCCCGGGAGACCACATGGAGGTCCCGGCGCAGCAGGGGCGTGTGGTACATGAACCGCTTCATGCCGCCCGGTGCGCCGAGGGCCGCGCCCACGTCCGCCCAGTCGGCGCGTTCGGTCATCACCGGCGGGATGGGGGTGTGGACCGGCTCGGCCCCCGGGCCGGCGGTCGCGGCGCGGGCGGGGGGAACCGCCCCGATCGCTCCGGTCAGTACGGGCGCGAGGGCGGCGGTGGCCAGCACGCGACGCCGGGACGCTGTCGGTCTGGGGTCGGCATGCTGCTGTCGGTCGTCAGTCATCTCATATGCCTCCTGGCGCGATGGAAGCACGGGAGAACTCCCGGACCCGTGATCTGCACCGGCACATGGGCCCAGGTGGGCTAAGCAGGCTGGAGCGGTCGGATGAGCCCGCCGCACACCGCCGGACGGGCCGGGGACCCTACGCCCTGTCGTACAGCTCCTCGATCTGTGCCGAGAAGTCGCGCATGACCGCCTCCCGGCGCAGCTTCATCGACGGGGTCAGATGGCCCGCCTCCTCCGTGAAGTCGACCGGCAGCACCGCGAACTTTCTGATCGACTCGGGGCGGGAGACCAGCCGGTTCGCCTCGTCCACCGCCCGTTGCAGCAGCGCCCTCAACTCGGGTTCGTCCACGAGGAGTTCCGGCGGGACCGGGTGCCTGCCGTTCATCTGGCGCCAGTGGGTGATGCCGTCGGGGTCGAGGGTGAACAGGGCGGTGACGTAGGGGCGGGCGTCGCCGACGAGCATGCACTGGGAGATCAGGGGGTGGGAGCGGAGCCAGTTCTCCAGCGGGGCGGGCGCCACCGACTTGCCGCCCGCCGTGATCAGCAGCTCCTTCTTGCGGCCGGTGATGGTCAGATAGCCCTCGTCGTCCAGCTCGCCGATGTCGCCGGTCGCCAGCCAGCCGTCGCGGGTCGCGGGGACGACCCCGCCCGCCTGCGGGTCCCAGTAGCCGCGCAGCACATGGTCGCCGGCGATGAGGATCTCGCCGTCCGCCGCGATGCGGACCCTGGTGCCGGGCAGCGGCCAGCCCACCGTTCCCAGCCGGGGCTTCAGGGGCGGGGTCACGGTCGAGGCGCCCGTCGTCTCCGTCAGCCCGTAGCCTTCGAAGATCTCGATGCCCGCACCGGCGTAGAAGGCGGCCAGCCGGCGGCCCAGCGGGGAGCCGCCGCAGATGGCGTACTTGACCCGGCCGCCCATCGCGGTGCGGATCCGGCGGTAGACCAGGGGGTCGTAGAAGGAGCGGGCGGTCTTCAGGGAGCGGCTCGGGCCGTTGCCCGTGCCGGTCTGCCGGGCCTCCAGCGCCTCGCCGTAGCGCTGCGCCACCGACACGGCCCGGTCGAAGGAGGACGCGCGGCCGCCCGCCTCCGCCTTGGCGCGGGCGGTGTTGAAGACCTTCTCCAGCATGTAGGGGATGGTCAGCAGGCAGGTCGGCTTGAAGGCCGCGAGGTCCGGGAGCAGGTCCTCGGCCTTCAGGCTGGGGGCGTGGCCGAGCCGTACCCCGGCCCGGACGCAGGCGATGGCGACCATGCGGCCGAAGACATGGGACATGGGCAGGAAGAGGAGGACCGACACCTCTTCGCCGGACTTCGCCTTGAAGATGGGGTAGAGGAGCTCGATCGCGTTGTCCACCTCGGCGAAGAAGTTGCCGTGCGAGAGGGCGCAGCCCTTGGGGCGGCCGGTGGTGCCGGAGGTGTAGATGAGGGTGGCGAGCGTGTTGGGGACCAACATGCCGCGGCGTACGCCGACTTCGCCGTCCGGCACCGGTGCGCCGAGCTCCGCCAGACGGCTCACATGGCCCTTGTCGATCACCCACATGTGCCGCAGGTCGGGGAGGCGTTCGAGTTCGGGGCCCATGGCGGCGGCCTGCGCCGAGGTCTCCGTGACCAGGGCCACCGCGCCCGAGTCCTGGAGGATCCAGCGGGTCTGGAAGACCGAGGAGGTGGGGTAGACGGGGACGGTGACGAGGCCGGCGGCCCATGCGGCGAAGTCGAGCAGGGTCCACTCGTACGTCGTGTTGGCCATGACGGCGATGCGGTCGCCCGGTACCAGCCCCTCCGCGATCAGGCCCTTCGCCACCGCCAGGACCTCCTGGGCGAACCGGGCCGCCGTCACGTCCTCCCAGTCGCCGCTCGCCGTCTTGCGGCTGAGGACCACGGCTCCGGGTTCCGCCTGGGCGTTGTCGAACGGCAGGTCCGCCAGCGACCCGTGCGTCACCGGCGGGGCGAACGGCGGTACGGAGGCCTCGCGTACGGCTCCGTCCAGGCGGCGTGTCTCGGGCTCCACGAGGATCGGCACGCCGTCGTAGTCGGTCGCCGAGACCGTCGCGCCGGAGGAGAGGGGGGCGTTCGGGTACGGGGTGGACACGGGGCGGCTCCTCGGGCGTGCAGCGGCGGACTGCTTGCTGCATGTCGTACGCGCCTCGCGCACCGAGGCGTTCAGCGGCGGTTCGTCCAAGCATGGGTTACCGCCGGTCAGGCAGGCGATCGTACGGGGCCTCTGTGGCGGGCTTGTGCGCTTTCGGGAATGGTCCGGGGACGGGGCTGTGCAATCTCGCGGGTTGCGTGACGGAGGTTCAGGTTCCTGGCGGGATCGCCGTGACGTAGGCTTACCTCCGGTAACCTTACTCCAGAGTAAGCAAATCCGACCCAGTCTTGCGGGAGTTGGAGACATGGCCGACCGCTATCTCAGCTTCACCGGCACCGCGCCCGGCCGCTTCCTGGCCCGCCGGCTCGGACTTCCACAACCCGCACGACTCTGCCGCCGGTCGACCCAAACCCCTTCCCTGACCAGCCCTTTGCTGCATCACACGGCGGCCAGGTCCGACCTCGACCTCGCGCCGGTCCTGGCCCGCACGGGACTCGCCCCGGGCAGCGACGCCCCCGCCGCCGTCGTCCTCGACGCCACCGGGGTGCGGGACCTCGACACGCTCGCCGAGGTGCACTCCGCCCTCCACCCGGTCGTCCGGTCCGTCGCCCGAAGCGGCCGTGTGCTGGTCCTCGGCGCCCCGCTCGACCCCGCCGACCACCACCAGGCCGCCGCCCAGCAGGCCCTGGAGGGATTCACCCGGTCCCTCGGCAAGGAGATCGGGCGCGGCCGGACCGTCAACCTCGTCCGGCTCACCGACGCGGCCGCCGCCGAGTCCACCCTGTGCTTCCTGCTCTCCCCCGGGTCCGCCTGCATCAGCGGCCAGGTGATCGAGGTCGGCGCGGGTGCGGTCACCGAGCCCGGCGACTGCGACCGGCCGCTCGCCGGACGCACCGCGCTGGTCACCGACGCCGCCCGCGGGATCGGCGAGGCGGTCGCCCGGACGCCGGCCAGGGGGTGTCGTCTGGATCAGGCCGGCCGTGGCCAACGGAGTGGGCCGGCCGACCCGAGCGGGGTCATGGGGGTGCCCCCTGGTCGAGCGAAGCCGAGAGCTTGGGGGAGCGTGCGGCTGCAAGGCGGAGGAGGGCGTCGACGCGATGAGGATCCCCCCTGTTCGAGCGCAGTCGAGAACTTGAGGGAGTCGGCAACCGACGACAACGCCGCTGGGGGGTCCCCCCTGCTCGAAGAGCTTGGGGCAGCGCGTACCAGGGCCCGCGACGCCGGGATGATCCAGACGACACCCCCTGGGGACGGAGCCCAGGTCGTCGTACTCGACGTGCCCGCCGCCGAAGCCGACGTGCGCAGGGTCGCCGAGCGGCTCGGCAGCACCGCCCTCGCCCTCGACATCACCGCGGCCGACGCCGGTGGGCGGATCGCGGCCGCGCTGCCCGACGGGCTGGACGTGCTCGTGCACAACGCGGGTGTCACCCGGGACCGACGGCCGGCCAACATGCCCGCCGAGCGGTGGAGTTCGGTCCTGGAGGTCAATCTCGGGAGCGTGCTCCGTACGACCGACGCACTGCTCGCGAGCGGCACCCCGCGGCCCGGCGGACGGATCGTGGCCACCGCCTCCATGGCCGGGCTCGCCGGCAACGCGGGGCAGACGAACTACGGCGCGAGCAAGGCCGGGGTCGTCGGGCTGGTGCGGTCCCTCGCGCCGCGGGCGGCGGCCCGGCACGGGGTGACCGTCAACGCGGTCGCGCCCGGCTTCATCGAGACACGGATGACCGCCGCGATACCGCTCCTCGTCCGGGAGGCGGGACGCCGGATGAACTCCCTCACCCAGGGCGGGCTGCCCGTCGATGTCGCCGAGACCACCGCCTGGCTCGCCCACCCCGCCTCCGGCGCGGTGAACGGGCAGGTCGTGCGGGTCTGCGGCCAGAGCCTGCTGGGGGCCTGATGTCCGCCGCCGTCGTCCTCACCGGCTCCCCCGCCCTCGCGCCCCTGCTCGCCCGGGGCGCCCTGCGCTCGCCGTTCAAGCGGCCCCGGCCCGACGCCGGCTTCCCGCGCACCCGGCTGGTGCTGCCCGGCGTACGCGTCGACCTGGCCCGGCTGGCCGCCTACGAGCGGGTGTGCGGCTTCGCCACCGGTGACGACTCGCTCCCGGTGACCTATCCGCACGTCCTCGGCTTTCCGCTGACCATGCGGCTGATGAGCCGCCGCGACTTCCCGCTGCCGCTGCTCGGCCTGGTCCACACGTCCATAGAGATCACCCGGCGCTCAGGACTTGCGGCCACCGGGGAGTACGAACTCTCCGTGCACGTCGACGGGTTGGCGCCGCACCGGCGCGGGACGGAGGCGACCGTGGTCACCGAGGTGCGGGGCAGCGGGGAGGTCGTATGGGAGTCACGGAGCACCTATCTCGCCCGGCACCGGACCGGTTCCGGCGCGCCCCGGCAGACCGGCCATGAGCGGGGGCCGCTGCCCGCCGTCGCCGAGTGGCGGATCGCGCAGGACGTCGGGCGGCGGTACGGGGCCGCGTCCGGCGACCGCAACCCCATCCATCTCCACCCGCTCACCGCCCGTCTCTTCGGCTTCCCCCGGGCCATCGCGCACGGCATGTGGACGGTGGCCCGCTGCCTCGCCGCACACGGCACGCCCGGGGCGGTGCGGGTGCGGGCGGAGTTCCGCGCCCCGGTGCTGCTGCCGGGCACCGTGCGGTACGCGGCGGACGACGCGGGCGGCTTCGAGCTGCGGGACGGCGACGGACGGCACCTCCATGTGACCGGCGAGGTGCGCCCGCTCACCGCGTGAACAGGGGGCGAACAGCAGGTGACCGGTCACCGGTGACGGCCGGACACAGCCCGGCAAGCCGGACGGCCTCACGGCCGGCTCAGAGGAATGTGCCGGTCTTCCCATGTTCCTCTCAGCCGGCCCTCATCACCGCTTCCTGTCTTTCCCCTCATGCCTCCCGGACCCCGACGCACCGTCGTGCTCACGGACTCGGACACCCGCTGGAAGTGGGGTGCCTCCGTGGCCCGGCAGATCGCTCCCGAACACGCCCTGGACGCCGTCTTCCTGAACGCCCCCTCCACTCCCACCGAACGGCAGCTGGCCGAGGTCGGGATCGTGCCCGACACCCGGCGCGAACTGTCCGCCGCCGGGCTCGTCGACGACGAGGAGCTCGCGGACCCCGACCTCGTCGTCATGGCGCTCACCGGCGGCGCTGTCCTCGCCCTCACCCACAGCCTGGGCCTGGCATGGGAGGGGCGGGCGCGGCGCCCGATCGTGGTCACCGGATACGTCGGCGTCGTCTACGGATCTATCTCACCGGTCTGCTGGAACAGCACGGCTTCGACGAGCGGGGCCGCCCGCTGCCCGGTGGGGCGGGCACGGCCGGTTCGGGACGCGTGCAGACGGCCGTACGGAGGGTCGCGCGCAGCGGCGCGAAGAGGCTGTACCGGGTGGGGCGTCAGCGGGTGGCGCCGGCGCTGCGGCGGTGGGGAGCGGCGTAGGCCACGGCTAGTCGGCGGTGAGGGGCGGGGACCAGGGCCGGCCCTCCATCAGGTTGCCGAGCCCCGCCCACGCGAAGTTCATGAGGGTCGCCGCGGCCTGGCGGGCGGTGACGCCGGAGGTGACGTTGGCCCAGGCGGCGAGGGACTCGGCGGCGCCGACCAGGGCCTCGGCAAGGCCGGCGACCTCCCGCTCGGGCAGATCTGGGGCCTGGGGGTCCCTCCCCGCTCGAGCGCAGCCGAGAGCTTGGGGGAGCGCGGCACGGGCGGCAACGACGATGAGATGGGTCACAAAAGCGACGAGCTCCTCGCGCATCGCGGCGACCTCGGCGGCGAAGGGCTCGCCGTGGGTGCGGGCCTGGAGGTGCAGGATCGACCAGCCGTCGGGGTGTTCCGCGGTGTGCGCGAAGAACGCCTGGAGCCCGTCCCAGAGTTGGCGGTCGGCGGGCAGCCCCGACCGGACGCCGTCCCGCACCGCCTGTGTCAGCGCCTTGCCCTCACGGCGTATGCACGCCGTGAACAGGTCTTCCTTGGAATTCAGGTACAGATACACCAACGGCTTGGACACGCCCGCCAGTTCGGCGATCTCGTCCATCGACGCGGCCATGTACCCCCGCTGGCCGAAGGTCCGTACGGCGGCGTCGAGCATCTGCTGCTCCCGCACCGCCCGCGGCATCCGCTTGGTCTTCACGGCACCCATGGGGGCAAGCCTAGTTGGGCCCCCGGGCGGTCAACGCGGGGAAGGCGCTAGGAAGTCTGGCCGTGGGCCCGCGCGGTGTCGTCCGCCACGTCCTCCTGGTTGCGGTTGGCCTCCAGGTTCGACTTCATCCGGTCGACCTTCTGGACGATCCGGACGGACGCCCGGTCCCGCTCCTTGCGCAGCACCACCCAGCTGATCGGCGCCGAGAGCACCATGGCGAGCAGGAGGACCCACAGGAAGTTCGAGTCGCCGAAGCCGCGCGGGAAGACGCCGACGTAGACAGCGCCCCAGACGACCAAGAAGCAGCCCGCGAAGATACCGAGCCGCATCAGCGTGTAGCGGAGCATCTCAATCCACACTTCCGTTTCGAACGGTCCTTACGCCACAAACGGGCACCGTCCAGTGAAGCACGTCCGGGACCCGATCTTGCACGGGGGTCGTGCGGACCCCTCACACGAGCGGCAGCAGCATGGTGATCTCGTCCCGGTCGTCCCCGGGGGCGACACGGACCGCGCCCGGCACCCGGCCGACCTCCTTGTAGCCGCAGGAGCCGTAGAACCGCTCCAGGCCGTGACCGCCCCGGCAGCCGAGCCGTATGGCGTCGATGCCCTCGAAGCCACGGGCCGCGTCGGCGGCGGCCGCCAGCAGGTCCCGGCCGTGTCCCTTGCCCTGGTGCCGCGGGTGGACCATCACGGTGCACAGCCACACCCAGTGGTTCATCAGCCGGTGCGTGTTGAAGGCGAAGAACACGGTCGCGGCCACCTCCCCCGCCTCGTCGTGCCCGACGAGCAGCCGGACCCGCCCCTCGGCCATCGCCACGAGGTGCTTCACGAGCTCGGGCCGTATCTCCTCCCGCCCCACCGGCGCCACGAACCCCACGGCGCCGCCCGCGTTGGACACATCGGCCCACAGATCGAGAACCCCGTCACGGAGGGCAGGAGTGACGGAGGGGTCGAGAGTGAACGTAAGGGGCATGCGCGCCGGGCCCTCAGACACGCATGGGCTGCGGGGACTCGCGCCGCGCCGGGTCCGGGCCCTCGTACTCGCGGATGATCTCGTAGCGGGTGTTGCGCTCGACCGGACGGAAGCCCGCGTCGCGGATGAGGTCCAGCAGGTCCTCGCGGGTCAGCTTGTTCGGGGTGCCGTAGTTGTCGGCATCGTGGGTGATCTTGTACTCGACCACCGAGCCGTCCATGTCGTCCGCGCCGTGCTGGAGGGCGAGCTGGGCGGTCTGCACGCCGTGCATCACCCAGAAGACCTTCACGTGCGGGACGTTGTCGAAGAGGAGCCGGGAGACGGCGAAGGTCTTCAGCGCCTCCGCACCGGTGGCCATCTGGGTCCTGGCCTGGAGCCGGTTGCGGATCTTCCCGTCCTTCATGTCCACGAAGTCGTGCTGGTAGCGCAGCGGGATGAAGACCTGGAAGCCGCCGGTCTCGTCCTGCAGCTCACGCAGCCGCAGCACGTGGTCGACGCGGTGGCGGGGCTCCTCGATGTGGCCGTACAGCATGGTGCACGGGGTCTTGAGGCCCTTCTCGTGCGCCAGGCGGTGGATCCGGGACCAGTCCTCCCAGTGGGTCCGGTGGTCCACGATGTGCTGCCGGACCTCCCAGTCGAAGATCTCCGCGCCACCGCCGGTGAGGGACTCCAGGCCCGCGTCGATGAGCTCGTCGAGGATCTCCGAGGCGCTGAGCCCCGAGATGGTCTCGAAGTGGTGGATCTCCGTCGCCGTGAACGCCTTCAGCGACACGTTCGGGAGCGCGGCCTTCAGCTCGCGCAGCGAACGCGGGTAGTAGCGCCACGGCAGGTTCGGGTGCAGGCCGTTGACGATGTGCAGCTCGGTGAGGTTCTCCGACTCCATCGCCTTGGCGAGCTTGACGGCCTCCTCGATGCGCATCGTGTACGCGTCCTTCTCGCCCGGCTTGCGCTGGAACGAGCAGTAGGCGCAGGAGGCCGTGCACACGTTGGTCATGTTGAGGTGGCGGTTGACGTTGAAGTGCACGACGTCGCCGTTCTTGCGCGTCCGCACCTCGTGCGCGAGGCCGCCCAGCCAGGCCAGGTCGTCCGACTCGTACAGCGCGATGCCGTCCTCGCGGGTCAGCCGCTCACCGGAGCGGACCTTCTCCTCCAGCTCGCGCTTGAGCCCGACATCCATGCCCACACCTTTCTACGACAGCCCGACCAACCGTACGCCTACACCTCTTCGGGCAGTTCCCCGACCCGGTTCTCCCACTTCGTGGACAACACGATGGTGGTACGGGTCCGGGAGACGCCCTTGGTCCCGCTCAGCCGCCGGATGGTCTTCTCCAGCCCGTCCACGTCCGTCGAGCGCACCTTGAGCATGAAGGAGTCGTCGCCGGCGATGAACCAGCAGTCCTCGATCTCCGGCAGGTCCTTCAGCCGGCGGGCCACGTCCTCGTGGTCGGCGGCGTCGGAGAGCGAGATGCCGATCAGGGCGGTGACGCCGAGGCCGAGGGAGGCGGCGTCCACCGTGGCGCGGTAGCCGGTGATGACGCCGGCCGCCTCCAGCCGGTTGATGCGGTCGGTGACGCTGGGCCCCGACAGGCCGACGAGGCGTCCCAGCTCCGCGTAGGAAGCCCGGCCGTTCTCTCTCAGGGCCTGGATGAGCTGCCTGTCCACCGCGTCCATGCGATCGAAGCCTTCCGCTGAAGAGTTCCAGAAGTAATGAGAGTTGCTGCGACTTGCTCAGATGGCGATCACGCCGTGCGGGTTCCGCCGCCCAGTTCGCCCGCCCAGCGGCGGTAGAGGCCGTGTGCGACGCCCGCCGCGTCGAGGACCCGTCCGGCGACGAAGTCCACCAGGTCCTGGATGTGGGTCGCCCCCGCGTAGAAGGCGGGCGAGGCGGGCACCACGGTCGCGCCCGCGTCGTCCAGGGCGACCAGGTGCCGCAGGGTCTGGCCGTTCAGCGGGGTCTCCCGTACGGCCACGACCAGCTTGCGGCGCTCCTTGAGGGTGACGCTCGCCGCACGCTGGAGCAGGTCCTTCGAGAGGCCGAGCGCGACGCCCGCCACACAGGCGGTGGAGGCGGGCACGATGAGCATCCCCTTCGTGGGGTACGACCCCGAGGACGGCCCGGCCGCGAGGTCGCCCGCGTTCCAGTACCGCACCCCCTCGACGTCCGCATCGAAGGTCCCGGGCTTTCCGTCCGCCCCACGGGCCAGCCACTCCCGCAGGTCAGCCTGCCAGTGGGCGTCCCGGAAGGAGATCCCCGTCTCGTCGAGCAGGGTGAGCCGCGAGGCCCGGCTGACCACCAGGTCGACGCTCTCACCGGCCGCGAGCAGCGCACGCAGCACAGCGGCCGCGTACGGAGTCCCGGATGCTCCGGACACCCCCACGATCCAAGGCACGCGCTGCGTTTCTCCTGCGTTCACACCTTGAGCGTACCGGTGGGGTGGGGTGTGCTCAGGACCGGTCGGCTGCCTCGGGGTCCACGGGGAGACGACCGGTGTCGACCGTGAGACGCCCGAGCTTCGTGTCCACGTCGAGCTTGTCCCCGTAGGGAAGCGTGTCCCGTCCCCGGTATCCGTCCGGGCCGGGGTTCCAGAGCGTGACGAGATGACCTGTGCGCGGATCGAAGATCAGGTAGTTCGGGATACCGCGAGCCGCGTACTGCCTGTTCTTGATCTCGTAGTCGTTGCGGACGCTGCTCGGAGAGACCACTTCGATGGCCAACTCGATCAGATCGGGCGCGTAGGAGGTGAGATTGCGGTTCTTCTCGACCTCGGGAATCACCGCGAGACCGGGGCAGAACTCGAAGTCGTCACTGAACGGGATGGCGACGTCGCTGATAAAGCCCCACTCCGGGCCCACCTGGGGTTCGAGCTGCGTCCACAACCTCATGATCGTCTCGTTGTGGAACGGCCTGAGTGGACTCATCACGATGTTGCCCTCGACAATCTCCATCCGGTATCCGCGGAACATGTCCTCGTACCGGGCGAGCTGCGAGTGCAGGCGGTCGCTGTCCGAGACGGTCACGTCGGCCTCCCTCTGTCTGCACTCGATGGTAGGCCGCACCGTACTCAAACGGTCAGACCCCGAACCAGGAGATCCAGCAGCGCGCACACGAACAGGGCAATGCCGATGAAGCCGTTGACGCTGAAGAACGCCCTGTTCAGGCGGGACAGGTCGTGTGGGCGGACGATCGTGTGCTCGTAGACGAACGCGGCCACGACGATCAGCAGGCCCAGCCAGAAGAACGCGCCGGCGCCGGTGAGTACGGCGTACCAGACGAACAGGGCCGTGGTGAGGGTGTGGCAGGCGCGGGCGCCCCAGATGGCCGCGGGGATGCCGAAGCGGGCCGGGACCGACATGACGCCGATCTCGCGGTCGGTCTCGACGTCCTGGCAGGCGTAGATCAGGTCGAAGCCGCCGATCCAGATGCCGACGGCGAGGCCGAGGACCACCGCGTCCCAGGACCATGTGCCCGAGATGGCGAGCCAGCCGCCGACCGGGCCCATCGCCTGGGCGAGGCCCAGGATCGCCTGCGGGAAGTTCGTGAACCGCTTGCCGTAGGGGTAGACCACCATCGGGATCACCGCGATGGGGGCCAGGGCCAGACAGAGCGGGTTCAGCAGGGCCGCCGAGCCCAGGAAGATCACCAGCGCGATCAGCGCGCCGGTCCAGGCGTGCCTCACCGACATCGCGCCGGTCACCAGCTCACGGTGGGCGGTGCGCGGGTTACGGGCGTCGATCTCGCGGTCGATGATCCGGTTGACCGCCATGGCGAACGTACGCAGGCCCACCATGCAGATCGTGACCAGCAGCAGCCGGCCCCAGTGGATGTTCCTGTCCCACTCGAACATCGCGGTCAGCGCGGCGATGTACGCGAAGGGAAGCGCGAAGACCGAGTGCTCGATCATCACCAGACGCAGGAACGCCTTGGTGCGTCCCGGCTGCGGGAGTGCCGCGGAGGCGCTGCTCACAGGCCGTACTCCTTCCAGCGACGGTCCACCAGGGCCGCCGTATCCGGGTCCGACAGGACCATCTCCGGCCATCCGCCGTCCCTCGTGTAGCCCTCCTCGGGCCACTTCCTCGTCGCGTCGATGCCCGCCTTGCCACCCCAGAACTGCTGGTAGGAGGCATGGTCGAGATGGTCGACGGGCCCCTCGACGACCGTGAGGTCACGGGCGTAGTCCGTGTTGCCGAGGGCCCGCCAGGCGACCTCGTGCAGATCGTGCACATCGCAGTCGGCGTCCACGACGACGATCAGCTTGGTCAGGGACATCATGTGGGCCCCCCAGATCGCGTGCATCACCTTCTGGGCGTGCTTCGGGTACTTCTTGTCGATCGAGACGATCGCGCAGTTGTGGAAGCCCCCGGCCTCGGGCAGGTGGTAGTCCACGATGTCCGGGACGATGATCTTGAGGAGGGGGAGGAAGAAGCGCTCGGTGGCGCGGCCCAGCGGGCCGTCCTCGGTCGGGGGCCGGCCGACGACGATCGACTGGAGCAGCGGCCGCTTCCGCATCGTCACGCAGTCGATCTTCAACGCCGGGAAGGGCTCCTGCGGCGTGTAGAAGCCGGTGTGGTCGCCGAAGGGACCCTCCGGGAGCATCTCGCCGGGCTCCAGCCAGCCCTCCAGGACGACCTCGGCGTTCGCCGGGACCTGGAGCGGGACCGTCTTGCAGTCGACCATCTCGATGCGCCTGCCCGCGATGAAGCCGGCGAACAGGTACTCGTCGATGTCACCGGGGAGCGGGGCGGTCGAGGCGTAGGTCACGGCCGGGGGGCAGCCGAAGGCGATCGCCACCGGGAGGCGCTCCCCGCGCCTGGCCGCGACCTGGTAGTGGTTGCGGCTGTCCTTGTGGATCTGCCAGTGCACGCCGATGGTGCGCCGGTCATGGCGCTGGAGGCGGTAGAGCCCGAGGTTGCGGACCCCGCTCTGAGGGTCCTTGGTGTGCGTGAGCCCCAGGTTGAAGAAGGAGCCGCCGTCCTGCGGCCAGGTGAACAGCGCGGGGAGCATGCCGAGGTCGACGTCGTCGCCCTGGAGGACGACCTCCTGCACCGGAGCGTCCTTGACCTTCTTCGGCGGCACGTGCGTCATCGAGCCGAGCTTCCCGAACGCCTCGCGCACCCCGACGAAGCCGTGTGGCAGCTCGGGCCGCAGCAGCCCGCCGATCTTGTCGCTGATCTCGCCGTACGACTTCAGGCCGAGCGCCTTCAGCAGGCGCCGGTCGGTCCCGAAGACGTTCATCGCGAGGGGCATCGCGGAGCCCTTCACGTTCTCGAAGAGCAGCGCCGGACCGCCGGACTTCTGCACCCGGTCGACGATCTCCCCGACCTCCAGATACGGGTCGACCTCGACCTTGACGCGCTTGAGGTCGCCTTCGCGTTCCAGCGCCCTGAGCAGGGACCGAAGATCGTCGTAAGCCATGTGACCCAGTATCGGCCACGGGCTAACCTGGGCCCGTCACCGGGGCCGTCTCACTCTGTCGAGGGATCTCACGCCAATGCTCAGGTATCTCCCCTTCCTGCTGGTCCTGGCGCTGTGGATCTACGCGTTCGTGGACTGCCTCAACACGCCCGAGGAAGAGGTGCACGGGCTGCCGAAGGTGGCGTGGGTCATCATCATCCTGCTCTTCGGCGAGGTGCTGGTCGGCCCGGTCGCCTGGCTGATCGCCGGCAAGGTGCGAACCCCGGCTCCCGCCGCCTGGGTCGCCCCCGACGACAACCCCGAGTTCCTGAAGTCCCTCAGGAAGGACGAGCCCGAGGCCGAGTGATGGAGCTCCGGCTGCTCGTCACCTTCGAGAAGGTCGCCACCGTCCTGAGCTTCACCGGGGCCGCGGCCGAGCTGAAGTACGCCCAGTCCAGCGTGACCGCCCAGATCCGCGCCCTGGAGTCGGACCTGGGCGCGGAGTTGTTCGACCGGCTCGGCAGCCGTATCCGGCTGACGGAGGCGGGCGAGCGGCTGCTGCCCTACGCCCGGCGGATGATCGAGCTGGCCGAGGAGGCGCGGACGGTGGTGGCCGACGCGGACGAACCGGCCGGAACCCTCACCATCGGCACGATGGAGTCGCTGACCTCGTACCGTCTGCCGCCGCTCCTCGAACTGTTCCACCACCGCTACCCCGGGGTGCGGCTCTCGCTGCGCACCACCATCGGCGACGAGACCCGGCAGGCGCTGCGGCAGGGCACGTACGACCTGGGCTTTCTGATGGAGGAGCAGACCGAGCACGCCGGGCTGGAGGGCGTGGTGCTGGCCGAGGAGCCACTGGTGCTGGTGGCCGCGCCCGGACACCCGCTGGCCGGGAAGCCGGTCGCGACGGCGGACCTGGTACGGCAGCCGCTGCTGGCGACCGAGCCCGGCTGCGCCTACCGGGACCTGTTCGAACGGGAGCTGACCGCCCTCGCCCCGGTGGACTTCATGGAGTTCGGCACGATCGAGGCCACCAAACGCGCGGCGGCGGCCGGCCTCGGGAGCGCGCTGCTGCCCGAGGTGACGGTCGCCGCCGAACTTTCGGAGGGTTCTCTCGTACGACTGGCGTGGGAGCCGTCGTTCACGCTTCGCACGCAGCTGGCGTGGCGGGCCGGGAAGCGGCTTCCGGCGCATGCGCGGCTGTTCGTGGAGCGGGCGCGGCAACTGGTCGTCGAGCAAGGGTGACCTTCAGGCTCGCGGTCACGATCAGCGGTACGCCCAGCGCCTGGACGAGGCCGATGTGGTGGCCGTACACCGCCCAGTCCATGACCATCGCGACGGCCGGGTAGACGAAGGCGAGGACGGCGATCTTCGAGGTGGCCAGCCGGGCGTAGGCGGCGTACATCAGGACGTACATCACCCCGGTGTGGATCAGCCCGAGCCCGGCCAGCCAGCCCCAGTCCCAGCCCGTTCCGCTCATCGCGCCGAAGTCGGCGAAGGGGAGCAGCAGCGGGATGCCGACGAGGACCTGGACGAGGGCGATCAGGTGCGGGCGTACCCCGGTGATGCGCTTGGTGACCAGGGTGGACAGACCGTAGAGGAGGGCGGCGAGCAGGGCCTGGCCCACGCCGACGACATACGAACCGCCGCCCGTGAAGTCGCCGGGCGTGACGCCCGAGACGAGGATCAGCCCGGCGAAGGCGAGGGCGATCCACCCCACCGTGGCGGCCGTGATCCGCTCGCGGAACAACAGGGCGCCCAGCAGGACCACGTAGAACGGCTGCGTGTGGTAGACCACCGTCGCCACGGAGATGGACGTGTTCTCGTACGACTGGAAGAGCAGCACCCAGTTGAAGACGATGAACACGCCGCCCAGGACAGCCAGTCCGAGGGTGCGCGGGGTGAAGCCGTGGTCGCGCAGCCAGCCGCGGGCGACGATGTAGCCGCCGAGGGCGAGGGCGCCGAACAGGACGCGGAAGAACACGACGTCGAAGGGCGAGGCGCCCGACTCGACGACGAAGACGCCGAGGGTGCCGGAGAGCACCATCGCGATCGTGAGCTGGGCCGTGCCCTTGTTCTCTGGGGTCATGCCGTCGAAGCTACGAGCGGGCACCGGTGCCGGTCCACGCGGCGGTGGGGCGTCCTGCCGATGGGCTCATCGGCACCGCCGATGAGCCCGGGTCAACCGGCGTCAGCGCAGGCGGGACGAGGACAGGATCGACAGCAGGTGGGCCGGGACCATCACCCAGGTGATCACGGCGAGCGCGCCCAGCGCCCAGCGGGTGGGCTCGATGCCCCCGGTGACCTCGCCGGCGAGCGCGGCGACGAGCAGCACCAGGGACGCCTCGATGCCGTTGGTGACGCGGTGGATCTTGAAGGCGGCGGCCAGCCTGCGCACCGTCGCGACGCCCTGCGAACGCGGCCGGGTCGCCTCGTCGTCGGCCACGGTCAGTCCGCGCCGGGCGCGTGCCACGTCCACCAGGTCGGTGGAGGCCTTCAGCAGGACGACACCGAGCGCGGTGGCGATGCCGACCGACACCCAGCCGCCGTAACCCGAGCGCGCCGCGTGGAAGCCGGCGCCCGCCATCAGCGCGGCGTCCGCGAGATAGGCGCCGAGGCGGTCGACGTAGATGCCCGTCGCGCTGTTCTGTCCTTTCCAGCGGGCGACTTCGCCGTCCACGCAGTCGAAGAGGAGGAACAACTGCATCAGCACCGCGGCCAGGACGGCGCCCGTCAGACCGGGTATGAGCAGGGCCGCGCCGGAGGCGATCCCGCACACCACCATCGTCCAGGTCAGCTGGTCCGGGGTGACCGGAGTACGCACCAACTGCCGGGTGAACCGCAGCGAGATCTTCCGCATGTACAGCCGGCCCGCCCAGTGCTCGCCGTTGCGGCTCGCCAGCTTGGCCTGCGGCTGTACGACCTCCCGCAGCTCCTCCAGAACCGGAGCGGCAACCATGACTTCCTCCCACCACCGGGGGCCGACTGCCGCTTCGCGCGGCGATTGATCGGGCCAGGGTACAGAGTGGGTTTCCCGGCGCTTTACCGAGGCCATCCCTGAAGGCCCCCGTACGTTGGGCATGTTGTCCCGGTGCCGGCGCCCGTGCCCGAGGAGAGTGAACGCATGGATCAGCAACAGGCCCGCGCCTGGCTCGCCATCGCCGTCGCCGAGGCCCGCGCCGGGCTCGCCGAGGGCGGCATCCCGATCGGCGCGGCCCTCTACGGCGCCGACGGCACCCTCCTCGGCCGCGGCCACAACCGCCGTGTACAGGACGGCGACCCCTCGATGCACGCGGAGACGGCCGCCTTCCGCGCGGCGGGGCGACAGCGGTCGTACCGGGGCACCACGATGGTGACCACCCTCTCGCCCTGCTGGTACTGCAGCGGCCTGGTCCGCCAGTTCGGCATCTCCCGGGTCGTGGTCGGTGAGGCGGCCACCTTCCACGGCGGCCACGACTGGCTGGCCGAGCACGGCGTGGAGATCGTGCTCCTGGACGACCCCGAGTGCACGGCACTCATGCGTGAGTTCATCGAGAACAACCCGGCCCTGTGGAACGAGGACATCGGTGAGTGAGCCCCGGCCCCGCATCCCGACGATCGACCTGCGCCCCTGGCTCGACGGCGGCCCCGAGGCGCGCGGGGACATCGCCCGTACCGTCGACCGGGCCCTGCAGACCGCCGGATTCCTGCTCGTGACCGGGCACGGGGTGGAGCCCGGGCTGCGCTCGGCCGTCCGGGAGGCCGCGCGCCGGTTCTTCACGCTGCCCGTCGAGGCCAAGCAGGCGTACGAGGCGAAGGTCGGCGGACGCGGGTGGCTCGGGCCGGGGGCGGAGGCCAACGCGTACGCGGAGGGGACCGAGACCCCGCCCGATCTGAAGGAGTCCCTGACCTTCGCGACGCACGAGCCGTTCGAGGACCCGGTGGTCAACGCCGAGTGGTACGCGCCCAATGTGTGGCCGGGCGAGGTTCCCGAACTCCGGCCGCTGTGCGAGCGGTATCTGGGGGAGATGGCCGCGCTGGAGAAGCGGCTCCTTTCCCTGCTCGGTCACGCCCTCGGGCTCGAACCGGACTTCTTCAGCCGGCACATGGACCATCCGACGTATGGCTTCAACATCAACTGGTACCCGGGGACCGAGGTGATCGGCGAGCCGCTGCCGGGGCAGTTCCGGATCGGTCCGCACACCGACTTCGGGACGGTCACCATCCTGGACCGGCAGGCGGGCAGGGGCGGGCTCCAGGTCCACACGGACGAGGGCGGATGGCGGGACGCGCCCTTCGACCCCGCCGCCTTCACCATCAACATCGGTGATCTGATGGCCCGTTGGACCGGAGACCGATGGCGGTCGGGGCGGCATCGCGTGCTCCCGCCGCCCTCGGACGCACCCACCGAGGAGCTGATGTCCCTCGTCTACTTCGGCGAATGCACCCCGGGCACACTCGTCGAGTCCGTCCCGGCCCCGGTGGGACGAGTGGTGCACCCGCCCGTCGACTCACACGTGTACCTGCGTGAGAAGCTGGACTCGATCACCGTCGATTGATGGGCCTGATCATGTCGACAGTTTCGTAATCCAACGGACACCACGCGATCTGGTACGAAGCAACTCCCCCTTCCTACACTGGTGTTGAGGGGGGATGCGGTGCACAGACGTCTGCACGGACGGGGGGCCCTGTTCGACACAGATCCGGCCGGCCTGGCTCCGAGGCTCGTGGGTCTGCGCCCCTACCAGCACCGTGCACATCCGTTCGAGCACCCGGCGGAGCCGCCCTTCGTCATGCTCACCGGCGCGCGGGGCCTGGGCAAGAGCGCGGTGCTCGGCGAGCTGCGGGAGGCCTACAAGGGCCACACGCCGGTCGCGTTGGTCGACTGTGCGGACGCGCAGTTCGCGGGGCCGCCCGCGGACCGGCCCGCCGAGTCCTGGTCACCGGTGGCGCAGGCGCTGCTGGTCATCGCCGAGCAGCTCGCTGAGCCGGTGACCGGAGCCGGCCGGATCACCTTTCCCCGGCTGATGTCGGGCCTGGTGGCGGTGGCGGCCGGCGGCTGGAGCGACGCCGACTCGGAGCGGATCCGGCGCGAGGTCGAGCGGATCCTGCTGCTGAACGAGAGCGGGTCGTGGATCAGCGGCTTCGCCGGGCGCTGGGCCGGGAAGGTGGCGGCCAAGGTGGTCGCCGCGGCGACCGGCAGCGGGCCGTTCCTGTCGGGGGCGATCGAGGCCACGCTGGAATCCGTCGCGGAGGGCTTCGCGAGCCGCCGGCACCAGAAGGCGTCGGTCTGGTACCGGACGTATCCGAACGCGGGCGGGCACGCCCAGCGCGGGCTGATCCTGCTCTCCGGGCACTTCCGGGCGGGCGGCACCTCCCGGGAGCACGCCGAGCGCCATCTGGTGCGGGCCCTGCTCGCCGATCTGACGGAGGCGTACGCGGGCGTGCTGCCCCGTATGCAGCGGCTCGGGCGGCCGCTCGTGCTCATCGACAACGCGCAGATCGCGCCGGGTCCGGGGCTCATGGAGGCGGTGCTGCGGGACCGCTCCGAGGGCATGACCGACCAGGTGGCGTTCATCGGCGCGCTGCGCGGCGACGGGCGGGAGAGCTTACGCAACGCCGTACGGCATGCGCTGCCCGAGGTGGCCCGGCGCAGCGACTGGACCCCGGACGCCGCCGTGCCGTCCTCGCGGGCGCTGCTCGTGTCGCTGCCGCCGCTCACCCCCGACGACACCCTGCACATCGTGGGCGCCGTCTGCGACGAGACACCGGTACCGCCCCAACTCCCGCACGCCACCCACCGGCTGACCGGCGGCAACCCGCTCGGCATCGTCCTGCTCGCCGAGTCTGCCGCGCAGAACCTGCCGCAGGCGGCTTCGCTCGGCGAACTGCTCACCGCGGACGTCCGGCTGCACGAGGACCACGCCGGCTCCCCCACCTATCTCGAACTCCTCGACCGGCTGGTGCCCGCCGACCGGCTGGACGAGCTGACCGTGCTGGCCGCGGCCCACGACCACGACTCGGCCTGCGCCCTGGCCGCGGTCCTGCTCCCGGACGACTTCGGCCCGGCGGACGTACGGGCCCTGCAGACCCGGCTCGCCCAGGAGGGACTGCCGGGCGCGCCGGGCCAGTTCGTCGGCGATCCCTTCGTACGGACCCTGCTGCTGCTCCGGCTGCATCTGCGGGAGCCCGACCACGGGCAGTGGCGCACCGCCCACGAAACCCTGATCGCACACTACGAGCAGGCCACCGAGCCCACGGACGCCTTCCGGCTGCACCACGAACTCGCCCTGGGAACCACCGAGTCGGCGGTCGCCCAGCTGCGCGACACCTTCCACTCCCTCGACACCCGTGCCTGGCTGCGCACGCTCCGCTTCGTCGCGTCGGCGCCCTACTTCCACGCGCACGACGCCGAAGGCCGCGACTTCGGCGGCCGGGGCGACCGGCGGGCCGCCGTGGCCCTCGGCCGCACGGACGCCGCCCAGGATGTGCCGGAGGGCGTGGACGCCGTACTGCACCTGCGGATACGGCGGTTGCTGCACGCGGTGTGGCAGCTGGCCGATCCGCTGGTGCTGCCCGATCCGAGGGTGTGCGACCGGCTGCGGTTCGAGCTGGAGCAGTTGTCCAATCTGCGGCCCGCGGGCAACGCGCTGCTGTGGCGGGCCTCGCGGGACTGGCCGGCGGCCGCGCTCGCCGGGCGGGCGCCGGCCGGGCCGGACGACGAAGACGACCCGAATGACCCGGACGACCGGAGCGGGGGGGCGTGATGGCACGCAGGGGTCTGGGCACATGGCTGCGCGAGGGCGTCTGGGAGATCCCGCTCCGCCGCTATCTCGCGCTCCTGGTCGCGGCATGCCTGGTGACCGGCCTGGTCCTCGCCGTGCGCACCCTGACCCACGACGACCGCTCCTGCGCGCCCGGAGTGGCACGCCCGAAGGACAGCGACGAGTGCGTGGGCGTGGCGACGACGGCGTACGACTTCGGGCATCCCGAGCTCCGGGACACGGTACGGGCGATCGAACGGGAGAACGGCCGCCTGAAGCCAGGGAGTTATGTGACGGTGGCGATGATGCTGCCGTACACCGCGACCGCCGCGGCCAGCCTCAGCGACATACAGCACGAGTTGCAGGGCGCCTATCTGGCGCAGTACCGGGCGAACCACGACTCCAACGGTGAGGCCCCGGCGATCCGGCTGGTGCTCGCCAACCCGGGCGCCACCGGCGCCCATTGGCGGCAGATGGTCGACCGGCTGGCGCACATGACGACCACCTCGGACCGGCTGCGGGCGGTCGCCGGCGTGGGGCAGAGCACCGACAACAACAAGAAGGCCGTCAGGGAGCTGACCCGGCTGGGCATCCCGGTGGTCGGCTCCTCCATCACCGCCGACGACCTGGCCAACGGCCAGGGCGACAAGGACCCCTTTCCGGGGCTGGCCCGGGTCTCGCCGACCAACACCGACGAGGCCCGCGCGCTGGCCTCCTTCGCCAAGGTCGGCGCGGGCAAGGCGCTGCTGGTGTACGACAAGCCCGGTGACCCGTACACCCGGACGCTGCAGAAGTCGTTCGCCGCGCTGATCAAGGGGTCGCCCTACGAGCCGCAGCCGTTCACCCCGCCGGCCGACCGCACCCAGGAGGGCACGACCGCCAACACCTTCCGGCAGATCACCCACCTGGTGTGCGACACGTCCAAGGAGACCGACACGATCCTGTTCGCGGGCCGGCACACCCAGCTGCGGCAGTTCATCAACGCGCTGGGCGGACGGGGCTGCCAGGAGCGGAAGTTCACGGTGCTGACCGGGGACGAGGGCTCGTATCTGACCGGCGAGAAGGACCTGGACCGCGCCGCCCTCAGGCACAACCTCGCCGTCCGCTACACCGCCCTCGCGCACCCGGACGCCTGGGTGAGGGATCCCGCGAGGACGGGGGGCTCGGCGGCGGACGCGCAGGTGCTCCAGCAGCAGCTGGCGAGCGGCAAGCGGCGGCCGGTCGGGCCGATCGGGCCGGTCGCCCTGGACGACGGGCAGCTGATCATCGCGTACGACGCCGTCCAGCTGGCCGTGCACGGCATCCGCGAGGCGGTCCCGGACGGACGGAAGATCCCGGCGCTCGCCGATGTGGGACTGCAGTGGCCGCAGGTCAAGGGGTCGCTGCGGGTCGACGGGGCGAGCGGCTGGATCTGTCTGGACGTGCACGGCAACCCGTACGACAAGGCCGTGCCGATCGTGGAACTCTCCCCGGAGGGCGGCTCGCGGTTCGTGCGGATCGCCTGGCCGGAGGGGAAGCCGCCGGCGAAGGAGTGTCTGCCGCCGTCCTAGGCCGCGCCCGCCGTCCTAGGCCGCACCCTCCACGACCTCGATCAGGCGTTCGAATCGGGTCCGCCAGCGCAGCTCCGACTCCCCGTCCCCCCGGAACTCATGGGTGAAGCGCAGGGCGCTCCCCGTCTCCCCGTCCCGCTCCAGATGGAAGCGGACCCGGCCGGCGCCCTCCAGCGTGTACTCGGCGACCCGGTCCACGTCCCATGCGGTGATGTGCCCGCTGCCCAGGTCACGCAGGGTGACCGAACCCCCCAGCCGGGGTTCGAGGACGTCGGCGACGGTGAACCAGCCCGCGAGCCCCTCCGGGGTGGCGAGCGCGGGCCAGACCGTGTCCATGGGCCTCGGGAGCCGCACCAGGAAGTGGAGGATGTGCGTGTTCCCATGGGTCTGGCTGATGCCCTGTTCGATGGAACCGCTCATGACACCAGCCTGACCCGTCACGCAGGGTTCCGCACTTACACGCCCGCGTAGGAGTGCTTGCCGCTCACGAAGATGTTGACGCCGTAGTAGTTGAACAGCCAGCAGCCGAACGCGATCATCGCGAGGTAGGCGGCCTTGCGGCCCTTCCAGCCGGCCGTGGCACGGGCGTGCAGATAGCCGGCGTAGGCGACCCAGGTGATGAAGGACCAGGTCTCCTTGGGGTCCCAGTTCCAGTAGCGGCCCCAGGCGTCGCCCGCCCAGATCGCGCCCGCGATGATCGTGAACGTCCACAGCGGGAAGACGGCCGCGTTGACGCGGTAGGCGAACTTGTCCAGCGAGGCGGAGGCGGGCAGCCGCTCCAGGACCGAGGTCGCGAACTTGCCGGGCTTGCCGCCGCTGACGAGCTTGTTCTCGTACGAGTCCTTGAACAGGTAGAGGATCGTGGCGACCGCGCCGACGTAGAACACCGCGCCGCAGAAGATCGCGGTGGAGACGTGGATGTACAGCCAGTACGAGTGCAGGGCCGGGACCAGCTGGTCGCTCGCCGTGTACAGGACGGTCACCGCGAGGCCCAGGTCGAGCAGGACCGTGGTGATGAGGAACAGGCCCATCCAGCGCACGTTCTTCTTCAGCACCAGCAGCCCGAGGTACACGCCGACGGCGACCGTGGAGAACGTGATGTTGAACTCGTACATGTTGCCCCACGGCGCCCGCTGCACGGAGGCCGCGCGGGCGACGACACCGCCGAGCTCCACCAGGAAGGCGAGCACGGTGAGGGACACGGCGATACGGCCGTAGAGGTCGCCCTGCTCGTCACCGCCGTGGGCGCCGGGGCCGTCCGGCACGTCCCGGGCGCCGGCCGAGGACCGGACGACGACCTTGGGCCGCTCCAGGACGGCGGTCCCGCCCGCCCGCTGCACGGTGACCGCGGGTGCGGCCGCCTTCTTCGACGCGTCGGCGGTGAGCGCGGCGGCCGTACGGCCGACCTTGCTGCGGCTGCCGAGCAGCCACTCGGCGATGTACGCGAAGAAGGCCAGGGTGTAGACGGCCATGGACGAGTAGATCAGCGTGTTGCTGATGCTCGCCAGATGCTCATTGGTCGCGATGGCGAGATCGGTTGCGGCGGCGAGAGTCACTTCTCAGCCCCTTCGGCAGGTACGACTTCGGGGTCGGGGGATTCTGCAGGGTCGTCGGGGTCGGGTGCCCCCGGCGCCTGGTCGTAGAGGTTGCCCGCGAGGTCGCCCAGTTCCTCGGGCACCTTGGCGGACTCGCTGCGGCCGAGGCCGGCCATCTCGACGACGGTCACGCCGTCGGCGCCGCGCACGGCCCGCACCCAGACGCGGCGGCGCTGGATGAACAGGGACGCGGCCAGACCGAAGATCGCGGCGAGCGCGCCGCCGAGCGCCCAGCCGCTGCCGGGCTCCTGGACGATCTCGAAGCCGGCCCACTCCTTGATGTCCTTCTCGAAGGTGATCGAGCCGGCGCCGTTCGGGAGCTGCGCGGTCTCGCCGGGCTTCAGATTGACCCTCAGCTGCCGGCCCTTGGCGTCCTTGAAGGCCTTCATATGGGTCTTGTTGAGCTGGTACACGCTCTGCGGCAGACCCGAGTTGACGCCCAGGTCGCCGTGGTACGGCGCGAGGTTGAGCACCGGGTTCAGCAGCGACGGGAACTGCGAGAGCACCGAGGCGCCGCCGCCGTAGGTCGGCAGGAAGAAGGCCTGGATGCCCAGCTGCTCGCCGGTGCCCTTGGCGTCCTTGTAGCCGTCCATGACCTTGACCACGCCGTTCGAGGTGACGTTGCCGTCGAGCGGGAGCAGCGGCACGGCGTCGCGGTAGACGACGGTGCCCTTGCCGTCCCGGACCGTGATGACCGGCGCGTAGCCATGGCTGACCAGGTAGACCTTGGAGTCGCCGATCTTCAGCGGCTCGTTGACCTTGATGGTGGTCGACTTCTGCTTGCCGTACGCGCCGTCGGTGTAGGTGATGCCGGCCTGGAAGGTGCGCGGGGTGCCCCGGGTCGGGCCGGTGAGCTCGTAGGTGGCCCGGAAGTCCTTGAGGTCGAAGCTGAACGGCACCAGGTCGTCGGTGGTGAAGAGGCTGCCGGACTTGAAGTCGTCGTACTGGATGATCGAGTTGGCGAAGCCGTCGCCCTCGACGACCAGCTTGGTGCCGTCCGACTTGTACAGCTGGCCCGAGGCGAAGGCCACCAGCATCACGATCAGCGCGATGTGGAAGGCCAGGTTGCCCAGCTCACGCACATAGCCCTTCTCGGCGGCGACGGCGTCACCCGCGACATGGGCCCGGAAGCGGCGCTTCTTCAGCAGGGCGAGCGCGGACTCGCGGACCTGCTCGGGGTCGGCCTCGGTGCGCCAGGTGGTGTAGGCGGGGAGCCGGGTCAGCCGCTTGGGCGCGGCCGGCGGGCGGCTGCGCAACTGGCCGACGAACTGCCAGGTGCGGGGCACGATGCAGCCGATGAGGGAGACGAACAGCAGGATGTAGATCGCGGAGAACCACACCGAGCTGTAGACGTGGAACAGGCCGAGCTTGTCGTAGACCGGCGCGAGCGTCGTGTGGGTCTTGCGGAAGTCGTCGACCTTGGTGGCGTCGGTTCCGGCCTGCGGGATCAGCGAGCCGGGGATCGCGGCGAGCGACAGCAGCAGGAGAAGGAGCAGCGCGACCCGCATGGAGGTGAGCTGCCGCCAGAACCAGCGGACCCAGCCGATGACGCCCAGGGAGGGCAGGTTCGGCAGCTCCTCCCGGGGTGCCGTGGACAGCTGGGAGCCGGCGGCGCCCAGGTCCTGGTCCTCGGCGCCGGCCGCGGAGTTGTCCGTTGTGGTGTTGCTCATCGGTCAGATCCCCACATTGAAGCCGGTGGACCAGGTCTGCATCTGGCTCACGAGACTGTCCCACGCCCCGGTCAGCAGCAGCACACCGGTGGCGACCATCATCGTGCCGCCGATGCGCATCACCCACACATAGTGGCGTTTGACCCAGCCGAAGGCGCCGAGGGCCTTGCGGAAGGCGACGGCGGTGAGGACGAAGGGCACGCCGAGGCCCAGGCAGTAGGCGACGGTGAGTACGGCGCCGCGGCCGGCGCTCGCCTGCTGCGAGGAGAGGGCGACGACGGAGGCGAGGGTGGGACCGATGCAGGGGGTCCAGCCGATGCCGAACAGTGCGCCGAGGAGGGGCGCGCCCACCAGGCCCGTGGCGGGGCGCCGGTGGAAGCGGAACTCACGCTGGGTCAGCCAGGGCATCATCCCCATGAAGAAGACGCCCAACAGGATCATGAGGACGCCGAGCACCTTGGACAGCGTGTCCTTGTACTCCTGCAGGGTCTGCCCGAAGTAACCGAAGAGCGCGCCGCCGGAGACGAAGACGGCCGTGAAGCCGAGCACGAACAGCGAGGCGCCCGCCACCATCCGGCCACGGCGGGCCTCGCCCAGGTCGGTACCGGTGACCCCGGTCACATAGGAGAGGTAGCCGGGGACGAGGGGCAGGACACACGGCGAGAAGAACGAGACCAGGCCGCCGAGCACGGCGATCGGCAGGGCCAGCAGCAGGGCGCCGCTGTAGACGGTCTCGTTCTTGCCCACCAACTCCGCGGCGAGCGGGACAAGCGCACTCACGTCACTTCTCCGCGAGGACCGGCTTGAGCATCTTGAGCAGGTTCTCCTCACTGAGCGCCTCCAGGGCCCGCGCGGCGATCTTCCCGTCCCGGTCGATGACCAGCGTGGAGGGGATCAGCTGCGGGTTGAGCGTGCCCTTCTTGAAGCGGAGCATCAGCTTGCCCGTCGGGTCGTACAGGCTGGGGTAGGTGATCCCCTGCTCCTTCTCGAAGGCGATCGCCGGGGTGGTGCTGGTGTCCCGGGTGTTGATGCCGACGAACTGGACGCCCTTGTCCTGGTAGTCCTTGGAGACCTTGGCGAAGTACTTGCCCTCGGCGCGGCACGGACCGCACCAGGAGCCCCACACATTGACGACGACGACCTTGCCCTTGTAGTCGGCGACATCGAGGGTCTTGCCGTCGATGGTCTTGCCGGACAGGTCGGGCGCCGGGGAGCGGTGGCCCTTGGCGGCTGTGTCGATGCCGTTGTTGCCCGTGACGAAGTTGGTGTTGCCGCCTCCGCCGGAGGTGCCGCCGGAGGTGCACGCGGACAGGGTCAGCGCCGCTGCGGCGGCCGCGGCGGCAAGCAGGAGGCGGCTACGGGAGGTCATGTGAAAAGTTTCGCATGTCCGTTCCGAGGATCTTGGGCACCCCCCTTGCGGGCGGAAACCCGCATTTCAGGCCGCGTTCGAGGCGGCTCCGGAGGCCAGGAAGGTCTTCCAGCCGCCGACCGGCTGCTGCCCGACGTCCAGCGTACGCAGCTTGCCGAGCACCTGCGGCCGCTGTACGTCCAGCCAGTCCACGAACTGCCGGAAGGAGACCATCCGTACGTCGGCGCCCTTCTCCTTCTCGCGCGCGATGTGCTTGAACGCCTCCTCGACGGCGTCCATGTAGATGCCGCCGTTCCACTGCTCGAAGTGGTTGCCTATGAAGAGGGGTGCGCGGTTTGTCTCGTACGCCCGCTTGAATCCGGATATGTAGGCCTGCGCCGACTGCTGCCGCCAGCCCGGGTAGTTGTGGGCGGGCGCCTTGGTCGAGTTGACCGACTGATTGGCGAGCATGTTGTAGTCCATCGACAGGACCTCGAAGCTGCGGCCGGGGAAGGGTATCTGCTGCAACGGCAGGTCCCAGATCCCCAGCTTCTTCTGCGGCCACACCTGACGGCCGCCGGGCGAGGAGGCGTCGTAGCGCCAGCCGAGCTCGCGGGCGGTGGGCAGCAGGTTGTTCTGGCCGAGCAGACAGGGGGTACGGCCGCCGGCCAGCTCCTTGTCGTAGTCGAACGGCAGCGACGGCAGGTCGGTCCATCCGCTGTTGGTCCGCCACTCCTTCACAAAGGCCTTGGCCTGCTGGATCTCGCTCTTCCACTGCTGCGGGGTCCAGTTGCCGACGGTGCCGCTGCCGGAGCAGAAGTGGCCGTTGAAGTGGGTGCCGATCTCATGGCCCTCCAGCCAGGCGCGGCGGACGTTGGTCAGCGTGGCCTTGACGTGGTCGTCGGTGAGGTAGCCGATGTCGGAGGCACCGCGCGGGTTGTTCGGCGGGTTGTAGAGCCGCTTCTTCGACTCCGGCAGCAGATACAGCCCCGAGAGGAAGAAGGTCATGCTCGCGCCGTGTTCCTTGGCGAGGTCGAGGAAGCGCGGGAAGAGACCGTTGCCGACCTCGCCCGCTCCGTCCCAGGAGAAGATCACGAACTGCGGCGGGGTCTGCCCCGGCTCCATCGGCTCGGGCTTGGCGGGCTGATGGGGCTGCTTGCCCGTGAAGGACGTGGAGCCGTCCCCGATGGGCCGGCCGGGACGCCCGCCGCCCTTGCCGTCGTTTTTGCCCCCGGAGCGGCCCCCGCCGGAACCTGATCCGTGTCCGTCCCCGTCTGAGGCGGTGAGAGTGCCGCAGCCCGCGAGACCGGCGGCGGCCGCGGCGCCCGCGCCGAGGCCGAGTATTCCCCTCCGGGAGAAGGTGCGCATTGAGAACCCCGATTCATCACGTCCTGCTGGTGGTCACCCACTCAGAGGGCATGACGAACCGGTAGGTTCCATCACTTGTTCTATATTTCGCAACGAACGCGACAAAACCGTCCTAAGGGGCCCCGGAATGGGGCCCCTTGACGGAGTGTCAGGCGGTCAGGCGCCGAACGCCTTGCTCTGCCCCTTCACCGGCTTGGCGCCGGAGAGCAGATGGGCGGGGACAAGGTCCCGCGCCGGCTCGGAGTAGCCGACGGACACGATCTTGTCGCCCTGGTAGGTGAAGGTCGTCAGCGAGGCGAGCGTGCACTGCCGTCTGCGCGGGTCGTGCCACAGCCGCCGCCGCTCGACGTACGACCGCACGATCCAGATCGGCAGCTGGTGGCTGACGAGCACGGCCTCGTGCCCGCGCGCCCGGTCCTTGGCCGCGTCGAGCGCGCCCATCATCCGTACGACCTGGTCGACGTACGGCTCGCCCCAGGACGGCCTGAAGGGGTTGACGAGGTGCTTCCAGTTGCCGGGCTTGCGCAGGGCGCCGTCCCCGACGCCGAAGGTCTTGCCCTGGAAGACGTTCTCGGCCTCGATGAGCCGCTCGTCGGTGTCGAGGTCGAGTCCGTGCGCCTTGGCGATCGGGGTCGCGGTCTCCTGCGCCCGCTCCAGCGGGGAGGCGACGGTATACGTCACGTCCCGGGGGGCGAGGTGCTCGGCGACCCGGTCGGCCATCTGCCGCCCGAGCTCGGAGAGGTGGTAGCCGGGCAGACGCCCGTACAGCACCCCGTCCGGGTTGGCTACCTCGCCGTGCCGCATGAGGTGGACGACGGTGATGTCGTTGCTGCTGCTCACGCGGTGGCCTCCGCGGCTGCTCGGGCCGCCGCCGGCAGGGCGTCGGCGATCTTCTGAATGGCCCGCTCGTCGTGGGCCGTGGACACGAACCAGGACTCGAAGGACGACGGCGGCAGATAGACACCGCCCGCCAGCAGCGAGTGGAAGAAGGCGGTGAAGCGGAAGGACTCCTGCGCCTTGGCGTCCTCGTAGCTGCGCACGGGGCGGTTGGTGAAGAAGACGGAGAACATGTTGGAGGCGGTCTGCAGCTGGTGCGCGACGCCTTCCTTGGTGAGGGCCTCGGTGACCAGACCCTGGATCTGCGCGGAGACGGCGTCGACCTTCTCGTACGCCGCGTCGTCCAGGAGCCGCAGCTGGGCGAGGCCCGCGGCGGTGGCGACCGGGTTCCCGGAGAGGGTGCCGGCCTGGTAGACGGGCCCGGCGGGCGCGAGGTGCGCCATGACATCGGCGCGCCCGCCGAAGGCGGCGGCGGGGAACCCACCGCCCATGACCTTTCCGAAGGTCATGAGGTCGGGCCTGACCCCGTCGATCCCGTACCACCCGGAACGGCTGGTCCGGAACCCGGTCATGACCTCGTCGGAGATGAAGAGGGCCCCGTTGCGCTGGCAGGCGTCCTTCAGCCCCTGGTTGAACCCGGGCGCCGGCGGCACGACACCCATGTTGCCGGGCGAGGCCTCGGTGATCACACAGGCGATCTCGCCGGGGTGCCGGTGGAAGGCCTCGTGCACGGCCTCCAGGTCGTTGTACGGCAGCACGATCGTGTCCCCGGCCTGGGCGCCGGTGACGCCGGGCGTGTCGGGCAGCGCGAACGTCGCGACGCCGCTGCCCGCCGCGGCGAGCAGCGAGTCGACGTGGCCGTGGTAGCACCCGGCGAACTTGATCACCTTGGCTCGCTGGGTGAACCCGCGCGCCAGCCGGATCGCCGACATGGTGGCCTCGGTCCCGCTGGACACGAGCCGCACCTGCTCGACGGGCTCGACGCGCGCGACGATCTCCTCGGCGAGAGCGACCTCGCCCTCACCGGGCGTGCCGAACGACGTACCGTGCGCGACGGCCTCCTGGACGGCGGCGATGACCTCGGGGTGCGCATGCCCGAGGATCATGGGCCCCCAGGAGCAGACGAGATCGACGTACTCCCGCCCGTCGGCGTCGGTCAGATACGGACCGGTGCCGGACACCATGAACCGTGGCGTACCGCCCACGGCCCGGAAGGCGCGCACCGGGGAGTTCACGCCGCCGGGCGTGACGGCGGCCGCACGGTCGAACAGAGCCTGCGAGGCAGGTGCTTCGTACGGATAGGGCATTTCGCTCATGACGTGCGACTTCTCCGACTTCTCGGACTCCGGATGCGTAGTGACCTCATCAGGGTAGGACGCCCTAGTCACCGCTCCGACAATCACGTCGCCGTTGCCGGGCCGACCCGGCGCCATCTGCGAGACTGGGAGCTGATACACACAGCTGATACACACAGCTCAAGACACAGCTCATACGGCTCATGGTGTTCAGAGGCTGCGAAGATCCCGCGGACTGGTGTTTCAGCGCACGTTTCGGCGGGCGGCCGTGGGGGAGGTCACTGACACGATGATCGGGTTGCGCGGCGGGGGCCACGCGTCCTAGAAAAGCAGTCGGGTGGAGATATGCATCGCGGTGGCGGACTGGGCGAGGGGACTGATGACCTGGGTCCTCGACGTGCCCGGCGGGGAAGGCACCGACGCGACGCGGAGGAGACCGAGGCACGTCAGTCACACGGGGCACCGGGTGAGTCGGAGCGCGACGAGCGACGTATCGAACGACGGATCGATCCGCTGAGAACGGGGAGCAGGAATGGTGGTCGGGTGGGGGTGACGTACAAATACTTCGGCGCGCCCGACGGCGCGACCGCGGCCCGCGTCCCGATCTCGATGCGCCCCGAGGAACTCGGCGGCGACGAACTCGGCATGAACGGCATGTTCACCAAGATCAAGCCGGAGACGATGGCCGCGATGGTGCTGACCGGCATCGAGGGCGTCCCCCTGCACAAGGTCCCGCCCCTGGAGCTGGTCGTCCTGCACCCCGACTACGCCGTCGTAAAACTCCCGATGACGGTGGTGGACCCGCTGCGGGGCATAGGCGAGGAAGCGGTGGGCGCGGCGGCCTTCATCTGGTCCACGGTCCCGGACCGGGGCGGTCCGCGGGACGCGTTCAACGTGTACCAGCTGCTGCACGAGTGGCAGGACTTCAGCCACCGCTTGCATGAGGCGGGGCATCAGCCGTACTGCCTGGTGTGGCCCTGAACTGGGGTTTCACTGATTTCGGGCGGGGTTTTCGGACCCCGCCTTTGTTATGTGCCGGGAGCGGGCGTCAGGCGGCCAGGGCACATGGGTTTGGACGAGGGCATTGATGACGCGCCCTGGGCGTCCAGCCCGGCGTCCTCGGTGAAGGCGTCGTCGATCGCCTTGGGGGGCGACCTGATCATCCCCATCGATCTACCGCGCACTCGGCCGCACTCCTGGCCGCGGGACCGCCGGCCTCCCCGCCAGGCCGAACGTGACTGGTCGCCGGAGCGGCGCGGTGCTGTCATGGGTAGGGAAGACGGCGTGGACGAGCCGGCAGGGGCGCAGGGGCCAGCGCGCGCATGGTCCGCCCGGGCGGTCCGACCGCGGCCGCCCGTCGCAAAAGCGGAGGAGGCCGATGCCATGCTGTACCGCCGCACGGTCGGTGACGTGATGACCGAGGAGGTCGTCACCGTCCGCCCCAACACACCGTTCCAGGAGGTCGCCGCCCTGCTGGACGCGAACGACATCGTCGCGGCCCCGGTCGTCGACGACGACGGCGCTCCCGTCGGCGTCGTGTCCGCGTCCGACGTGCTGCGACACGAGACCGGCATGCCCGATCCGCAGGGTCAGGACGGGAACGACGAGCGCTCCTGGGGCAAGGCCCGGGCCCGAACCGCGGGCGCGCTCATGAGCAGCCCCGTCTTCACCGCCCACGCCGACTGGACGATCTCCCGGGCCGCGCGGGAACTCCGCAGACGGCACGTCAAGCAGCTGCCAGTGGTCGGCGACGACGGGCTTCTCACCGGCATCGTCACCCGCAGCGACCTGCTCGACGCCTTCGTCCGCTCCGACGTGGAGATCCGCGGCGAGGTCGAGCAGGACGTCCTGGGGCGCATTCTTGGCCTGGACGAGGGCACCGTCGCGGTCGAGGTCCGGGACGGGGTCGTCACCCTTCGGGGACACGTCCCGGAACCGCGTCTCGTACCGGTGGTCGTGGGCCTCTGCCAGGGCGTTGACGGTGTCGTCGCCGTGGACGCCCACCTCGCCGCCGCCCGGGCGGGCTAAGTGTTCTGCCCCGGGAGTCCGGCCGCGGCAGCGGCAGGCCGACCACCAGGTGCAGTCGAGCAGATCCCGGCACGAGACCGTCCCCACCCACGATCACTCTCCGTCTATCGCATCTGATGCGAGAATTTCGCATCAGATGCGACCCGGGGCGTCTTCGCAGCTCAATCGCCCGATGGAGTGATGCACCCGCAAAGGCGCCGCCACGACGGCTGTCGTGGTTCCGCGCGATGCCGAGGTCAACGTCCCTGGTGGGACCGCTCCCCCGCGGTTCGGAGGTGACCTCCAGGTCGGGTGTCGCCTATTCGCATCCGATGCAATTGACGCCGGTAGGAACATCGGTACAGCCATTGGCACTGAGAACGATCATGGTCCGGCTGTAGCCGGAGGGGCGTTCATGCGGCCACGGAGCCTCCGCGAAAACCCGTTGGCGGGCCACGGCGACCGCTGCTACTTTTCCGGAGGCCGTGCGAGAGAACGAGGAGGTGGTACCCGTGAACGCAGTATCGACATGGGTGCTCCCCTCCGGGGTCACGGTCGGGCGATAGGTCGTCCGGGAGCGCCGTTCAAGCGCACTCCCGAAAGGCACGACCATGCATTTCACTTCCGAACAGCGCCTCGACGACGGCGTCCTGGAGCGCGAGTTCACCCTCGGCGAGATCCCCGGCACCCTGTGGACGCCTGGATCCGCATCCGCATCCGCACCGGTCCCGCTGATCCTGATGGCCCACAACAACGGCCTGCCCAAGGCGCAACCCCGGCTGGTGGCCCGCGCCCGGCTCTCCGCGGCGTACGGCTACGCGGTGGCCTCCATCGACGCCGCCGGGTGCGGTGACCGGCCCCGTTCCGCCGCCGACGAGCAGGCTCGCGCCGACCTCCGCCGGGCGATGCAGGCCGGCGAGCAGGTCGACGAGATCTTCGAGTCCTTCGTCGGCCCGCTGGTCGAAAAGGCGGTCCCGGAATGGCGGACCACCCTGGACGCCCTCCTTGAGCTGCCCGAGATCGGCGGCCCGGTCGGGTACTCGGGGTGGACCGCCCTCGGCATCCGCCTTGCCGTGGTCGAGCCCCGCATCGCGGCCGCCGGCTTCTTCGCCGGGGGTTACGTGCCGCTCGCCCAGCGCGAGGAGGCCCGGCAGGTCACCGTTCCGCTGCTGTTGCTGCTGCAGTGGGACGACGAAGGGAACCCCCGGCAACGGGCCCTGGACCTGTTCGACGCCTTCGGCAGCAAGGAGAAGACCCTGCACGCCAATCTGGGCGGCCACCTCGGTACCCCGTGGTTCGAGAGGGAGGACGGGGACCGGTTCTTCGGCCGACACCTGAAGTGAGGCCGGACCGTCAGGCCGGCAGCCGACCGTATCTGCAAGATCCGCGTCCTCATGCACGAAGGGGCGGACGAATCCGATGGTGGACTGGCCTCAAGGACTGACCAGTTGGGCGAACCCGGCCACAGCAGCCAGGCTCACCGTCCGAACTGCCACCGGAGTCACGAGCGGGGGCCGGCCTCGATGGACCGTTTGGCGCTGAGCCGCCCCGGTAAGGCCTTGCGGCGGTGGTGCGGAGCGAGCCGTACCACCGCCGTTCGGCGAGGGTGTCGCTATGACGACGTGATCGACTCCCGGCCGCGGGCCCGGCGTTCGCGGAGGAGGGCGAAGATCACTACGCCGATGGCCACCAGGGTGGACAGGATCACCTGGTCGCGGCCGCCGCCGTCGGCCGTGTCGGTGAGCATGTAGCCCAGTACGAAGGTGATCAGGGCGATGGTGGCCCAGGTCAGGTAGGGGTACAGCCACATCCTGACGATCAGCTTCTCCGGTGTCTCCCGCTCGATGATCTTGCGCATCCGCAGCTGGGAGAAGCAGATCACCATCCAGACGAACAGGGCGATCGCGCCGGAGGAGTTGAGCAGGAACTGGAAGACCGTGTCCGGCCACAGGTAGTTGAAGGCGACCGCGACGAAGCCGAAGACCACCGAGGCCAGGATGGCCGCCCGCGGCACGCCGCGCCCCGTGGCCCGTCCGAAGGAGGCCGGGGCGTCGCTGCGCCGGCCGAGGGAGAAGGCCATGCGCGAGGCGGTGTAGAGGCCCGAGTTGAGGCAGGACAGGACCGAGGTCAGCACGATCGCGTTCATGATCTGGGCCGCGTGCGGGATGCCGATGGAGCTGAGGGCCGCGACGTACGAGCCGTCCTTGAGGATGGCCGGGTCGTCCCAGCGCAGCAGCGAGACCACGATCAGGATCGAGCCCAGGTAGAACACCGCGATCCGCCAGATCACGCTGTTGGTGGCCTTGGTGACGGCGGCCCGCGGGTCCGCGGTCTCCCCCGCCGCCAGCGTGACGATCTCGCTGCCCATGAAGGAGAAGACCACCATCAGGACGCCGGTGAGGATGGCGCCGGGGCCGTTCGGCAGGAAGCCGCCGTGCGCGGTGAGGTAGGAGAAGCCCGATGCGGGGTGGTCGGAGCCGGGCAGCAGGCCGAAGATCGCCAGGCCGCCGATCACGATGAACACGGCGATGGCGACGACCTTGATGCCGGCGAACCAGAACTCGAACTCGCCGTAGGAGCTGACCGAGGCCAGGTTGGTGGCGGTGAGGACGGTCATGACGATCAGTGCCCAGCCCCACTGCGGGACCGCGGGTATCCAGCCGGCCAGGATCTTCGCCCCGGCGGTCGCCTCGACCGCGAGCACCACGACCCAGAAGAACCAGTACAGCCAGCCGATGGTGAATCCGGCCCAGCGGCCCAGCGCACGGTCCGCGTACGCGGAGAACGAGCCGGAGCTCGGGTTGGCCGCGGCCATCTCACCGAGCATGCGCATGACCAGGACGACGAGGACGCCGACGAGCGCGTAGGAGACGAGGATGCCGGGGCCCGCGGCGGCGATGCCGGAGCCGGAGCCGACGAACAGGCCGGCGCCGATGACACCGCCGATCGCGATCATCGAGAGGTGGCGGTTCTTCAGTCCGGCCTGCAGACCGGAGTCGGCCGGAGCGCTCTCGGCGGTCGTCACCGGGCCGGTGTCCGAAGGGGCGGGGACGGGGGGACGTGTGGTCATCTCGACATCCATGGAGGGAGTGCGGACCAGGGCGTCTGGAAATTAGTTCAGTACGATCCAAAAGAACAAGACTTGTTTAAGTGTTCACCTTGCTCTATTTTTCGTGCAGCGCGCGGAGCCGCATCGTTCGCTGCGGCCACCGCGTCGTCCCCGTGTTCCGGCCCCTGTGGAGCCCCCATGCACAACAGCGCGGCATGGTCGCGAGAACCTCCCGCACGGTTGCCGTCGCCGCGGGCCAAGTCCCCGCTCGGCAGGCCGTTAGGGTGGCGTCGTGGTGAATGCAGCGGGCAAGTTCGGTCCCTACAACCAGCCGGGTCCCGCACGGCCCGCGCCGGTCGCCGGGGTATGGGACACCCGCGTCCTGACGGGCCGGGGCCCCACCGGCTCGGAGCTCGTCCGCTCGCGGATCGCCCTAAGGGTGCGCCTGAAGTCCGTGGCACCGGGAGACCGGCTGCCGGACGCCGGCGTCCTCGCCGAGGAGCTGGGGATCAGTGAGATCACCGTGCGCCGCGCGCTGGAGGGCATGTGCCAGGACGGCCTGCTCGACCGCCGCCGGGGCCGGGCCGGCGGGACCTTCGTCGCGGCGGACTGGGACACGGTCATCGCCCTGATGCACGACGCCACCGAGGCGGCCGCGCTGGACGCCTTCCATCTGCTGCTCGAATGCGGTCTCGTCGCCCACACCGCCGGCGAGGTCCCGGACGGCGGGCTCGACGAGCTGCGGGCACTGGTCGACGAGATGAACCAGGTCGACGAGGAGGCCCGGCTGCTCGAACTGGAGACCCGCTTCCACCTCGACCTCGCACAGACGCTCGGCGGCGCCGGCATCCGTGAGTTCGCCGCCGATCTGCTCGGCCGGCAGTGCCTGCTGCGGCCCGCTCCGGCACCCGCTGTCATACGGGCCCGGAACCGCTGCCACTCCGACCTGCTGGACGAGCTCGCCCGCGGCGCGATGGCCCCGGCGGTAAGAGCGGTGAAGGCCCACCAGCACGCCGTCCCGGACTGACACCCGCTCGCGTCGGCCAGCCCCCTTGCCTCCCCTGCCCGTGCCGCCACCCCGAGAAGGAGCCGTCGCCATGCCCGACCCCGGAGCGGTCGGCCCGTCCCCGACGTCGGGCCAGGCCGACGGCGCGCCCCAGCGGCTGCGCGGCGGCGTCCTCGGCATGGCGGACATCGCCGCCGCCACGATGGCCAACGTCGGCCCGGCCATGAGCTTCTTCTTCGGCTTCGCCTTCCTGGCCACCACCGCGGGCGTCGCCTCCCCGCTGACCATCGCCGCGGCGGGCGTCGCCGTCGCCCTGCTGGGCAACACCCTCGCCGAGTTCTCCCGCGCGCACCCCTCGGCGGGCAGCTTCATCACCTTCGTCGGCAAGACCTTCGGGCCCGTCAGCGCGGTGACCACGGCGCTGCTCGCCGGCCTCGGCTACATCATCGCGATGGGCTCCGTCATCGCGATCTCCGGCGGGTTCGTGCAGATCACCCTCAACCACTACACCGGCGTCGACCTGCCGTGGATCATCTGGACGCTGCTGCTGACCGGGCTGGCGGTGGTACTGATGCTGCGCGGGATCGTGGTGTCCACCAAGTGGGCCGGCTACTTCTTCGTCGTGGAGATGCTGGTCCTGGTCGTGGTCTCGATCGCGGCCCTCGTCGAGCACCGCGGCCACCTCTCGGCCGACCCGTTCCTGCCGGGCCACATCACCCACGGCCTCCAGGGGCTGGCGGCGGGCTTCCCGCTGGCGGTGTATCTGTTCATCGGCTGGGAGAACTCGGCGGCGCTGGCCGAGGAGACGGAGAACCCACGTCGCAACGTCGGCCGCGCGGTGTTCTCCTCCGTCGCGATCATGACGGTCAGCTACATCCTCTTCTCGTACGCCACGGTCACCGGCTTCGGCTACGACGTGGAGCGGCTCGGCGACTCCCCCATCCCCTTCATCGACGTCGCCCGCCACACCCTCGGCGCGCTCGCGTTCGTCGCCTACGTCGGAGGCCTGACCTCCACCCTCGGTGTGCTGATCGCGGGAATCAACTCCCAGGCGAGGCTGGTGTTCAACGCCGGACGCGAGGGGCTGCTGCCGTCCTTCTTCGGCTATGTGCATCCCACGCGCCGTACGCCGACCAACGCGATCGTCACCTTCGCCGTCACCGCCCTGCTGATCATCGCGGGCTGGGGCCTGGGGCATCTGCTCGGCGGCAAGGGCTCGATGGACCCCGTGGTCTTCTTCACCGAGTCCTCCAGCCTGGGCGCCATCCTGATCCTGCTGGTCTACCTCGCCTCCAACATCGCCCTGCCGCTGTACTACCGCAGATACCGGCCGCAGGAGTTCCGGGTGGTACGGCACCTGGTGCTGCCCGCGATCGGCACCCTGGCCATCCTGGTTCCGCTCTACTACCTCGCCAAGCCGGGACAGCCCGCGCCGTACAGCTGGTTCCCCTACGCGGCACTGGCCGCGCTGCTCGCCTCCGTCGGCTACGCGTCCCTCCTGGTCCGCCGCGACCCGGGGCTTGCCGAACGCGTCGGGTCGGTCGTCGCCGACGTGGAGTGAAGGCCTGAAGCAAGGACGGGGAAGGAACGGAAAGGAGTCCGTGTGCTGACTGACCAGGAGGCCGCCGCCCTCGGCTCGGTCGACGAGGAGGCCGTCGGCCGCACCCTGCTCGAGCTGCTGGCGATCCCCAGTGTGACCGGGAGCGCCGCCGAGTCGGAGATCCAGCATCACCTCGCCGGGCGGCTGGAGCGGCTCGGGCTCGATGTGGATCTGTGGTCCATGGATCTGCCCGAGCTGCTCGCGGACCCGGACTTTCCCGGCATGGAGGTGCCGCGCACGGAGGCCTGGGGGCTGGTGGGACACACGGCGGGCGGGGACGACGGGCCGACGCTGGTGCTGCAGGGGCACGTGGACGTCGTACCGCCCGGAGACCCCGCCGCGTGGGAGGGCGATCCGTTCGTGCCCAGGGTGACCGGGGACGTCGTGCACGGGCGCGGGGCCTGTGACATGAAGGCCGGGCTGGTGGCGCACCTCGCCGCGCTGGCCGCCGTACGGGCGGCCGGGGTACGGCTGCGCGGCCGGGTCGCCGTGCACTTCGTCGTCGGCGAGGAGGACGGCGGGATCGGTGCCTTCGGGACGCTGCGGCGCGGGCACCGGGGCGACGCCTGTGTCATCACGGAGCCCACCGCCGGCACGCTGATCACCGCGAACGCGGGTGCCCTCACCTTCCGTGTCGCCGTCCCCGGCAAGGCGGCCCACGCCAGCTCCCGGGACGCGGGCGTGAGCGCGATCGACGCCTATGTGCCACTGCACTCGGCGCTGGCCCGGCTGAAGGCCGCCCGCAACACCGACCCGGATCCGCTGATGGCCGAGTACCCGATCCCGTACGCGCTCTCGGTCGGGACCGTGCGCTCGGGCGACTGGGCGAGCAGCGTGCCCGATCTGCTGATCGCCGAGGGGCGGCTCGGTGTCCGCCTGGACGAGGATCCGGCGCACGCCCGCACCGAGCTGGAGCGCTGTGTGGCCGAGGCCTGCGCCGCCGACCCCTGGCTGCGGGACCACCCGGCGACCGTGACCTGGCCGGGCGGCCGGTTCGCCGGCGGGCGCCTGCCGCAGGGGCATCCGCTGCGGGACGCGGTGCGCGACGCCTGCACCGACGCCAACGGCTGGGCCTCCCGGCCCCGCGAGCGCGGGGCGCCGTACGGGAGCGACCTGCGGCTCTACGCCGGGGCCGGGATACCCACGCTGCAGTTCGGGCCGGGGGACGTGCGGGTGGCGCACAGCGCCGAGGAGCGGGTGTCGGTGAGCGAAGTGGTGGGCGTCGCGCGGACGTTGGTGCTCACTGTGCTGCGGACGGTGGGGACGAGGTGACCTCCTCGCAGGGGGTCTGCTTGCGCCGGGTGAAGGACGGGAGCGCGGGTGGCGTGAGGAAGCCCTCCGCCCGCGCGCTCGCCAGCCCGATGCGCGGGATGTCGCTGCTCTTGGCGAAGAGCAGATAGCGCGGCTCCCACAGCGGGCGGTACTTGGCGTTGGCGCGGTACAGGGACTCGATCTGCCACCAGCGTGAGAAGAAGGTGAGGATCGAGCGCCACAGGCGCAGGACCGGGCCGGCGCCGAGGCGGGAGCCGCGTTCGAAGACCGAGCGGAACATCGCGAAGTTCAGCGAGACCCGCTCGACGTCCAACTCCTTCGCCCGCAGCAGGAGTTCCACGACCATGTACTCCATCAGGCCGTTCTCGCCCTCGCGGTCACGGCGCATCAGGTCGAGGGAGAGGCCGCGCTCGCCCCAGGGGACGAAGCTGAGCAGGGCGCGCGGCGCGCCGTCGGCGTCCCGGCACTCCAGCATCACGCAGCGGCCGTCGGACGGGTCGCCGAGGCGGCCCAGGGCCATGGAGAAGCCGCGCTCGGTGGCACCGTCGCGCCAGTGGTCGGCGCGCTCGACGAGCAGGGCCATCTCGTCGTCGGGGATGTCCTCGTGGCGCCGGATGCGGACCGTGTACCCGGCCCGGCGAACGCGGTTGTGCGCCTGCCGTACGACACGCATGGCGCGCCCTTCGAGGGTGAAGTCGGCCAGGTCCACGATCGCCTCGTCGCCGAGTTCCAGGGCGTCCAGGCCATGGCGTGCGTAGATGGTGCCGGCCTCCTCGCTCGCGCCCATCACGGCGGGCGTCCAGGCGTGCCGGCGCGCCTCGGCGAGCCAGGCGTCGATGGCGCCGGGCCAGGCCTCCGGGTCGCCGATCGGGTCGCCGGAGGCGAGGCTGACGGCGCCGACGACGCGGTAGGCGATGGCGGCCTTGCCGGTGGGCGACCAGATGACGGCCTTGTCGCGGCGCAGCGCGAAGTAGCCGAGGGAGTCGCGGGCGCCGTGCCGGTCGAGCAGCCGGCGCAGCCGCTCCTCGTCCTCCGCGCTGAGCAGCCTGCGCCCGCGGGGCGAGCGGAAGCAGGCGTACAGGACGAGGCAGAAGGCCGCCGCGAGCAGGAAGTTGATGGCGATGTCGGTCCAGCGGGGCGCGTGCACGGCGTCGATGCGGTCGGCGAGCGGGCCGACGCTGATGCCCCGCAGGAAGGTGTAGGCGATCTCGTCGGTGACGGTCGCGCCGGGGAGCTTGTTGGTGGCGTTCACGAGCAGTGTGCCGAGAGCGCCGGTGACGAGGATGCCGCCCGCGCCGACGGCCAGGGCCAGCTTCGGGTTGGAGGGATCGCCGACGGCGTTGAACTCTCGGCGGGCGACGATCAGGGCGGCCACGAAGAGTCCGGTGAGGCCGGCGGAGACCCAGTTGAAGACGTGCTCGCGGTATTCGGGCTGGGTGAGGGCGAGGACGTAGAGGCCGAAGAGGGGGCCGGCGAGCAGCAGGTTGGACACCCAGGCGGCCCGCTTGCGGCGTCGCATCACCAGCGCGAGGAACAGCGCGAGCGCGGCCGAGACGAGGCCGGCGGTGGCCAGGTACGGGGTGAAGAACTGGCCGGCGTGGTGTGTGTGCTGACGGTGGATGTCCAGGATCCGGCCGGTGTTGTGCTCCTGGACCTCCTCGCGGAACGGCAGCGACATGACGGCCACGATGTTGAACACGACCATCAGCCGCAGGTACCAGACCGTGGCCGTGGCGGCCCAGCCCCTGAGCGGGGGCGGGTCGGCCTCGTTGGTGCGCTGTCGGGAGTTGCGCTGAGCGGGCACCTGTGGGGAAATCAGGGGCGGCCGCTGTGCGGGTGCGGGCATGGTGACTGGTCACCTTGGGGACGGGGACGGGACTAGGCTGACCCTACAGCTTGTAGGGAAGTCGGCATATGGGCCGAGCGGCACTCACCCGGTTCGGTCCGATCCCCGCCGCGCCGCGGCCAGATGCCAGGCCAGGTTGCCCACGGCCGCGCCGGCCGCCACGACGGCGACGATCACACCGCCCGTGGCGAGCCCGTCACTGAAGAGATGCGGGCGCCGGTCGAGGCTGTGCAGCCCGAAGCCGGACAGTTCATACACCCCTGTGGCGGCAATCACAAGGCTCACGACGAGCACGGCGAGCGTGGGCGCGAGACTGACCCCCGCCTGCGAGAGGAACCACCGGGACCGTCGGGCCTGCGGTGTCTCGGTGCCCTGCATGGTTCCCCCCGGTGGACAGACGAACGGCCGTCGGCAGATGGGAACCTACAGTACGTAGGGTCAGCTTGGCCTCAGACCATGAGAACGCGACGGTTCACTGATGGCCGAGGACGTGAAGCCCGCCGTCCGGGGCGCCGGGGGCGGCGGCCGCCACCAAGGTGCTCGGTACGACACCGGACGGCCCCTGCGCAACCTCCTGCCCGAGCCCCCGCACCCGGTCACCCACCTGGTCACGGGCAACCCCGACCGGATGACGCCACCGAAGGACCCGACCCGCGCCGCCACCGCGGTCCGCGTCGACCACCACTCCCGACCCGGCCAACGAGACCGCACCCGCTCAGGCCACCGCGGCGACCCACGGCATTCCGGTCATCGCCCTCACGGGTGACGACGCGCGCCGCACGGAGGCGACAGCCCACAGCGAAGCCCTCGTCACCGGCCCGCTGAAGCACACCCACGGCAGCTTCGCCGCCGAGCCCCACCCCGCGACCGAGGCGAGGCGGGCGGGCGGGGCTGGCTACCACGGCGGCCTCCGCGTTCCGGGCGTCGCCCTCACGGGTGACGACGCGCGCCGCGCAGAGGCGACAGCCCACAGCGAAGCCCTCATCACCGGCCCGCTGAAGCACACCCACGGCAGCTTCGCCGCCGAGCCCCACCCCGCGACCGAGGCCGGGCGCGGGCGAAGCCGGACGCGGTGACCACGGTGCCGCCCCGGGCGCCGATACGCCTCGCCCGCCCGCTCCGCCCGCCCCGAGCCGCGTCAGCCGAAGCGGCCCGCCACATAGTCCGCCGTTCGCTGGTCCACCGGGGATCCGAACATCTGTTCAGTTTCGCCGTGCTCGACGATGCCGCCCGGGGTGCCCTGTTCGGCGAGGAAGAACGCGCACTGCTGGGAGACGCGGGCGGCCTGCTGCATGTTGTGGGTGACGATCACGACGGTCACCTGGCCGGCGAGCTCCTGGATCGTCTCCTCGACCCGGCGGGTGGAGGTGGGGTCGAGCGCGGAGCAGGGCTCGTCCATCAGCAGGACCCGGGGGCGTACGGCGAGCGCGCGGGCGATGCACAGCCGCTGCTGCTGGCCGCCGGAGAGCGCGCCGCCCGGCTGGCGCAGCCGGTCCCGCACCTCCTTCCACAGGCCCGCGCGGCTCAGCGACTCCTCGACCAGCTCGTCCTTCGTACGGCGGTTCACGCGCGTGCCGGTCAGCCGCAGGCCCGCCACCACGTTGTCGTAGATCGACATCGCCGGGAACGGGTTGGGCTTCTGGAAGACCATCCCGATCCGGCGGCGGGCGTCCGTCAGCCGGCGCTCGGGGGCGTAGATGTCCTCGCCCTCGAAGAGCACCTCGCCGCCGAAGGCCGCGCCCGGGATCATCTCGTGCATCCGGTTCAGGGTGCGCAGGAACGTCGACTTGCCGCAGCCGGAGGGGCCGATCAGGGCGGTCACCCGGCCCGCGGGCATCGTCAGCGAGACCCGGCTGAGCACCTGGTGGGTGCCGAACCAGGCCGAGACGTCGCGGGCCTCCAGGGTGGCGGGGTCGGCGGCCGGGTCCGCGTGGACGGGGAGTACGGCGGTGTCGGTCACGGCGTCGGTCACGGGGTCGGTCACGGTCTCGGTCACGGTGTCGCTCACGGTCGGATACCTCGGTTCACAGCAGATTCGGCAGGAGTTCGGTGGTGCGCGTGGCGACCTGGAGGCCGAGCACCGCGACGACCGGGGCGAAGACGATCCACGTCTGGTGGCGACCCCAGCGGTGCCAGGCCCAGACAGCGGCGACCGCGGCCAGCAGCAGCGCCTGCAGCCACATCACCAGCGGCCACGGCACGCCGGAGGGGCGGGCCAGCGGCTCCTCGGACTCCGGCAGCGTGCCGGAGCGGATGACGGCCGCCGGGGTCTGGAAGGGCGCGGAGACCAGATCGGCGTCGACGCGCAGGACACCGGACGGCATGAAGCGGGGGCCGGTGGCGGTGACGAGGACGAGGCGGCTCTTGCCCGAGGCCAGCGCGCCGGGAGCCGGGTCGCCGGCCCGCCGTACGTCGGCGACCTGGTACTTGGCTCTGCCCTGACCGGTGGTCACGGTGAAGGTGTCGCCCTCGGCCAGGTCGGCGAGGTGCGCGAACGGGGCGCCGTAGGCCGCGGCCCGGCCCATCAGCACGCTGGTGCCCGCCTGTCCGGGCAGCGGGGTGTCCCGGCGGTGGCCGGGGCCGTCGGTCATCACGGACGAGTCGGTGCCTTCGAGGACGACCTGGCTCAGGTCCAGCGCGGGGATCTCGATCAGCGCGACCGGGGTGCCGGGGGCCAGCAGCCTGCCCTGCTGGTCGGCCTGGGACACCGGGGCCGTGCCCAGCGCGAGCTGCTTGCGCAGGTCGTCGAAGGCGGCATGCTGGGCGGAGTGTTCCTGGGCGCCGCTGATCAGGAGCAGCTGGGCGGTGATGCCGAGCAGCAGGGCGGCGAGGCTGAGCAGGCCGCCGCGGGCGAGATGGCGGACGGCGGTGACGCCCCGGACGCGCATGCGCGGCACGGCCGGTGCGAGCGTGGACTGTGCGGCGACGGCCACGGCGGCCCGCCTCCTTCGCTGGAGTTCGAGGGGCTGCCGGGGAGACAGGGGCGCTCTCCCCGGCAGCCGCGGGTGGATCAGGTGGACTTGATGACGAAGTTGGCGCCGCTCTTCGAGGCCACCGTCGAGGAGCCCGCGTAGTACGCGTGCAGCGTGTGCTTGCCACGGCTCAGCTTCGGCAGGGTGATGGTCACCTTGCCGCCGCTCAGCGTGCCGGTGGCGATGACCTTGGTGCCCTCGTAGATGCGCACGGTGCCGGTCGGCGTGGTGCCGGTCGCGGTGACCTTCACGGTGACCTTGGCCCGGGCCGTGTGGCTGACCGAGGCGGGCGCCGTGGTGCTGATCGACGGGGCCGCCTTGGTGATCTTCAGGGAGGCGGTCGTCGACGAGGCGTTGAGCTTGGCGTTGCCCGCGTAGGAGACGGACAGCGTGTGCGTGGCGACCTTGAGGTGGTTCGACAGGCCGATGGTGACCTTGCCGGAGGCGTCCAGGGTGCCGGTGCCGAGGACGGTGGAGCCCTCCTTCACCGTGACCTTGCCGGTCGGGGCGGCACCGTGCGAGCCGGTGACGGTGACGACGACCTTGGGCGTCTTGCCGTACGCCGTCGTCGCGGCGGTCGCCGTGGTCTTGCTCACGTACTTGACGGAGCCGCTCCAGGTGGCGGCCGTGCCCGTGCCGGCGACGTTGGCGCCGGCGACCGTGGCGGTGTAGCTGCCGTTGGTCAGGCCGGTGAAGGTGTACGAGGTGGTGCCGGCCGGGAGGTCCTTGACGGCCACGACGGCGCCGTCCGAACCGGTCAGGGTGACCCGGTAGTCGGTGAGCGGCAGGGCGGTGGCGGCCGGGGCGGTCCAGGACAGCTTCAGGCTCGCGTCGCCGGGGGCGGCCTTGAGGGCGGGCGCGGCGGGCGTGGAGGTGTCGGCGCCCGTCCCCTCCAGGCCGCCCAGCTTGGCGTGCTTGGCCACGCTGATCGAGCCGTTGTACGACTCGTTCACGAAGCCGAAGGAGGCGATGACCTTCTCGGCGTCGTCCGAGGCCAGCTTGGCGGTGTGGCTGCCGCTGGTGACGAAGACGTCGTAGAGGTCCTTGTCGAAGAAGATGCTGGTCGGGTCGATCGCCCGGCTCGGGACGACGTTGTAGACGTCACGGCCGAAGGTGGCGTTCTCGTAGTAGGCGCTGACCGGGGCGATCTTGCCGTTGACCGTGGTCACCGGGCTGGTGGCACCCGTGTCGCCGGGCAGCTGGACCGACGCCAGGTGCCCGCCGGCCGTGACCGAGTCCTTGCTGTAGTCCGGGGCCACGCCGTTGTTCTGGGCGATCCAGCTGCCGACCGAGAACGGTACGAGCGCGCCGTCCTCGGTGAGCGCGGCGTTGCCCTGGTTCTCCTGGACGACCGGAATGTCCGCGGGGACGTCACCGGCGGCCACGCCGATCGCGTTGAGGAAGAAGTTGCGGGTGCCGGAGCCGCTCTGCGGGATCTTCGGGTGCACGGTGTGGCCGTTCACCTGGGTGAGGACGCCCGTGTAGATGTCGTGCAGCTGGGCCACGGTCAGGTTGTCGATGCCCGCGCCGCGCACCGCGACGCCGACGGCGTCCCGCGCCATCGGGATGTAGGTGAGCGCGGTGCCGGAGGCGGACGGGCCGCCGGAGGAGCGGGCGAAGTCGACCTGGCCCTTGGTGGAGACACCGTTGGAGTCCGGGAACTTGTCGCCGGTCAGCGACGCGCTCAGGGCGAAGCGGCCCTTGCCGGAGCCGTTCGGGCGCAGGAAGGACGGGCCGCCGGAGCGGGTGGTGATGGTGGAGGTGGTGGAGCCGGTGCCGGGCTCGATCGCGTCGTACGAGGCGATGCCCGCGCCGCTCGCGGACTTCACGGCGGTGGCGGAGTAGCCGGTGCCGTTGACGGTGTCGCCCGCGAGGGCGTTGAGCACGTCCTGGGTGGTGTCCGAGCCCACGCCGACCAGCTGGCGGAAGGTGCCCGCGGGGGTCGGGTCGGCGGACGCGGGGGAGGCGAGAGCCAGGCCGCCGGCCACCACGGCCGCGGCGACGAGCGCCGCAGAGTAGCGCGTTGTGCGCATCGAAGTTCTCCTGACGAGAGCTTGGAGGAGAGAGGGAACGGGAGGAATCTGGCAGGGTGGTGCAGGCCGTCCGCCCCGACTGCCTTTCGGGGCGGGCGGCCGTCTGTGGGGGCGCCCGGGTGGGCGCCCCGGTCTCAGGGGAGCCGCTTGCGAAGCCGCTCCGGGAGGGTGAACTCCGGCAGGACGGTCACCGTCCGCCCGCCGGGCAGCGGCACCCGCAGGGGAAGCCGCAGCCTGCGGCCGCCCGCGAAGGGCGCGCCCACACCGGCGACGGCGCCGAGCGCGGCCCCCACCGGGACGGCGTACCGCAGCGGGTTGGCCGGGTCGGCCGGGGTGTTCCCGGCGGCCGTGGTCTGCACGGCCTTTCCGCCGTCGAACGAGGCCTGGGCGCTGGGCTTGCCGCTGCCGCCGCCCGCTCCCGCGCCGCCGTCGCCCGACGGGCCGCCGGAGACGCCGCCCGAAGTGTCGCCGGTGCCGCCGGTTCCGGTGCCGCCCGTGCCGCCGTCGGTGCCGGTGCCGGTGCCCCCGCTGCCGGTGCCGCCGTCCGAGCCGGAGGAGGTAGGTCCGGTGTAGTGCAGCAGCGCGTCGGCGGCGCGCACCGCCTGCTTGCGCAGGCCCGCGGAGAGCGGGGCGTAACCGGCCGGCAGGCGGCCCGGGTCGGCGCCGCTGACCTGACCGGCACCGGCCGCGTACTTCAACAGCGCCGCGTAGTCCCTGCGGGCGTCCGCCTTCAGCGCGCCGGGCCGGACGGCCGCGTACACCAGGTGGGCCAGCGGATAGGCGCCCTTCGCCTTGTCGCCGCCCGGGGGGATCTCGGTGAGGTCCTTGCCGGCGGCGCCCTTGGCGGCCGTGCTCAGCGAGTCGGCGGTGGGGGCGACATAGCGGCCGGCGTTGTTGCGCAGGCTCGCGGTCTGCAGGCCGTAGCGGGCGGCGGAGGCCGCGTCGGTCACGGTGATGACGAAGCGGGAGCCGACCATCTGCGGGCCCGAGCCCTTGTAGGCGGGCGGGGTGGCCAGCGGGTCCCAGGTCGACTTCCACAGGGTGTCGGCACGGCGGGTGTGCAGGGCTCCGGCGTGCATGTCGTCGACGTACGGGTGGAAGTCCGTCATGCACTGCGGCTGGTCCTTGGGCGCGCCGGAGCTGGGCGTGACCGTGCACCAGGGGTCGTTCTTCGGGTACTCGTCCGTGTGCGCCGGATCGAAGGCCAGGCCGGCGGGGTTCACGTCCGCGTTGGTGCTGTAGTACGGGTTGACCCGCATGCCCCAGTCGTCGGAGACCCCGACGAGGAACCGCCGGGCGTCCTTGTCGGCGAGGATCCACTGCCACAGCGCGCGGGCGCTGTCGCTGTGGCCGAGGGAGGTCATCAGGTCGGTGTCGGTGTTGGGTGTCTCGGCGACCGAGAGATCCGCGAACTCCGGGTTGAGGGAGATGAATTCGGGGTCGGTCGCCAGGCCGGCCGGGTTGTTCTTCACCCAGTCGTAGCCCTTGGCCGCCTTACCGCTGAGCACCGAGCCCCACAGGGAGTTGCGGTACGACTCGGTGAGCAGCTTGGCGACCAGGCGGGCGTTCAGTTTCAGCGACTCGACCTTGGTGCCGGCGAGCCGCTCGACGCTCGCCGGGGCCCCGGCCCTGGGTCTGCGCTCGACGGTGAAGCCGATGACGGTGCCGCTGAGCGCCACGGGTGCGTAGGTGGTCGTCCCGGTCGGCGGGCTGCTGCCGTAGTCGGCGCCCAGGGCGCGGGTGGTGAAGCCCAGGCCCAGGGAACCGTCGTTGGTCAGCCGGGAGCGGGTGTCGGGCTCGCCCATCTCCGTGTAGCCGAAGACCTTGCCGCTCGGGCACAGGGCCGCCTGCCAGCTGGTCATGGCGTCGGCGGCGAGCTCGCTGCCGACGGTGGCGCGCTCCTTGGAGCCGAGGGCGCAGTTGCTGCCGACCGAGTTGAAGCGCAGCGGGATCGCGATGCGGTTCTGCCAGTTGGTGGAGGACACCGGGGAGCCCGCGTTGACCTGGCTGTGGTCCTGGTACGGCTTGCCGTCCAGGTCGAGGCGGCCCTGCGGGACGATCACCAGCCAGCAGGAGCGCGGCCTGCTGACGCCGTTCTCGTCGACCGGTGCGCCGCAGCCCAGGTGCGGGGCCTCGTTCGCGGTCTGTACCTCGAAGAACTCCTTGCCGGTGCCGTCGGCGCCGGTGCGGGCGAAGTCGACCTCGTTGGTGGTGTTGCGGTTGAAGAACGCGTTGTTCTGGGTGCCGGTGGTGATCGTCGTGCCGTCCACCGACTTGAAGGGCACCTCGCCGGGGGCGTTGGGGTTGGCCGCCCCGTAGCGGTTGTCCTGGCCGTAGTTGGTGGGATCGGCGCTGTAGAAGATCTGGCGGGTGTCGTCCAGCCCGTTGCCGGGCCAGTTGCCCCGGTCGGTGGTCGGGGAGGCGCCGAACTGGCACTGGGTGCGCGGCGGGCCGGGGTTGGCCGGGACGGTGCCGTCGTCGTCGCCCCAGCACTGCATGATCTGCACGAAGTCGGTGTTGAACTGGCTGCCCGCGAGGGCGGTGGGGGTGCCGCCCTTCCAGGAGACGGTGATCGCCTGGCTGGTGAGGTGGCTGGTCTGGTCGACCGTGAACCTCATGTCCTTGAACTCGCCGCGCCCGGAGACGGTGACGGCGGAATCGGTGGCGGGCGCTGCGGTGGCGGTCGGGGCCGCCTGGGCGACGGCGAGTCCGGCGAGGGCGCCGACGGTGGCGCCCGCGAGCAGGCGGACCAGGGCGTTGCGGATGCGGCTCATCGCGAACTCTCCTTCCCGGCGCCGTCGTTGTCCCGGGCGCCGGCCACGAGACGTGAGACGACCGAGGGGAGCAGGAGCAGGCCGAGGACCAGGAAGGCGGCCAGCAGCATCAGCGTCTGGGTGCTGGTCCAGCCGTGCTCCGCGGACACCGCGACGGGCTGGGCGAGGGCGACCGTGCCGTCGGCGGCCGTACCGCTGCCGCCGGAGCCGCTGCCCGAGCTGCCGCCCGGGGCGATGGTCTGCCCGGTGTCCGGGTCGATGGACGGCTGCCCGCCGCCACCGGTGCCGGAGCCCCCCGTACCGCTGCCGCCGGTGCCGCCACCGGTCGCGGAGCCGCCGGCCGCACCGCCGGCCGAGCCGCCCGAGGCACCGCCCGAACCGCCGGACCCGCTGCCGCCCTTGGCGCCGCCGCTGCCGGTGGTGCAGGGCGCGGCGCCCTTCTTGTCACAGGGCTTCGGGTAGGGCGCGGTGTCGGCGAGCTTGTTGTGCCCGTCGGGGGAGAACGTCGGGTTGTTGCAGCCCTTGATGTTGATGTTCTGTGCCTGCACGCCCGGGATCCGGCGGATCTGGTCGAAGCCCGCCTTGACGAGGTTGATCGGCAGCGGCGAGTAGCCGAGCTGGGGTGCCTGCTGCTGGCCCTGGCACATGAAGTAGTAGGAGAACGCGCCGAGCGTCTTGCCCTTGGCCTTGGTGAAGGTGCCCTGCACCTTCATCGGCAGGATCATGTACGAGTAGCTGGACAGCGGGTAGTTGCGCTTGTCGCTGTCGTTGTAGACGTCCTGCAGTTGCTGGGTGAGGTAGTCCGGCGAGCTCCTGTCGGTGTTGATCTTCGCCTTGAGCAGCGAGACCGCGACGTTCTGCGGGGTCGGCTCGGTGTAGTAGCCCGAGTGGTTGAGGACCTTGGCGACCGGGTAGTGCGCGTTGAGCGCGTACGAGTAGTTGACGTAGCCGATCGCGCCCTCGCCGTAGTTCTGGGCGACGTAACCGGCCACACCGAGGTCGCCGGACTGGGCGATCATCCCGGAGACGGTCGGGTAGTACGAGGTCTGCCCACAGGCGCCCGAGCGGCCGACGCGGCCGCAGTACGCCTGCCACAGCGACTTGTGCTGGTTGGCCATCCACATCGTGAACTGCGCCGTCGAACCCGAGCCGTCGGAGCGGACGACCGGGACGATGGTGCGGTGCGGGAGCTGGAGCCCCGGGTTGTCGGCCTTGATGACCGGGTCGTCCCAGGTCTTGATGACCCCGGTGAAGATCTTGGTGACCACGTCGCCCGACAGGCGCAGGTTGGTGACCCGCTTGCCGTTGACCGTCAGGTGGTACATGAAGACGGTGCCGCCGGCCACGATCGGCATGTAGGCGTACGACCCCGCGCCGGGCCGTTCCGCGGCGGAACCGTCGGTCGGGTGGGTCTGGAACGGGATGTCCGACACGGCGAAGTCGACGGTCCCGCTGAGGAACTGCCGGCGTCCGTCGGAGGATCCGGTACCGGCGTACGAGATCCGCATGCCGTACTGGTTCACGGCCCGGCGCCACTCGTCGACGGCGTTCTCCGCCCAGGTGGAACCCGCGCCGGCGATGGGTGTGTAGCTCTCGGCGGCGGCCGGCGCGGCCATGGGGCCCGCCAGCAGCCCGCAGAGCACGCCGAGCGTCGCGCCCAGCGTCCCCAGCGCCCGCAGGCGCCGGAGCCGTGTGGTGAGGTGACCGAGCATCAGACGTTGTCTCCGGTGGTCTCGCCGGGGTCTCCGGCGGCGGGGTCGGGGGCAGGAGGCGTGGACTTGCTGAGCGGCCCGGTGGCCGCGGGGGGTGTGCTTGCGGGCTCGGTGGGTGCCGCGCCCTCGAACAGGGACAGTCCCGGTGCGTGCAGTTCCGCGAAGCGGGCCGCGTCGCGGCGGGAGGCGCGGGCCGAGCGCCGGGCCTGGCGCTTGCTCTGGTGGCCGGGGCCGCGGCCGCCGATGATCCGGGCGATCGCGAAGAGCACCAGCACCAGGGCCATCAGCACGGCCGCCGCGCCGAAGCCGCGCGCGATCATCGTCGGCTCGGGCGACTTGACGAAGTTGAAGACGGCGAGCGGCAGCGAGATCATCGGCCCGCTCGCCGGGTTGGGGTTGAGCGCGGCCGTGAAGCCCGCGGTCAGCAGCACGGGTGAGGTCTCGCCGATGCCGCGCGCGGTGCCGAGGATGACGGCGGTCGCGAGGCCAGAACGGGCCGTGGGCAGGACGACGTGCCACACCGTCCGCCAGCGCGGGGCGCCCAGCGCCTCCGCGGCCTCGGTCAGCGTGCCCGGCACCAGCCGCAGCACCACGTCCGCCGCCCGGATCACGATCGGCAGCATCATCACGCTGATCGCGAAGCCCGCCGCGAGTCCCGACTTCTGCATGCCGAGGCCCAGGATCCAGGTGGCGTACACCATCAGACCGGCCACGACCGAGGGCAGCGCGGTCATCGCCTCGACGATGGTCCGTACGAACCGCGAGAAGCGGCCGGGGATCTGGTTGAGGTAGACCGCGCAGGCCAGCCCCAGCGGCACGGTGATCAGCAGCGCGATGGTGATCATGATGAGGCTGCCGAGCATCGCGTGGGCGATACCGCCGTTGCCGAGCGGGTCGAGCGGGCCCGCCGCCTGCATGTCCTGGGTGAAGAAGTTGCCGTGCGGCAGCGCCTCGCGGCCGCGCCAGGCGGTGAAGCCGACGACCAGGGCGAGCGCGGCGAACAGCAGCGCCGCCGCCGTCCACAGCACGACGCTCATCACCCGGTCGAGCACGGCCTGCCCGTTCTCCTCCAGGCCGGTCAGCACCGCGTAGACGACGAGGAAGGCGAGGTACGCGGTGACGGTGAAGCCCAGCACGCCGGAGAACGGCGCGAGTTCGCCGAACAGCAGCACGGCGACGCACAGCCCGGAGGCCGCGGCACCGCACAGCGACAGCACGCCCGACCGGGTGGGCCCGCCGATACGGCGCGGCACGTCGGGGACATCGGGGAGTCCGGCGGACGCGGAAGCCGGTGCGGGGACGGCCTCGACCGGTGCGGGAAGGGGCGCGGTCTCTTCTACGACGGTCATCTCATGCCTCGCTCTGCGCGCCGGACCGGGAGCGGGCCACGATGGAGGAGGCGGTGAAGTTGACCGCCAGGGTGAGCAGGAACAGCGCCAGGCCCGCCGCCATCAGCGCCGACATTCCGAAGGTCGAGGCATCGCCGTAGTGCAGGGCGATCAGGGAGGAGACGGAGTTCGAGCCGGTCTGCAGGATGTGCGGCTGGATGGTGAAGACCGGCGAGATGATCAGGTACACGGCGATGGTCTCGCCGAGCGCCCGGCCGAGCCCGAGCATCGTGCCGCCGATGATGCCGCCCTTGCCGTACGGCAGGACGACCGCGCGGATCATCCCCCAGCGGGTGGCGCCGAGCGCGTACGCGCCCTCCCGCTCACCGGCCGGGGCCTGTGCGAACACCTCGCGCATCACCGAGCACTGGATCGGCGCGACCATCAGCGCGACGACGATCCCGGCGACGAACGTGGACGCCGTGTAGACGCTGTCGGAGGCCAGCGGCTCGCCCGGCTGGGTGCCGTCCACCTTGAGGAACGGGATCCACCCGAACCAGTCGGAGAGCCACCGGGACAGCCCGATGACGTGCTGCTGGAGGAAGAAGAGCCCCCACAGGCCGTACACCACCGACGGCACGGCCGCCATCAGGTCGACCATGGTCACGAGGGTGCGGCGCAGCGGGCGCGGTGCCACGTCGGAGATGAACAGCGCGGTGCCCACGGCGAGCGGCACGGAGATCGTCACCGCCACGACGGCGATCAGCAGCGTGCCGGTGAGCACGGCCGCGATCCCGAAGTTGTGGACGTCCGGCTGCCACTCGGCGGTCGTCAGAAACGCCCAGACGCCCCTGGTGCGCAGCGCCTGCCCCGCCCTCAGGAGCAGGAACAGCCCGACGGCCGCCATGATCCCGAGGACCACGACACCCGTGGCCGTCAACTGGAACCGGAAGATCCGGTCACTGAGCCCGCTGGCCGCGTACGGCCGTCTGGGCACGGGTCTCGCGGGCTCCGGCCCGCCGAAGCCCTCTTGCGCGGACACCACGTGGGTCCCCCCAATACGGAAACGACTCTCCCCGCACGGCACCGACCGGTCGCCGCGCGTGGAGAGTCAATGGCCGGATCCTTGCGTTGCGACGCGTCGAACCTGGCCGAAGGGTGAACGGTCCATGCCATTTCGGTGGGAGAGATGTGCGCGACCGTGCCAGGCGGTGGCAGCGGGGGCTGCGGTGACGCCGCTCAGGCCCCGCTGCCCCGCGCGCCCCCGCCCGCGATCCCGCCGCCGACCGTGAACCCGATGACCGATCCGCCCCCCTCGCGCCGGAAGGCGAACGGTGCGCCGCCATGAGCCATGGCCACCTCACGGACGATGGACAGGCCGAGACCGGAGCCGGGCAGGGAGCGGGCGTCGGCCGCGCGGTAGAAGCGGTCGAAGATGCGCATCAGGTCGCCGTCGGCGATCCCGGACCCCCGGTCGAGGACCTCGACGCGGACCGTGCCGTGCCGGGCGGGCCCGGTGACGTTGACCTCGATGGGAGCCCCGCCGCCGCGGTCGAACTTCGCCGCGTTCTCGACGAGGTTGGAGATCGCGCGCTGGAGCATGGCGGGCCGGCCGTCGGTGGTCGTGTCGCCGCTCGCCCGCAGGACGATCTGCCGCCCGGTACGGCGCTTTGCGAGCCCCACGACGTCCTCGGCGATGTCGGCGAGGTCCACCCGCTGCGGGGGCTCGGTGTCGGACTGCCCGGCGGCGAGATCGACGAGTTCGTTGACCAGGTCGGTCAGCTCGCGCGCCTCCTGACCGAGGTCGGCGACGAGTTCTTCCCGGGTGGCGGGCGGAAGCTCGTCGATCCGCCGCAGCAGCGAGATGTTCGTGCGCAACGACGTCAGCGGGGTGCGCAGCTCGTGCCCCGCGTCCTGCACCAGCCGGCGCTGGTCCTCCTCCGACTGGGCCAGACGCCCCAGCATGCGGTCGAAGGCGCGGCCCAGGCGCCCCACCTCGTCGAGACCCGCGACGGGCACCTCGATGCCCAGCCGGCGGGTGCGGGCGACGTCCTCGGCGGCCGAGGTGAGGACGACCAGGCGCCGGGTGATACGGCGGGCCAGCCACCAGCCGAAGAGCCCCGCGGCGACCACGACGGCGGCCATGAGCATCAGCGTCCGCTGCTGCAGGGCCCGCAGCAGGTCCTCGGTGTCGCTGAACTCCTGCGCGACCTGCACCGCGCCCCGCCCGTCGCCGAGCGACACGGTGGCGATGCGGAAGAGGTCCTCGCCGACGCGGACGTCCTTGTACTGGACGGTCCGGCCGGCCTCGCCGGCGGTGGCCGTGGCCCGGTCGCGGGCGGTGACGGGGAGCACGGGACTCCCGTGGTCGACGATCTGCCCCTTCGCCCCGAGCACCTGTACATCGGTACGGGCGGGCCGCACCAGATCGTGCCCCGGCCGCGAGGAGCTGAAGTCCTCCGGCACCATCTCGTGCTGCCGCACCTCGTCCTGCACGTCCTGCACGACCTGGGTGAACACCGACTGCTGGTCCACCCGCACCAGCCGCGCGGCGGCGCCGTAGGACAGGATGCCCACGAGGATGGTGACGACCGCGGTGACGGCCGCGAAGGACACGGCGAAGGTGGTGCGCAGCGACACGAGCTTGGGCCGGCGCCGGGCCAGCAGCCGCCTGAGGCGGCCCACTCAGTCCTCCCGGAGCACGTAACCCACGCCCCGCACGGTGTGGATCAGCTGCGGCGCGCCGGGCTCGTCCAGCTTGCGGCGCAGGTAGCCGACGTAGACGGCCAGGTTCTTGGAGCCGGGCCCGAAGTCGTAGCCCCAGATCCGGTCGTAGATGGTGGAGTGGTCGAGGACGATCCCGGAGTTGCGGACCAGCAGTTCCAGCAGCTCGAACTCGGTGCGGGTGAGCTCCAGCTCCCGCTGGCCGCGCCAGGCCCGGCGGGCCTGGAGGTCCATGCGCAGCCCGGCGGCCTCGATCTGCCGGTCGGAGATCTGCGGCTCCCTGGCCAGATCGCTGCCGCCGCCGAGGCCGTTGCCGCTGACCGCGTTCACCGGGCTGGTGCGGCGCAGCAGGGCGCGGAGCCGGGCGAAGACCTCCTCGACATCGAAGGGCTTGACGACATAGTCGTCGGCCCCGGCGTCCAGGCCCGCGATGCGGTCGGCGGTCTCCACCAGCGCGGTGAGCATCAGGATCGGCGTGCGGTCGCCCTCGGCCCGCAGGACGCGGCACACCTGCAGCCCGTCGATGCCCGGCATCATCACATCGAGCACGAGCACGTCCGGCGGGGTGCGGTGGGCCTGCGCCAGTGCCTCCACGCCGTCGGCGACCGCCGTCACCTGGTAGCCCTCCAGGGTCAGGGCACGCTCCAGGGCATGACGGATGGCACGATCGTCTTCGGCGAGCAGCACAGTCTGGGGCACGGACCCAGTCTGCCAAGGCCGGTGCCGGTTCGGCCGGGGCGAGCGGGCCTACGATCACCCTTTTTACCTGGCTCTCACCCTCACAGAGGCAACCCGGGGCGGGCCCCTACCGTCCTCTCACCGTCGGCTCATGCACTGGCGAGCCGCGCGAGCCGATCCTCGAAGGGCACCACATCCATGGCGCCCTGGGCCTCCGGCCTGGCAGCCGACAGCCCGGTCATCAGCCGCGCCAGCTCCTCCGCCGCCCGCTCGATCCGCTCCGGCAGCCCTTCCGCGCCCCAGTCCTCCGAGGCGGCGTACACCCCGGTCGGGACGACCACGGCCCGCAGATGGGCGAACAGCGGGCGCAGGGCGTGCTCCAGCACCAGGGAGTGGCGGGCGGTGCCGCCGGTGGCGGCGATCAGCACCGGCTTGCCCGCGAGCGCGTCCTTGTCCAGCACGTCGAAGAAGGACTTGAACAGTCCGCTGTACGACGCCGAGAACACCGGCGTGACGACGATCAGCCCGTCCGCCTCCGTGACGGCGTCCAGGGCGGCGGACAGGCCGCGGCCCGGGAAGCCGTTGGTGAAGTTGTGCGCGATCTCCACGGCGAGCTCGCGCAGCTCGACCACCTGGATCTCCACCGGCGCCTGCCGGTCGACGGCGGCGGCCAGCCGGTCGGCGAGCAGCCGGGTGGAGGACGGGACGCTCAGTCCCGCCGAGACGACGACGAGCTTCATACGGCGGTCACCTCTTTCTTCTCGAGGAGGGATGCGTGGGTGGGGGCCTCGGGCACATCGGCCGGGCGGCCCTTGGCGAACTCCTCGCGCAGCACCGGTACGACCTCCTCGCCCAGCAGGTCCAGCTGCTCGAGGACGGTCTTCAGCGGCAGTCCGGCGTGGTCCATCAGGAACAGCTGGCGCTGGTAGTCACCGGCGTACTCGCGGAAGCCCAGCGTCTTCTCGATCACCTGCTGCGGCGAGCCGACGGTCAGCGGGGTCTGGTCGGTGAAGTCCTCCAGGGAGGGCCCGTGGCCGTAGACCGGCGCGTTGTCGAAGTACGGCCGGAACTCGCGCACCGCGTCCTGCGAGTTCTTCCGCATGAACACCTGGCCGCCGAGCCCGACGATCGCCTGCTCGGGCGTGCCGTGCCCGTAGTGCGCGAACCGCTTGCGGTAGAACTCGACCATTCGCCTGGTGTGGTCGGCGGGCCAGAAGATGTTGTTGTGGAAGAAGCCGTCGCCGTAGTAGGCGGCCTGCTCGGCGATCTCCGGGGAGCGGATGGAGCCGTGCCAGACGAACGGCGGCACGTCGTCCATCGGCCGCGGGGTGGAGGTGAAGCCCTGCAGCGGCGTGCGGAACTTGCCCTCCCAGTCGACGACGTCCTCGCGCCACAGCCGGCGCAGCAGGGCGTAGTTCTCGATGGCGAGGTTGATGCCCTCACGGATGTCCTGGCCGAACCACGGGTACACCGGCCCGGTGTTGCCGCGGCCCAGCATCAGGTCCACCCGTCCGTCGGCCAGGTGCTGGAGCATCGCGTAGTCCTCCGCGATCTTCACCGGGTCGTTGGTGGTGATGAGGGTCGTGGACGTGGAGAGGACCAGCTTCTCCGTCTTCGCGGCTATGTGGCCGAGCATCGTGGTCGGCGACGACGGCACGAACGGCGGGTTGTGGTGCTCGCCGGTCGCGAAGACGTCCAGGCCGACCTCCTCGGCCTTCAGCGCGATGGCGACCATGGCCTTGATGCGCTCGCGCTCGGTCGGCGTGCGGCCCGTGGTGGGGTCCGGGGTGACGTCGCCCACGCTGAAGATCCCGAACTGCATGGTCGCTCATCCTCCAAGTTGTTGACGATTCAACTATACCCCTCCAACCGTCACCCATGCCCCGGTATTCCGCCCCTTGTCAGTGCCCCGTCCTACGATCGCGACATGGCCGCCCCCCGCCGTGACACCCGAGGCATCGTCGACGCCGCGGAGCTCTTCGCGCGCGTGGACTTCCGCCGCCGTGAGCCCGCGGAGCCGCTCCGCCCCTACCTGGAGCACTACTGGCTGATCGACTGGGAGCTGACCCAGCCATACGCCTCCCATGTCGTCCCGCACCCGTCCGTGAACATCGTCTTCCAGCGGTTCGAGGGGCAGGAGCCCTTCGCCGAGGTCGCCGGGATCGGGCTCGGCCTGTTCACACAGAAGCTGGAGGGCAGGGGCCGGGTCTGCGGGATCCAGTTCCGGCCGGGCGGCTACCGCCCCTTCGCCCCCGACCACCCGGTCTCGCGGTGGACGGGCAAACGGATCCGCCTCCCCGACACCGACCCGGCCCCCGTCCTCACCCCCGACGACGAGGACGCCCGCGTAGCCGCCCTCGACGCGTACCTGCTCTCGCACGACCCCCGCCCCGACCCCCAGGCCGACCTGGCCATGACCCTGGTCGACCGCATCCGCACCGACCGCACGATCCGCCGCGTCACGGACTTCGCCCGGTCCGAGGGCATGTCCGTACGCCTCCTGCAGCGCCTCTTCGCCGCGTACGTCGGCGTGGGCCCGAAGTGGGTCATCCTCCGCTACCGCATCCACGAGGCCCTGGAACACGCCGAGACCGACCACACGGTGGCCTGGGCCACCCTGGCAGCCGACCTCGGCTACGCGGACCAGGCACACCTGGTCCGGGACTTCACAGCAACGGTGGGAGTACCCCCGACGGCCTACGCCACCAACCCGGCCACCTCCCGCACGACCCCCTGAGGAACCCCGGCCGGGTCACGGCAGGGGTGCCGCCCCGGCCCACGTCCCGGCCACCTCCGGCACGCGCCCCCCACGGAAACACCACCCCTACGGGACGAGCACCAACCGCCCCCGCACCCCGCCCTCCCCCAGCCGGGCGTGGGCCTTGGATGCCTCCTCCAGGGGGTAGGTCTCGGCCACCCGCAGGGTGAGTGCGCCCTCGTCCACCAGGTCGGCCAGTTCGGACAGGCGGGTGCCGTTCGGGCTCACCTCCACCGCGGTGGTCCGCACTCCGCGCACCGAGGCGGGCTGGGCGCCCGGGATGACGCCCACGAAGGCGCCCCCGTCGCGCACCCACTCCCGCGCCCGCTCGCCGAGGAGCGCCGCGTCCAGGACGGCGTCGACGCTGCCGGGTGCCACCTCTCCAGTGCTGAAGCGGGCCGCGCCCAGGGACCGTACGAGCTCCTCGTCGGCCTCGCGGGCGACCGCGGTCACCGAAATCCCACGGTGCGCGGCGAGCTGGACCGCGAACCCGCCGACCGCACCCGCCGCACCCGTCACCAGCAGTGACTGTCCCGGCTCCAGCTCCAGCAGATCCAGCGCCTGCGCGGCGGTCAGCGCGTTCAGCGGAAGGGTCGCCGCGTGCACGGCGTCCACCGTGGCCGGCGCCTTGGCCACCGCGTCCGTGTCCACGACGACGTACTCGGCATGCGTGCCCAGCGGCTTCACCATGCCGTAGTGCAGCGCCACCACCTCGTCGCCCACGTTCCACGGTCCCCCAAGCTCTCGGCTTCGCTCGAGCAGGGAGGTGCCCCCAGCGCCGCCCACCGCGTCGACCGTCCCGGCGACGTCCCAGCCGAGCCCGATCCCCTGGCCCGCCCCGCCGAACGCACCGGCCCGGACCCCCGCGTCCACCGGATTCAGCGCCGCCGCCGCGACCTTGATCCGCACTTGCCCCACCCCCGGCTCGGGCACCTCACTGTCCACGACCTCCACGGCCTCGGGCCCACCGAACGCCGTCACCACAGCAGCACGCATGACTCACAACTCCCCTTGTCGGGCTGATCGCCTCGGTATCTCCTCAGCTGCCGGCAACCCTAGGAAGAGCTACTATCCATCGGTAAGTAGTTACCTCAGAGTGCGTAGGTCCCCCGGAGGTGAGCCATGGCGACCATGACCGCGGCACAGCGACGCGAGCAGGCGCGCATCGAGTACGACGCGTTCATCCGCAGCTGCCCCACCAACCAGCTCCTCGGCCGCATCAGCGACAAGTGGGTCGGCCTCGTGGTCGCCGCCCTGTCCACGGGCCCCATGCGCTACAGCGACCTCGGCCGCAAGATCGCGGGCGTGAGCCCCAAGATGCTCACCCAGACCCTGCGCACCCTGGAACGCGACGGCATCCTCACCCGCACGGTCACCCCGTCCGTCCCGGTCCGCGTCGACTACGAGCTCACCCCGCTGGGCAGCAGCCTGGCCTGCCTGCTGACGGCCGTGAAGGACTGGGCGGAGAACCACTTCGACGAGGTGCGCGAGGCCCGCGACCAGTACGACACCGAGAACCAGGACGTACAAGGCAGGACCTAGCCCCGCTCCCCCCGCAGCCTGGCGATCTGCTCCGTACTGAACTCCACCGTCCGCCGCATGTGCCGCACGATCACGCCGAGTTCGACGTCGTCCAGGTCGGAGAAGAGCGCGGACCAGTCGCCGCCCAGCCGCTCCCACATCTGCCCGAACTCGGCGATCTTCTCCGGCACGGTCGCCACCAGCACCCGCCGCCGGTCGGCCGCGTCCCGCTCCCGGACCACGTACCCGGCCTTCTCCAGCCGGTCCACCAGCCGGGTCGCCGACCCGGTCGTCAGCCCCGTCAGCTCCGCGACCCGGCCCGTCGTCACCGGTCCCCGCTCCAGCGTGAGCAGGTTCAGGCACTGCAGGTCGGTGGGGTGCAGACCGATGCTGTCGGCGACGGCCTGGTTGAACAGGGCGTACGACGCCATATAGCGGCGGGAGACCGTGGACAGCTCGTCCAGCAGCCGCGACCGCGCGGTACCGGTCCCGTTCGCGCTCCCGGACATGCCCTGCTCCCTTTCGTCTGCGTCGTGCAGAGATCGTACGACGCACCGATCCCGCCCCCGGCCAAAACCTCCGGCCCCGGTCAGAAGGAGTACGCGTCTCCGGTGTTGAGCACCAGCACCCGCGCCCGGTCATTGCCCCGGTTGCGGTCCACCGTGCCACCGCTCCACTCCGTCTCGACCTCCAGCGTCACCTCCGGCGGACTGTCCCTCAGCACCACGCCGACGTCGGTCGCCTGTCCCAGCCCGTCCGCGGGCAGCGCACCCGTCCCGCACACCAGCTCCCGCTCCCCCGTGCGGGCACACCCGGCCGGCAGCCGCTGCCCGTCCGCGAGCGGCACCGACCAGGTCAGCCGCACGCTGGAGTCCGGAACGGCGGACGGCCCGTGGTTGGCCGGGGTGAGCCGGACGTACATCCGCTCCCCGGTCATCACCGCCGAACCGTGATACGACAGGTCGGCCTCCGGCACACCGCCCGCCCGCACGGGCCCGGCGACGGCGACCACGGCCGCGACCGCAAGAGCGGCCGGCACCGCACTGAACGCAGCAAACATCCTCGTCCTCACCATGTAGGGATGTATCCCACGCGAAGCCCTGAGCAGGCGCCATCCAACAGGTGACACGCACGTGCGAAGCTGCCCGCATGCTCATCCTCCGCTCCGCCGCCCTCTTCGTCGTCGCCGCGATCTTCGAGATCAGCGGCGCCTGGCTGATCTGGCAGGGCGTCCGCGAGCACCGCGGCTGGCTGTGGGTGGCCGGCGGGGTCCTCGCCCTCGGCGCCTACGGCTTCGTCGCCACCTTCCAGCCGGACGCCCACTTCGGCCGCATCCTCGCCGCGTACGGCGGGATCTTCGTCGCCGGTTCGATCCTGTGGGGCGTGGTCGCCGACGGCTACCGCCCCGACCGCTGGGACATCGCCGGGGCACTGATCTGTCTCGCCGGTATGGCCGTGATCATGTGGGCGCCGAGGAGCGGGAGCTGACCGCCGCCTACCCTGGTCGGAACGAACGTACGCACGCACGAGGACCCGAGGAGCAGCCCATGGCCCCCGCAGCACCGCCCGCCGCCTCCCGCATCGCCGTCGTCACCGGTGCGAGCAGCGGCATCGGCGCCGCCACGGCCCGGGGGCTCGCACAGGCCGGCTACCGGGTCGTCCTCACCGCCCGCCGCAAGGACCGCATCGAGGCGCTGGCGGAGGAGATCGAGGCGGCCGGCCACTCGGCGACGGCGTACCAGCTGGACGTCACCGACCGCGCGGCGGTCGACGAGTTCGCGACGGCCTTCAGGACCATCGGCGTCCTGGTCAACAACGCGGGCGGCGCTCTCGGCGCCGACCCGGTCGCCACCGGTGACCCGGCGCACTGGCGCGCGATGTACGAGACGAACGTCATCGGCACGCTGAACCTCACCCAGGCCCTGCTCCCGAAGCTGGTGGCGAGCGGGGACGGCACCGTGGTCGTGGTGTCCTCCACGGCCGGGCTCGGCACGTACGAGGGCGGCGCGGGCTATGTCGCCGCCAAGCACGGCGAGCACGTCCTGGCCGAGACCCTGCGTCTGGAGATCGTCGGGCAGCCGGTCCGCGTCATCGAGATCGCGCCCGGCATGGTCAAGACCGACGAGTTCGCGCTGACCCGCTTCGGCGGCGACGCGGACAGGGCGGAGAAGGTCTACGCGGGCGTCGCCGAGCCGCTCACCGCCGAGGACGTGGCGGAGACGATCACCTGGGCGGTGACCCGCCCCAGCCATGTCAACGTCGACCTTCTGGTGCTGCGGCCCCGCGCCCAGGCGTCCAACACCAAAGTCCACAGGGAGCTGTGATGAGCGAGCCTCAGGAGACGGGCCCGGAGCCGATCCAGGAGCCGGGCCGGGCCATGGACGCGTCCATGGAGAAGCGCCGTCTGGCCCAGGAGACGAAGAACGAACGCCAGGTCTGGTACTTCCTCGCGTACTTCCTCTTCGGCATTCACTTCGTGGCGTTCGTGATGATCTACGCCGTCCGCCATGCACACTGAGGCGTGGACCGACACATAGCCTTCGAAGACCTGCACAACTTCCGTGACCTGGGCGGCTATTCGACCCCGGACGGCCGTCGGCGCATCCGCCCGGGCCTGCTGTACCGGGCCGACTCCCTGGGCAAGCTGGCCGAGGGCACAAAGGACTGGGACCGCTTCCTGTCCCTGGGGACAGGCACGGTGCTGGATCTGCGCCACCCCTGGGAGGCCGAGGCCAGGGGCCGCGTCCCCGAGCACCCCTCCCTCGCGTACCACAACCTGAGCATCGAGCACCGCCCGTACGACCAGCCGTCCCTGTCCCCCGACACGGCCCCGGGCCCCTATCTCTCCGAGCGCTACCTGGAGGTGGCGCAGGACGGGACGAAGGAGATGGCCACGGCCCTGGAGCTGATCGCGGAATCGGCCGCCTCCGGCACTCCCCTGGTCTTCCACTGCGCCTCGGGCAAGGACCGCACGGGCCAACTGGCGGCGATGGTGCTGACGTTGCTCGGCATCGACGAGCCGACCATCATCGAGGACTTCACCCTCACGGAACTCGCCACCCCGGCTCTCCTTTCCGACTGGCGGCGCGGAAACGAGGGCCGCACCCCGAGATGGCCGTTCGTCGGCCGGGCCCCGGCATCCGTGATGCACCTGTTCCTGACGGCCATGCGGGAGCGCTACGGCTCGATCGACTCCTACGTCACCGACACCCTGGGCCTGGACGCAAAGGCACTGTCGGAATCCCTGCGCACAAGCCTCCTGGAACCGGCCCCCACGTCCTGGCCCCCGCTGACCTACCGCAGGGCGACACCGGCCGACACCGCCCTGCTGGTCCGCCTCCGCGACACGGCGGCCCTGTGGCAACTGGCCCGGGGCATCGACCAGTGGAAGCCGGGCGAGAAGGACGAGGCCCACTTCCGCACCCGGATGCGCGAGGGCGAGGTCTGGCTGGCGCACACGGGCGGCCACCTGGCGGGCGCCTGGGAACTCTGGTGGGACGACCCCGCGGCCTGGGGCCCCCGCCCGCCCGACGCCGGCTACATCCACCGCCTGATGACCACCCCGCACACGTCCCCACCCGCCACGGGCCGCCACATGCTGACGGAAGCGGAGTCCCGCATCACGGCAACGGGCCGCCCCTACGCCCGCCTCGACTGCCTGACCTCCAACCCCCGCCTGCGCGCCTACTACGAGTCGGCGGGCTACACGGTGGTCGGCGAACAGAGGGCCAAGGAGGACGGATCGGGCAGCCCGTACGCGGTGACACTGCTGGAGAAGCGGCTGTAGGGCAGGTCAGCCCTTCACACACACCACCTGCTTGAGCTTCGCCACGACCTCGACGAGGTCCCGCTGCTGGTCGATGACCTGCTCGATCGGCTTGTAGGCACCCGGGATCTCGTCGACGACGCCGGAGTCCTTGCGGCACTCCACGCCGCGGGTCTGCTCCTCCAGGTCCTTCGTCGAGAAGCGGCGCTTGGCCGCGTTGCGGCTCATGCGCCGACCGGCGCCGTGCGAGGCCGAGTTGAAGGACTTCTCGTTCCCGAGGCCCCGCACGATGTACGAACCCGTGCCCATCGAGCCCGGGATGATCCCGTACTCGCCGGAGCCCGCGCGGATCGCGCCCTTGCGGGTGACGAGCAGGTCCATGCCCTCGTAGCGTTCACGGCTCACATAGTTGTGGTGGCAACTCACCTCGGGCTCGAAGGTCACCTTGGCCTTCTTGAACTCCTTGCGGATCACGTCCTTCAGGAGCGCCATCATGATCGCCCGGTTGTACTTCGCGTACTCCTGGGCCCAGTAGAGGTCGTGCTCGTACGCCGCCATCTGCGGGGTGTCCGCGATGAAGACCGCGAGGTCACGGTCGATCAGGCCCTGGTTGTGCGACAGCTTCTGGGCCACACCGATGTGGTGCTCGGCGAGTTCCTTGCCGATGTTCCGGGAACCGGAGTGGAGCATGAGCCATACACAGCCGTCCGCATCCGTGCACAGTTCAATGAAATGATTTCCGGATCCAAGCGTTCCAATCTGCTTCTCGGCGCGATCGTGTCGGAATTTCACCGCTTCAGCGACCCCGTCGAACCGCCCCCAGAACGCGTCCCACCCGCCGACGGCGAACCCATGCAGTTGACCCAGGTCGACGGGCTCGTCATGCATCCCCCGCCCCACCGGAATCGCCTGCTCGATCTTCGACCGCAGACGGGACAGATCGCCCGGGAGGTCGTTCGCGGTCAGCGACGTCTTCACCGCCGACATTCCGCAGCCGATGTCCACCCCCACCGCCGCGGGGCACACCGCACCCCGCATCGCGATGACCGAGCCGACCGTGGCGCCCTTGCCGAAGTGCACGTCCGGCATCACGGCCAGGCCCTTGATCCACGGCAGGGTCGCCACATTGCGCAGCTGCTGCAGCGCGACGTCCTCGACCGTCGCGGGGTCGGTCCACATACGGATCGGGACCTTCGCGCCCGCCATTTCCACGTACGACATATCTTCCTCATTCCCCCGGATACCAAAGCAAAAGTCTTAATGACGGCAAAGCGCAAAAGCGGGGCCAAGGTCTACGAAACAGGACATGGGACCGGCGTCCACAGCAGTGCGTGCGATACACATTGTCTTCAGGGAGCGCCCCGCTGCGGCAAGCGATTAACCAGCGGGGACACTGGAGGACCCACCGTCGAGAGGAGCCTGCCCGTGCAGCGGAAGGCATACGTAACCGGCATCGCCGCCCTCCTGGCGGCTCTGCTGGCCGGCTGCACCGGAGGCTCGGACGGAAGCAGTCCGACGGACAACGCGAACCCCGGCGAGCCCGGCACGGCCACCGTCGCCGCCCAGCCCGGCAAGTACCGCACGCTTCCGGAGCCCTGCGGCGCTGTGAGCCACGACACGCTCGACTCCCTGCTGCCCGGCATCAAGCAGATCACGGACCCGGACCAGCGGGACCGCGCGTACCGGGGCGAGGCGACGCTGACGTACGACACCGACCGCAAGGTCGGCTGCCGCTGGAAGGTCGAGTCCGCCGACGCCACCGATCATCTGCTCGTCGACTTCGAGCGGGTCGTGTCCTACGACAACGCGATCAGCGACGACAACGAGGCCGAGCAGCTCTTCGCCACCAGGCAGACCGCGGCCGACCTGCCCGCACCCAGCGCGTCGACCTCCTCGCCGACACCCACGGCGTCGGCGTCGGCATCGGCATCGGGTTCGAGCGACCCCAGCCCGTCCTCGTCCTCGTCCTCGTCCGCCTCCACCGAGGCCGCCGCGGCCGACCTCCAGCCCCGCACCCTCGACGATCTCGGCGACGAGGCGTTCCTCGACGACCAGCTGAGCAGCTCCGGTTCGACGGCCGAACAGCGAACGGTGACTGTGGTGTTCCGCACGTCCAACGTGATCGTGACCATCCAGTGCGACGAGCAGCCGACGGCCCTCGGCACGGTCCCGGACAGCAAGGAAATGCAGGACAGGGCCCGGAATCTGGCCGGACGGCTGGACGACTCGCTCAACGGCTGACGGCCCCGCCGACCCCATCGGCGGCCGTCCGCAAAGCGCGTGAACCGGAACCGCACAGCTCACTCACCGCGTACCGTGGCCCCTCGGACCCGATCCGACCGCAGGAACCCCGAGCGTCATGAGTGAAGGAACCATGCAGCGAGCAGCCCAGCGAGACGACCGAGACGACCAGCGCGACCGGCGAGCGGGGCGACTCCGCCGCGTCCTTGTCTGCGCGGCCGCCGTCCCCGTGGTGTTCGTCGCCGCCGGCTGCTCCTCGGACTCCGGCTCCGACGGCAGCGGCAGTGGCAGCGCCGGGCAGAGCGCGAGCGCCGACAGCTCCGGCAAGGGCTCCGCGAGCGCCTCGCCGACCGTGCAGGCGGCCAGGTACCAGAAGCTGCCGAAGGCGTGTGACGCGCTCTCGAACAAGACTCTGGGCGAACTGGTACCGAAGGGCTCGAAGTCGGGCAAGGAGGGTACATCGGATGATGTGGACTCCCGTGCCAGCTGCTCCTGGAACAGCCTCGACAGCAACGGCGTGAAGGGCTCCCAGTTCCGCTGGCTCAACGTCTCCCTCCTCCGCTTCGGCTCCGATGTCAGCCGCGGCTCGGGCGAGAGCCAGGCCAAGGCGTACTACACCAAGCAGGTCCAGGGCGCCCAGGGCGTGACCGGCGCCAAGAACTCACAGTCGGTGCCGGTCTCCGGCGTGGGCAACGAGGCAATGGCGGTGCGCTACGACCTGAAGAAGAAGGAAGGCAGCTTCAAGCAGACGACGGTCGTGGCACGCGTCGAGAACGTCGTCGTCACCCTCGACTACAACGGCGCGGGCCTGGCCGGCGAGTCGACCCCCGACGCCGCCGACCTGACGAAGGACGCGGAGAAGGCGGCCAAGGAGGTCGTAGCCGCCGTGACCTCGGCGAACGGCACGGGCAGCGGCTCGGACGCGGGCACGACGAAGCCCTCGCCTTCCAAGTCGGCGTCGAAGCCGGCGGGCGGATCTTCGTCGAAGACCGCGAGCGCCTCTCCGTCGAAGTCAGCGTCCAAGAAGAGCTGACCGTCACACCTGGCACACAACTCCCAGCTCAGCCACGCTTTTTGCCGGAGCCCGGCCCCCTCGGGGACCGGGCTCCTGGCAGTCCGACAACGCGTTCGCCGCACTCATGTGCCACCCTGTTGCGCGCAACAACACGCAAGGGGAGGGGAGTAACGGGTGGCCGCGCCACTGCAGCTGACTCGGATGCACCGCGTTCTCATCGGCGTGGTCGTGTCCGGCGCCGTGATCATCGCCGGCATCGGCTTCGCCGGTTCGTACGCCGCCGTCCGCGAGCTGGCTCTCAAGAAGGGCTTCGGGAACTTCTCCTACGTCTTCCCGGTCGGCATCGACGCGGGCATCTGCGTCCTGCTCGCCCTCGACCTGCTCCTGACGTGGATCCGGATCCCCTTCCCGCTCCTGCGCCAGACGGCCTGGGTCCTGACGGCGGCCACGATCGCCTTCAACGGCGCGGCCGCCTGGCCGGACCCGCTGGGCGTGGGCATGCACGCGGTGATCCCGGTCCTGTTCGTGGTCGCCGTCGAGGCGGCCCGGCACGCGATCGGCCGGATCGCCGACATCACCGCCGACAAGCACATGGAGGGCGTCCGCCTCACCCGCTGGCTGCTCTCCCCGGTGCCCACCTTCCTGCTGTGGCGCCGTATGAAGCTGTGGGAGCTGCGCTCCTACGAGCAGGTCATCAAGCTGGAACAGGAACGCCTCGTCTACCAGGCCCGCCTCCAGGCCCGCTTCGGCCGGGCCTGGCGCCGCAAGGCCCCGGTCGAGTCCCTGATGCCCCTGCGCCTGGCCCGCTATGGCGTCCCCCTGGCGGACACGGCCCCGGCGGGCCTGGCGGCGGCGGGCATCGAACCGGCCCTGCTGCCTCCGGCGCCGGCGCAGTCCACCGGAGCGGGCGCACGGGAACTGGCGGCGGCGGACGCGGTCGACGCATCCGCCATAGCTGCGGGCAGTCGTGCCGCTGGGGCGGCGCCCGTCCCACAGAACGCGGCACCCTCCAGCGAGCAGCGCCCCGAGTTCGCCAACCGGAACGCCGGGCACCCGGAAACGCAGGCCGCCGACGACCAAAGCCCCTGGTTCCAGTCGGTCGACCCCCAGCAGATCCCCTACTACGGCGACTACGACCCGGCCTACGACCCGGACCAGCAGTACGCCCAGTGGTACGCGGAACAGCAGCAGGCCGAGCAGTACTACCAGGAACAGGGCCAGGAGCACGAGCCGCAGCAGTACCAGGAGCCCTCTGGGGAGGAGACCGGCAGCTTCCCCATCCCGGTGGGCCCGGGCCGCACCCGCGAACTCGGCGAGGGCGGCGGCTCCGAGCCGGACGAGGAGGCCTACTACCAGGTCTTCAAGCAGTCGATCAACGGCAGCTACCCGACCCCGCGCGAGTTCGGCGAGAACGTCGACGCGGAGTTCAGCATCGCCCTCCCGGTGGAGGAGGCCAAGCGCATGGTCAACCGCTTCACGAACCGCTACAACGCGGAGCTGGAAGAGGACCACATCGCGTAGGAAGCCGTACGAGCACAAGAAGCCGTACGACGACAAGAAGAGGGGCCCTCAGCCGAGGGCCCCTCTTCTTCACATCAGTACGCCGTCCTACTCCCCGAGCAGGGCCCGCACCCGGTCCTGCCCCACCGCCAGCAGCAGCGTGGGCAGCCGCGGACCGGTGTCACGGCCGACGAGCAGGTGGTACAGCAGCGCGAAGAACGTCCGCTGGGCGGTCTTGATCTCCGGCGGCAGCTCCTTGGGCGTGGCGTCGGCGGCGAACCCGGCCTGGACCTTGGGCACGCCGTACACGAGATGGGTCAGCCCGTCCAGGGACCAGTGCTCGGCGAGCCCGTCGAGCAGCAGCCGCAGCGACTGCTGGGAGGCCTCGTCGAGGGACTTCAGCAGCTCGACGTCCGGCTCCTCGCGCACGATGGTCCGCTGGTCGGCGGGCACGTGCGTGTTGATCCAGGCCTCGGCCCTGTCGTACCGCGGCCGCGCCTCGTCCAGCGAGCCGAGCGGGTCGGCCGGGTCGAGCTCGGACAGGATGCGCAGCGCCTGGTCCTGGTGGCCGGCGGTGATGTCGGCGACGGAGGCCAGCGTCCGGTACGGCAGCGGGTGCGCCGTCTTCGGCAGCTCGCCGCCCGCCGTACGCACCGCGCGCGAGTGCGCGGCGATGTCGGCCGGGAGGGCGGAGCCGTCGGCGACCTTGCCCTCCAGCTTGTCCCACTCGTCGTAGAGCCGCTGGATCTCCTGGTCGAAGGCGATCTTGAACGACTGGTTGGGCCGACGACGGGCGTACAACCAGCGCAGCAGCTGCGGCTCCATGATCTTCAGCGCGTCGGCCGGGGTCGGCACCCCACCGCGGGACGAGGACATCTTGGCCATGCCGGAGATGCCCACGAACGCGTACATCGGGCCGATCGGCTGCTTGCCGTCGAAGATCCCGACGATCTGGCCGCCGACCTGGAAGCTGGAGCCGGGCGAGGAGTGGTCGACACCGGAGGGCTCGAACACGACCCCTTCGTACGCCCACCGCATCGGCCAGTCGACCTTCCAGACCAGCTTGCCGCGGTTGAACTCGCTGAGCCGGACGGTCTCCGAGAAGCCGCACTCGTTGCAGGTGTAGGCCAGCTCGGTGGTGTCGTCGTCGTACGAGGTGACCGTGGTCAGGTCCTTCCCGCAGTTGCCGCAGTACGGCTTGTACGGGAAGTACCCGGCGGCGCCGGAGCTGCCGTCGTCCTCGCTCGCCGCGCCGGAGCCCTCCTCGGCCTCCAGTTCGGCCTCGTCGACGGGCTTCTGGCCCTGCTTCTTGGCCTTCGGCTTGGTCCGGTACTGGCCGAGGATCGCGTCGATGTCACCGCGGTGCTTCATCGCGTGCAGGATCTGCTCGCGGTAGACACCGGAGGTGTACTGCGCGGTCTGGCTGATCCCGTCGAACTCCACGCCCAGCTCGGCCAGCGACTCGACCATGGCGGCCTTGAAGTGCTCGGCCCAGTTCGGGTACGCGGAGCCCTTCGGGGCGGGCACGGAGGTCAGCGGCTTGCCGATGTGCTCGGCCCAGGACTCGTCGACACCGGCGATGCCCGCGGGCACCTTGCGGTAGCGGTCGTAGTCGTCCCAGGAGATGAGGTGGCGCACCTGGTACCCGCGGCGCCGGATCTCGTCGGCGACGAGGTGCGGGGTCATGACCTCGCGCAGGTTCCCCAGGTGGATGGGGCCCGAGGGCGACAGCCCGGAGGCGACGACGACCGGTTTGCCCGGGGCCCGACGCTCCGACTCCTCGATGACCTCATCCGCGAAACGGGAGACCCAGTCGGTGGTCTCGGTGCTCTGAGCCACGTTCGGCACGTCCTCTTGTCCTGGAACTCTTGATGGACCTCCATACTCCCAGACCGACCCGTGACCGGGAAAACCGCTTTACCTCCCATGGGATACTGGCTGGGTCTATCCATCCCCACGAGGAGAACGGCACCCATACCTATGGCCCCGGTCACGTCCCTCAGCGACTCAGTCCAGCAGCACCTCGCGACGGCACTCTCGGCAGCCCTGCCGGACGCCGGCTCCGCGGACCCGCTGCTGCGACGAAGCGACCGGGCCGACTTCCAGGCCAACGGCATCCTGGCGCTGGCCAAGAAGGCGAAGGCGAACCCGAGGGAGCTGGCCACGCAGGTCGTCTCCCAGGTCGTCACAGGTGACGTGATCAAGGACATCGAGGTCTCCGGCCCCGGCTTCCTGAACATCACGATCGGCGACAGGGCGATCATCGAGACCCTGGCCGCGCGGTACGCGGACACGGACCGCCTGGGCGTGCCGTACGCGGAGCAGCCGGGCACCACGGTGATCGACTACGCCCAGCCGAACGTGGCCAAGGAGATGCACGTCGGCCATCTGCGCTCCGCCGTGATCGGCGACGCGGTGGTCCACCTCCTGGAGTTCACCGGGGAAACCGTCGTCCGCCGGCACCACATCGGCGACTGGGGCACCCAGTTCGGCATGCTCATCCAGTATCTGGACGAGCACCCGCACGAGCTGGACCACAAGGCCGACGACGTGAGCGGCGAGGAGGCGATGTCCAACCTCAACCGCCTCTACAAGGCCGCGCGGGGTGTCTTCGACTCCGACGAGGAGTTCAAGACGCGCGCCCGCCGCAGGGTGGTCGACCTCCAGGCCGGCGAGCCGCGGACGCTGGCCATGTGGCAGAAGTTCGTGGACGAGTCGAAGATCTACTTCTACTCCGTCTTCGAGAAGCTGGACATGGAGATCCGGGACCCGGACATCGTCGGCGAGTCGGGCTACAACGACATGCTCGCCGAGACCTGCCGCCTGCTGGAGGAGTCGGGCGTCGCGGTCCGCTCCGAGGGCGCCCTGTGCGTCTTCTTCGAGGACATCAAGGGCCCGGACGGCAAGCCGGTCCCGCTGATCGTCCAGAAGTCGGACGGCGGCTACGGCTACGCGGCCACCGACCTCTCGGCCATCCGGGACCGCGTCTTCAACCACAAGGCCAGCACGCTGCTGTACGTGGTCGACGTCCGCCAGTCGCTGCACTTCCGCATGGTCTTCGAGACGGCACGCAGGGCGGGCTGGCTGAACGACGGCGTGACGACGCACCAGCTGGCCTTCGGCACGGTCCTCGGCAAGGACGGCAAGCCGTTCAAGACGCGTGAGGGCGAGACGGTCCGGCTGGAGGACCTCCTCGACGAGGCGGTCGAGCGCGCGACGACCGTGGTCCGGGAGAAGGCCGAGAAGGTGGGCCTGTCCGAGCAGGAGATCGTCGAGAACGGCCGGTACGTCGGCATCGGCGCGGTGAAGTACGCCGACCTGTCGACCTCCGCGGTGCGGGACTACAAGTTCGACCTGGACCAGATGGTGTCGCTGAGCGGCGACACGTCCGTCTACCTCCAGTACGCGTACGCCCGTATCCAGTCGATCCTCCGCAAGGCCGGCGAAGCCCGCCCCGCCGCCCACCCGGAGCTGGAACTGGCGCCCGCCGAGCGTGCCCTGGGCCTGCACCTGGACCACTTCGCGGAGACGGTCCTGGAGGTGGCGTCGGCGTACGAGCCGCACAAGCTGGCGGCGTACCTGTACGAGCTGGCGACGCACCTGACGAAGTTCTACGACCAGTGCCAGGTGCTGAGCACCGAGAACGCGCCGGAGGTCGTGGAGAACCGCCTCTTCCTGGTCGACCTGACCGCACGCACCCTGCACCGGGGCATGGCACTGCTGGGCATCCGGACACCCGAGCGCCTCTGAGGCGACGCACGAAGTCGACGGCCCCGACGGTCACTGGTGACCGTCGGGGCCGCGGTCATTTGCGAACTCCGCCCACACCAGTTTCCCCAAGTCCCGCTCCCCCACGCCCCACTTGTCGGAGAGCGCCGCCACGAGCAGCAGCCCACGCCCGCCCTCGTCCGCCTCGTCGGCGACCCTCGGCACGCCGGGCCCGCTGTCGTGCACCTCGACGCGCAGGACCTCCCCGTCGTACCGGAGCCGCAGCAGGAAGCCCCGCCCGGCCGGTACCCCGTGCACCAGCGCGTTGGTCGCCAGCTCGCTCACGCACAGCGACACGTCCTCGGCGCGTTCCCAGTCGTCGAGTCCCCAGTACTTCAACGACCACCAGGCGAACCGCCTGGCCGCGGGCACGGATCGGCGGTCACGGCCGTAGAACTGGTCGCGCTGGTGGGGAAGTTCGGTTTCGACGTTCACGAGACGAAGGTCGCGCAGAGTGACTAGCGTGGATCACCGAGTGAGCCCGTACAGATTATTTGTACGGGTTCGTACGGGGTCGCGTAAGGGCAGGCGTGGGGAGTTGGACCCGCATGAACTCCAGGAAGCTTCCGCGGAAGAAGAACCTCTCGGCCATGAAGATGCTGGGCGCGCAGCTCGCCACGGCGCGCCGGGCGGCCGGTTTCACGCAACGCGCGCTCGCCGAGCGGCTCATGGTGGACGAGGAGACGATCGCGTCGATCGAGCAGGGCCGACGACCACTGAAACGGGACCTCGCCGAGCTGCTGGACGAACTACTCGACACCAAGGGCTTGTTGAGCGCCGGAGTGGACAACCTGCCGGAGATCGACCAGTTCCCGCTGTACGCCGAGCAGTACATGGCGCACGAACGGGAGGCCATCTCCCTGTCCTGGTACGACGCGCTGGTCGTCCCGGGCTTGCTCCAGACCCGCGAGTACGCCCGCGCGGTGCTGTGCGAGCGGGTACCGGCGTACGACGAGGACGAACTCGCCACCAAGACGGAAGCCCGAGTGGCACGGCAGGAGATCCTGCAGCGCAAGTGCCCGCCGACGATGAGCTTCGTGGTGTGGGAGCCGGTGCTGTATCTCGGCTTCGGATGCGAGAAGGTACGCAAGGACCAGCTCCGATGGCTGCGCCAATGCGCCGAACTCCCCGGGCTGTCATTACAGTTCCTGTCGCGCACCTCCGCGCACGCGGGAGTGAACGGGCCCTTCACCCTGCTGGAGACACCCGATCACCAGCACCTCGCCTACACGGAGGGCCAGCGCGGCAGCCAGTGGGTTTCTGACCCGGATGAGGTGTCCATCCTGGCGCGCAAGTATGCGATGCTGCGGTCACAGGCCATGTCCCCTCAAGAGTCGAAGGGCCTGCTCAACCGCCTGCTAGGAGACACATGAGCACCGCACTTGAGTGGTTCAAGTCGAGCTATAGCGGCGATGAGGGCGGTCAGTGCCTCGAAGTCGCGTACGCGTGGCGGAAGTCGAGCTACAGCGGCAGCGAGGGCGGCCAGTGTCTCGAAGTCGCCCCCACCCCCCACACCATCCACATCCGCGACTCCAAGAACCCCCCCGAAACCGGCCCAACCCTCCAGGTCAGCCCAACCAGTTGGACCGCCTTCACCACGTCCCTCAAGTAGCCCCCGGGGCCACTGTCAGTGCCTGCGCCTACAGTCACTGGCATGGCGACTCTTCCCAACCCGCTGCCCACACTGGCGACCGACCCGAGCGGCCGCTCGCTGGGGCTTCAACTCCCGCCTGGGCGTGTGATCGACGAGCTGTTGTGGTACGCCGACGGCCCCGCGGCGCTCAGCGGCTGGGCCGCGCTCCAGCGTGCCCCACGGAAGGCCGGACTCCTCCCGCTGCTCATAGACGCCGGTGGTGAGTTGGGCGGCCCGGAGAACTGGGAGCTGCTCCCCGAGGAGACGTCGTACCCGGGGGACCACGACGCGGAGGAGGTGCTGGCCGAGGCGTGGGACGAGTGGCCAGGACTCGCGCCGGCCGGGACGCACGGGGTGGACCCGGAGGCGCGGGCGGCCGAGGCGGTGGCGGCTCTGTTGGAGGCGGCTCCCAGGTCGGCGGACCACCGGCTGGCCCTCGTCCCGGCGCGCCGTTCCGCCGATGTCCCGGCGGCCTTCGGCTGGACCGGCCCCCTCAACTACGAGCCCGACGTGGCCCGCCTCTGTGCCGTACTGCGCTCCTGGGAGGACCGCTTCGGCACACGTGTCATAGCGCTCTCCTACGCCCGGCTGACCGTCTCGGTCGCGGCGCCGCCCACCACACCGGCCGAGGCGGAGGCACTCGCGGTCGAGCACTTCGCGTTCTGCCCGGACGAGTCCGGCGAGGACCTCCAGGCCTACGCCAAGCGCCTGGTCGGCGCCCACACCTGGTCCTTCTGGTGGGACTGACCCGCCGGTGAGCCGCCCGCGGCTTCAGATGCCCAGGCCCCTGGCCAGTCTCCGCAGGCCCTCGCCGATTTCCTCGGGAGTCTGGGTCACGAAGCACAGGCGCAGGGTCGAGGGGTCGGGGGCCGCGGCGTAGAAGGGTGCGCCCGGGACGTATGCCACGTCCTGCTTCACCACCTGGGGGAGCAGGGCCGTGGTGTCGTACGAGTCCGGGAGGCGGGCCCAGAGGAACATGCCGCCCTCGGGGCGGTTCCAGGACGAGCCGTCCGGGAGGGCTTCGGGGAGTCCGGCGAGCATGGCGTCCCGGCGTTCGCCGTAGACCGCCCGGACCTTCGCCACATGGGCGTCCAGCACGTCCAAGTAGCGTGCCGCGGCGAGCTGGTTGAGTGTCGGGGTGTGCAGGTCCGCCGCCTGCTTGGCGACCGCGCAGGCGCGCAGCAGTTCGGCGGGGGCGCGTAGCCAGCCGAGGCGCAGGCCCGGTGCCATGACCTTGGAGAAGGAGCCCAGGAGGACTGTGCGGTCCTCGGCGCCGGGGTGGGTGGCGATCCACGGCACCCGCTCGCCCTCGTAGCGCAGTTCGCCGTACGGGTCGTCCTCGACGATCCACAGGCCGTGCCGGGCTGCCGCCGAGGCCACGGCCGCGCGGCGGGCGGTGGGCATGGTGCGGCCGGTGGGGTTCTGGAAGGTCGGGACGAGGTAGAGCAGCTTGGGCCGCTCGCGCCGTATCAGTTCCTCCAGCGCCGCCGGGTCCACTCCGTCGTCGTCGCCCGGCACGGCCACCACCCGCGCGCCCGCCAGTCCGAACACCTGAAGTGCCGCCAGATAGCAGGGGCTTTCGACCAGGACCGTGTCCCCGGGGTCGAGCAGGGCCGTCGAGAGGAGCGAGAGTGCCTGTTGCGAGCCGGTGGTGATCAGCAGGTCGTCGGGGGTGGTGGGCAGCCCCTGTGTGGAGATGCGGGTCGCGAGTCCCGCGCGCAGCGTCGGTTCGCCCTCCGTCGTGGAGTACTGGAGCGCCCGCTCCGGGACCTGGGCCAGGACCTGGTGGAACGCGGCCGCGATCCCCTCGCGGTCGAACAGTTCCGGTGCCGGCAGACCGCCCGCGAAGTTGATCACCTCGGGGCGGGCGGTGACCGCGAGGATGTCCCGCACCGGCGAGCCGCCGACCGTACGGGCCCGCGCGGCGAGCGGCGGGACGGGGACGGTGGAGGAGGCGGCGGGCTCGGTGACGGTCATGGCAATGGCTCCTTCGGCAGGCTGCGCGTATGGGTCCGTGCCCGCAGCCTAGGAAGGTAGCTGCTTCCTACACCCTTGATTCCGCGATCCGGACACGTCCGCACGTCCCGGAACGCCGTCCCAGAGGTATTCGTTTCCGCAGGTCAGACGCGTGGTCCCGGTTCAGGCGTCCCGAATCCCCCGCGGAAGGTGGCGAACGGCCCGGATCTCCTCGCAGGCTGGGGGCACACCGAGCGCCGTTCCGCATACGCCCCCCCTCGCGCCCAGGAGCCCCCCATGCCCCCACGCCCCCTCGCCGCCGCAGCACTCGCGCTGGTCGCCGTGTTCACGCTCTCGGCCTGCCAGGACGGCCAGGGCATACGCGACGAGGGACCCTCCTCCTCGGCCTCCCGGCACGCTCCGGCGCACACCGGAACGTCCTCTCAGAACTTGGTCGTCCCCTCGTCGACCCAGCCCGAGCCGCCCAGCGGGAACTCGTAGGCGGGCCGCCCGTTGTTGCCGCTCGTGCGGAACGGCCTGCCGTGGTCGTCGATCCGCAGCGTGCCGTGGCGGGCGCCGCTGGACCATTTCAGCTCCAGGTACCAACTCACGTCGTACGCCGAGGCGTCGGCCCTGATGTAGTAGACCTCCGGGTCCGACTCGCTCACCTTGAACGGGAAGTTCCGGTGCCCCGCCTCCGGGACGACGGCGGGGCGCGCCGCGTCCAGGGCGACGGTGAAGGAGCGGGTCGGGACGCCACCGCCGCAGCCGACGCCCGGATAGCCCATCGCGTAGTCGTTCCAGGCGAGGGGCGAGCGCTTGTCGCTGCGAACGGTCAGACTCTCGACGACCACGGTCTCCTTGCCGGTGCCCTGCACGGTGAGCGTGACGTACTGCTCCCCCGAGGAGACGGCACCGTGCGCGGCCACCCAGGCCGTCGCGTCGTTCTCGGTCGGCGGCGGGGCGACCTTCGTCGGCGGCCGGTCGATCAAGTAGCGCTGGTCGCAGGGGCTTTCCCAGGTGTAGGGGTGGGTGGCGACGGTGAGGGGCGGCGCGGTGGCGGTCTCACCGGCCCCGGCCTTGCCGCGGGCGCCCGGCTGATCCCGCTCGTCCGTCGCGGAGGAGGAGGCGGAGGCAGAGCGCGAGGGTGAGGCGGACCCGGTGGCCGACTCGGACGGCGAGGCGGTGCCGCCCGGTGTCTTCGCGGAGTGTGCGCCGTCCGCGGTCCCGCCCTGTGCCGAGGCCGCCGCGACGGGACCGCCGTGCGCGCCGTCCGAACCGTCCGACGAGAACTTCACCGCCAGCGTGACCGCACCGAGAACGGCGGCGACCGCGATACCGGCGACGAGGGCGGTGCGGGTACGACGACGGGTGTCCGTACGGACCGAGGTCACCGGTTCCCGGAACTCCTCGGGCCTGTCCGGCTCCTCCGCCCCCTCTGCCCCCTTCGGCTTCTCCGGCTCCCGCGCCTCCTCCGCCTCCTCCGGCACGGAGCCCGCCGGAGCCGCCTCCCCCTTCCGCCCCCGCATCGCATCCGCCAGCACCCAACGCCGGTGCAGCTCGACCAGTTCCTCGGGCGCGGCCTTGCAGAGGCGGGCCAGCCGTTCCACGGGGGCGTAGTCCGCCGGTACGGCATCCCCGTTGCAGTAGCGGTGCAGCGTCGACGTACTCATGTGGAGCCGCTTGGCCAGCACGCCGTAGCTGAGCCCCGAACGGTCCTTCAACTCCCGCAGCAGCTCGGCGAAGCCGCCGCCGACAGTGCTGTCCGGCACTGTTCCTCCATCCCCGGTGTCCCACTCCCGCGTTCCAGAGAAGGACTGTTTGCGCAGGTCAGAGCCTGTATGGCCATTCCAGCGTCCCTGATCGGCCGCCGGGTGTGGCAGGTGGGACGGATCGCCCCGCAGGCTCTGGTCATCCAAGCACGACACCACCCTCCGCTCGAAAGAGGACTTGCCATGCGTACCCGCCGTACCCCGCTGCTCGCCGTCACCGGAGCCACCCTCGCCGCCCTCGCCCTCACGGCGTGCAACGGCGGTGACGGGATCAAGGACGAAGGCGCGTCGCGGACCTCCACCACGGCGGCCACGACCGCGGGCGGCAAGGGCGCCGCGACACCCACCGCCGACACCACGAAGGGTTCGGGCTCCGCCTCGGGCTCCACTTCGGGCTCCGCGTCGGGCTCGTCCGGATCGGCCAAGGGGTCCTCGTCCTCGGGCTCGTCCGGGTCCGCCAAGGGCTCCTCGGGCGGCGGCTCCTCGGAACCGTGGGACCCGAAGAACCGCGTCCTGTGCAACGGCTCCAACACCAAGGTCACCGCGCAGCCGGTCCCCCGCCCGCTCAACCACATGCTCATCACGGTCAAGAACACCGGGTCGAAGTACTGCGACCTGACGTACTACCCGGTGCTCCGCTTCGACGAGATGCAGTGGGTGCCGCAGGCCGCCGAGGAGACCCACCCGCAGGCCGTGACGACCCTCGCGCCCGGCGAGTCCGGTTACGCGGGCGTCCTGCTGTCCGCCGCCGACGGCAGCGGGGAGGGCGGCACGACGGGGCACAAGCTGACCGTCGCCTTCCAGGGCAAGACGCCCAACAGCAGCGGCGGCGCGTCCGCGACCCCGTCGCTGCCGGCCAAGGGCGTGTACTACGACAGCTCGCTGAAGGTGACGTACTGGCAGCAGGACGCGGACGACGCCCTCAACTGGTGAGCCGCGTCAGAGCAGCCGCTGGGCGACCTCGGTGGCCCAGTAGGTGAGGATGTTCCGGGCGCCGGCCCGCTTGATGCCCGTCAGCGTCTCCAGGATGGCGCGGTCGCGGTCGACCCAGCCCTTCTCGGCGGCGGCCTCGATCATCGAGTACTCGCCGGAGATCTGGTACGCGGCGACGGGCACGTCGACGGCGTCCGCGACCCTCGCCAGGATGTCGAGGTAGGGTCCGGCGGGCTTCACCATCACCATGTCGGCCCCCTCCTCCAGGTCGAGGGCCAACTCCCGCAGGGACTCCCGCCAGTTGGCGGGGTCCTGCTGGTAGGTCTTGCGGTCGCCCTTGAGCGAGGAGGCGACGGCCTCGCGGAAGGGGCCGTAGAACGCGGAGGAGTACTTGGCGGTGTAGGCGAGGATGGCGACGTCCTCGCGGCCGATCTGGTCGAGCGCGTCGCGGACGACCCCGATCTGCCCGTCCATCATTCCGCTGGGCCCGACGACATGGGCACCGGCGTCGGCCTGCACCTGCGCCATCTCGGCGTACCGCTCCAGGGTGGCGTCGTTGTCCACGCGGCCGTGCTCGTCGAGCACCCCGCAGTGCCCGTGATCGGTGGTCTCGTCGAGGCACAGGTCGGACATGACCAGCAGGTCGTCCCCGACCTCGGCCCGCACATCGCGGATGGCGACCTGCAGAATCCCGTCCGGATCCGTCCCGGGAGTGCCGAAGGCGTCCTTCTTCCCCTCCTCGGGCACGCCGAAGAGCATGATCCCGGAGATCCCCGCCTCGACCGCCTCCGCGGCCGCCTTCTTCAGGCTGTCCCGCGTGTGCTGTACGACGCCGGGCATGGCGGCGATCGGCACCGGCTCACCGACTCCCTCGCGCACGAAGGCGGGGAGGATGAGGTCGGCGGGGTGCAGCCGGGTCTCGGCGACCATGCGACGCATCACGGGGGACGTCCGCAGTCGCCGGGGCCGCGAACCGGGGAAGGAGCCGTACTTCGTCATGCGCTCTACGCTACGCCTGGCTCAGGGGCCCCTTTGCCGACGCCCTGTCGGCCCCCGGTGTCACGGCGTGAGATAGGTGTGGAAGACATTCTCCGGGTCGTACGCGGCCTTCAGCGCCCGCAGCCGCTCCCAGCCGGCCGGGGTGTACGACCGCCGGGCCCGGGACGGATCGGCGGTGAGGTCGGCCTCGGCGATGTAGTGGCCGGTTCCGTACGGCTCGACGATCCGCATCGTGTCCCGCAGCCAGCGCACATTGTCGGCGTCCGCGGCCGGGTCGTCCCAGGTCGCGAAGGGGGCCAGATAGGTCTCGCCCAGGACCGGGAAGGCCATGTCGCGCGAGAGGGAGCGGTCCCGCGAGACCGGCCACAGGGGCGCCAGGACGAGCGACTGCTCGGAGGGGGCCGCGGCGACGGAGGCGGCAAGCGCGGGCAGCAGGGTCTCGTGCCCGGTGTCCGACCACAGGGTGTCCACGACATTGCGGTGGCCCCGGGGCCAGAAGCGGGACGACGTGTCGTAGAGGTCCTCGAAGGTCCTGGGCTCGTCCACCCTGCGGAACAGGGCGCGGTCGGCCAGGGGGCAGTCCCGCAGCGGCTCCAGGCAGGCGACGGCCTCCTCATGCGTGCGGGCGAAGGCGGTGCCGGTGAAGCCGATCACCTTGGGCCTCGGCGTCGCCGTCGCGTAGTCCGGGGAGGCGGTCGCGAGCATGAAGGACGCCTCGACGTTGGGCGGCAGCCGCTTGGCCGCCGTGGTGGCCCAGCGGGTCACCGGTTCGACGTCGGCCAGGGGGAATGCGTAGGTGGTCTCGGCGACCGCCGTCGGCAGGTCGTACAGCGCCAGATGGAAGCGGGTGGCGACGGCGAAGAAGCCGGGGCCCGCGCCACGGGCGGCCCAGAAGAGGTCGGGGTGCTCGTCCTTGCTGCAGGTGAGAGTGGAGCCGTCCGCCGTGACCACCTCGACCGCCCGCACGCTTGCGGCGGCCGGCCCGAGGACGCCCGCGTTCCAGCCGAGGCCACCGCTGAGCAGATAGCCACCGAGGGCGACGGGTCCGCAGTGCCCGGCCGGGAAGGCGAGGCCGTGCGGGGCGAGCGCGGCGACGAACTCGCGCCCGGTGAGCGCCGGCTGCACGGTGGCGGTGCACGAAGCCGGGTCTATCTCGCATGCGTTGAGCGCGGAGAGGTCGATGAGCATGCCGCCGTCACGCAGCGGTGAGCCGCACCAGCTGTGTCCTTGGGAGCGCAGGGCGATCCGGTGCCCCTCGGCGCGGGCCAGCCGGACGGCGGCCGGGACGTCGCGCTCGGTGGCGGCCCGGACGATCAGATCGGGAAAGCGCTGCGGCTTGAGCTCATTCCACAGCATGGCCGACCAGGTGCTGTTGTAGGCGGCGTCGCCCCGTCGGACGATGTGTCCCTCGAACTCTTCACTCATGCCGGCTCCTCAGCCGCTTGTGAGCCCGAAAATCAGGATGCACAGCGCCCAGCCCAGCATCACGAGGGCCGCCCCCGCCACATGGGTGCGCACGGAACGCGCCCGCTGGGGCACCAGCCAGAAGGCGAAGATGCGGTTCACCAGGGGCATCATGAACCAGGTCAGGATGGAGACGCTCAGCACGTTCGAGATGAACAGGCTGAGGTAGCCGGGCACTCGGAGGTCGGTCAGCACACGACCGACCGTCAGGTTCAGGACCATCACGGTGGGATAGAGCCCCAGCACCACGGACATGGCCTGTTTCCAGTTGGGCGGGACCGCGTTGTCCTCGCCCGCGCCGAAGCGGAACCAGCCGCTGAAGGCCGACCCCACCTTGTGCACGTCGTAGCCGGAGAAGTAGCGCTCGCCCTCTTCCAGGAGCCTTTGGCGGGTGTCCGACGCGAGCCATTCGTCGAGGTGTTGACGGGTGTCGAAGCGGAAGACGACGACCCAGTTGTCCTGGATTCCCTCAACGGGCCTGAACAGTTCGTTGCCCATGAAACCCGGGTACTTCGCCTGGGCCTTGAAGGCCTTGGCCTGCCACCGTGCGAAGTCCTCCTCGCGGCCGGGGCGCACATGATGGGAGATGACCGCCGTGACGGCCTCCTCCTTGGCCTGCGGTGGCGTACCGCCGGCCAGGACTTCCTGTGTCGGCGTCCCGTCGAACAGCGGGCGGGCCTCGGCCAGCAGTTCCCGGCGCTCGCTGGAGTCCAGCCATGCGGTCAGCTGGTCGAGACGGGAGAAACGGAAGACCACCACCCAGGCGCGCTCGTCACCGGCGCCCGGGGGATACATTTCCGTCCCCTCGAATCCGTCAAATGCGCGCACGGCCCGGTTGGTCCGCTCCTGCCAGCGCTGATAGTCGTCTTCGCAGCCTTCCCGCACCTTTTGGGAGGTCACAACGGTCGCACCGTCTCCGGCCGGGGCATGGATTGCACGTGAACCCATACGGAGTAGTGTAGTTCAAAGGGTAGTTATCGAACAAACGGGGAAAGGCAGGGCATTTTTTCTCGGCAGTGCTGAGTGGAGGTCCGACATGGGTCACAAAGAGTTCCTGGCCGAAGCGGTACGGCTGGCCACAGAATCCGTCGTGAGGGGCTGGGGCGGGCCGTTCGGCGCCGTGCTCACCCGGGACGGCGAAATCGTGGCCACGGGACAGAACCGTGTACTGCTCACCGGCGATCCCACCGCGCACGCCGAAATGGAGAGCATCCGCAAGGCCATACAGCGCCTGAACCCCGCGGCGCCGTCGATATCGCCGGAACACCAGAACGAGAGCACACTCGAATACGTTCCGCGCCCCGAAGGCTCCCCCGACCCGGTGCCGGAGCGGGCCAGGATGCTCCAGGGCTGCTCGATCTACATCAGCGGCGCGCCCTGCCCGATGTGCATGAGCGCCATCTACTGGTCGCGGATCGACGACGTCTACTACAGCTGCGATCTGACGGCCACTCGGGAAATCGGCTTCGACGACTCGTTCCAGTACGAGGACTTCCGGCGCCCCCTCGACCAGCGCCGCATCCACGTCGAACAGATCCTCCCCGAACTCGGCGCCGAGGCCTACGAAGCCTGGACCCACAAGGCCGACCGACACGCCTACTGACGCACAGAGAGCGCCCCGCCATGGACCGACACCGCCGCGCCCCGGCCGACGCTCACTCGCCCTCCTCCTACCCGCACCAATGACGAACGCCCCCGCCTCCCGCAGGAGACGGGCGCAAGCACGTCACACCGGGCGCGGAGCCGCTACGTCGTCGACCGACGCCGCCACCCCCGGCCGCGCAACGGGATCCCCCGCCCCGAGCGCCGCAGGCCGGCGGCGCAGGCCGAAGTCGGCCGGTCCCTCCGCGAACTCGACGCCCACCCGCTACCCGCACCAATCGCGAACGCCCCCGCCTCCCGCAGGAGAGGGGGGCGTTGCACTTCAGCGCACGCGCGGGATCCGGCTAAGTCGTCGACCGACGCCGCCGCGCCCCCGGCCGGCGCTCGCTCGGCCGTGTGACGGGGTCGCCGGCCTCCAGGGCCGCGGCCCTGCGCCTCAGGCCGAAGTCGGCCAGGGCCTCCGCCAGCTTGTGGACGGACGGCTCGGGAGCCATGACGTCGACGCGCAGGCCGTGCTCCTCCGCCGTCTTCGCCGTCGCCGGGCCGATGCACGCGATCACCGTCACGTTGTGCGGCTTGCCAGCGATGCCGACCAGGTTCCGGACCGTCGACGACGAGGTGAACAGGACCGCGTCGAAGCCACCGCCCTTGATCGCCTCCCGCGTCTCCGCCGGCGGCGGTGACGCCCGCACGGTGCGGTACGCCGTGACGTCGTCGACCTCCCAGCCCAGCTCGATCAGCCCGGCGACAAGGGTCTCCGTGGCGATGTCCGCCCGGGGCAGGAACACCCGGTCGATGGGGTCGAAGACGGGGTCGTACGGCGGCCAGTCCTCCAGCAGGCCCGCCGCGGACTGCTCGCCGCTCGGCATCAGGTCCGGCTTCACGCCGAAGGCGATCAGCGCCTTCGCCGTCTGCTCGCCGACCGCGGCCACCTTGATGCCCGCGAAGGCGCGCGCGTCGAGGCCGTACTCCTCGAACTTCTCCCGGACCGCCTTCACGGCATTGACCGAGGTGAAGGCGATCCACTCGTAACGGCCGGTCACCAGGCCCTTCACCGCGCGCTCCATCTGCTGGGGCGTCCGCGGCGGCTCGACGGCGATCGTCGGCACCTCGTGCGGCACGGCCCCGTACGACCGCAGCTGGTCGGAGAGCGACGCCGCCTGCTCCTTCGTACGCGGTACGAGCACCCTCCAGCCGAACAGCGGCTTGGACTCGAACCACGACAACTGGTCGCGCTGGGCGGCCGCGAAGCGCTCACCGACCACGGCTATCACCGGCCGGCCGCCCTCCGGGGACGGCAGCACCTTCGCCTGCTTCAGGGTCTGCGCGATCGTGCCGAGCGTGGCGGTCCAGGTGCGCTGACGCGTCGTAGTACCCGCGACGGTGACCGTCAACGGAGTGTCCGGCTTGCGGCCGGCGGCCACCAACTCGCCCGCGGCCGCCGCCACGGAGTCCAGCGTCGTCGAGACGACGACCGTGCCGTCCGACGCGCCCACCTCCGTCCAGCACCGGTCCGACGCCGTACGGGCGTCCACGAACCGGACGTCCGCGCCCTGCGCGTCCCGCAGCGGCACACCGGCGTACGCGGGCACACCGACCGCGGCCGCGACACCGGGGACCACCTCGAAGGGCACCCCGGCGCCGGCGCACGCCAGCATCTCCTCGGCGGCGTACGCGTCGAGCCCGGGGTCCCCGGACACCGCACGCACGACCCGCCTGCCGCCCCGCGCGGCCTCCATGACAAGATGAGCCGCATCCCGCACCGACGGGACCCCAGCGGTTGTTGACGCGCCGTCAACAACCGCCAGTTGAGGCGTGCCCTTGCCCGGATACGTATCCAAAGAGGAATCCGTGTCCGTCGGCACGACGGAGACACCCTGTCGGGCGTGCGTCCGGATGACGTCGAGCACGTCGTGCTCGGCGATCAGGACGTCCGCGTTCGACAGTGCCTCCACGGCGCGCAGAGTCAGCAGTCCCGGATCCCCGGGTCCGGCACCGAGGAAGGTGACGTGCCCGTGTTCCGGACCGGCGGCGGGAAGGGTGGTGGGGCTCAATGTGCTCGCTCCCCCATCAGACCGGCCGCGCCCTGGGCAAGCATCTCGGTGGCGAGTTCGCGACCGAGCGCCACTGCCTGCTCGTACGTCTCGGGCACGGGACCGGTGGTGGACAGCTGCACCGTGCGGGAGCCGTCGGTCGTACCGACGACAGCGCGCAGGCGCATTTCCTTGACAATCTGCCCGTCGGCCAGCAAGTCGGCCAGCGCGCCCACGGGGGCGCTGCAGCCGGCCTCCAGGGCGGCGAGCAGTGACCGCTCGGCGGTCACGGCGGCCCGCGTGAACGGGTCGTCGAGCCTGCCGAGCGCCGCGATCAGGTCCGCGTTGTCCGCGGCACACTCGATCGCCAGGGCCCCCTGGCCGGGGGCGGGCAAAACCGTGTCGACCGACAGGAAGTCGGTCACCTCCTCGATCCGGCCCATGCGGCTGAGGCCGGCCGCGGCCAGCACGACCGCGTCCAGCTCGCCGTCCCGGACGAATCCGATGCGGGTGTCGACGTTGCCCCGGATCGGGACCGTCTCTATGTCCAGCCCATGGCTGCGCGCGTACGCGTTCAGCATCGCCATGCGGCGCGGCGAACCCGTGCCGATGCGGGCGCCCCGCGGGAGGTCGGTGAACTTCAGCGCGTCCCGGGCGACGATCACGTCACGCGGGTCCTCGCGCTCGGGAACGGCGGCCAGCACCAGCTCGGCGGGCTGCCCGGTCGGGAGGTCCTTCAGCGAGTGAACCGCGAAGTCGACCTCACCGCGCAGCAGCGCGTCACGCAGCGCTGTGACGAACACACCCGTGCCGCCGATCTGCGCGAGGTGCTCACGGGACCGGTCGCCGTACGTGGTGATCTCGACGAGCTCGACGGGCCGTCCGGTCACCTGGCGTACGGCGTCCGCCACCTGCCCCGACTGGGCCATGGCGAGTTTGCTTCGCCTGGTCCCCAGTCTCAGTGCCTTGGTACTCATGCTGGCCCTCGGTTCTTGGCCTGGTTCTCGGTGCTGTCCTCGGCGCGGGAGACGGAGGCCACCGTCTCGGGGTCGAGGTCGAACAGGGTGCGCAGCGCGTCCGCGTACCCGGCGCCGCCGGGCTCGGCCGCGAGCTGCTTGACCCGTACGGTCGGCGCGTGCAGCAGCTTGTCGACGACTCGGTGCACGGCCTGCCGGATCTCGCCGCGCTGGCGTTCGTCCAGGTCGGGGAGGCGTCCGTCGAGCCGGGCGATCTCGCCCGCGACGACATCGGCGGCCATGGTGCGCAGCGCGATCACCGTGGGCGTGATGTGCGCGGCCCGCTGGGCCGCCCCGAAGGCCGCCACCTCGTCGGAGACGATACGCCGGACCTCGTCCACGTCGGCCGCCATCGGCGCGTCCGCCGCCGCCTCGGCCAGCGACTCGATGTCCACCAGCCGCACCCCGGCCAGCCGGTGCACGGCCGCGTCGATGTCGCGGGGCATGGCGAGGTCGAGGAGGAAGAGCGCGGGGGCCGGGCGCGGTATCTCGGCCACCGGTTCGGGCCTGCGGCGCTCGGGGATGCGGCCGACCAGCGCCACGGCGGCGGCCAGGGCGGCGATCGCCTCGGCGTCCTCGGCCGGGTCGAGCGCGATGACGGCACCTGGCGCGGCGGATGTACGCCGGTCGCGGCCGGGGGCGTCCGGGGCGCCGTTGTCCACCCAGGCCGCGTGCTGCTCCAGCTCGGCGGCGGCCATTCCGGCGACGGCGGCCTCGCCGAGCACGGAGAAGCCGGCGGTGCCCTGTACGGCGGGGAGGTCGAGGGGGCAGTTCTCCTCGGTGCCGACGCTGGTGGGCGGCAGCGGAGCCGTTCGTACGTCCGTCTGCACCGCCGTACGGGAACCGTCCTCGGCCCCGGCGGCGGGCTCGCCGGTACGGCCCGTGACGGCCTGCGCGACCGCGTCCGCCGTGAGTACCAGGCCCGTCGCTCCCGTGCAGGACACGGCGACGTCGGCACGTGTCAGCTCGAACGGCACCGATTCCATCGGTACCGCGCGGGCTGTCACGTCCGTCTCGGCGCTCTCGGTGAGAAGCTGCGCGAGGCGCTCGGCGCGCTCCAGGGTGCGGTTGGCGACGACGACCTCGGCGATCCCGGCGCGCGCAAGCGTCGCGGCGGCCAGCGAGGACATCGAGCCGGCGCCGATGACCAGGGCCTTCTTGCCCTTGGCCCAGGTCTGCACCTCGGTGCCCGCGGCCAGCTGCTCCATGCCGAAGGTGACCAGGGACTGGCCCGCGCGGTCGATGCCGGTCTCGGAGTGGGCGCGCTTGCCGACCCGCAGGGACTGCTGGAACAGGTCGTTCAGCAGCCGGCCGGCGGAGTGCAGCTCCTGCGCCTTGGCCAGGGAGTCCTTGATCTGGCCGAGGATCTGCCCCTCGCCGACGACCATCGAGTCCAGTCCGCAGGCCACCGAGAAGAAGTGGTGGACGGCCCGGTCCTCGTAGTGCACGTAGAGGTAGGGGGTGAGCTCCTCCAGGCCGACGCCGCTGTGCAGGGCGAGCAGCGTGGACAGCTCGGCGACACCGGCGTGGAACTTGTCCACGTCGGCGTACAGCTCGATGCGGTTGCAGGTGGCGAGCACCGCGGCCTCGGTGGCCGGTTCGGCGGCGACCGTGTCCTGGAGCAGCTTGACCTGGGCGTCCGTGGAGAGCGCGGCGCGTTCCAGCACGCTGACCGGAGCGCTGCGGTGGCTCAGTCCGACGACGAGGAGACTCATGCCGGCATCACGGCGGGTACGTCCCCGTCGGGCCCCTGGTCGGCGGAGTCCTTGCGGTCTGCGACGGCTGGGGCCCCGCCGTCGGGGGTGGCCTCCTCGCCGGCCTTGCGCTGCTCGTGGAAGGCGAGGATCTGCAGCTCGATGGAGAGGTCGACCTTGCGCACGTCGACGCCGTCCGGGACGGTCAGCACGGTCGGCGCGAAGTTGAGGATGGAGGTGACGCCGGCGGCCACGAGCCGTTCGCAGACCTGCTGGGCGGCGCCGGCCGGGGTGGCGATGACGCCGATGGAGACCCCGTTGTCCTTGATGATCTTCTCAAGCTCGTCGGTGTGCTGGACCGGGATGCCGGCGACGGGCTTGCCCGCCATGGCCGGGTCGGCGTCGATGAGCGCGGCGACCCTGAAGCCACGGGAGGCGAAGCCGCCGTAGTTGGCGAGGGCGGCGCCGAGGTTACCGATACCGACGATGACAACCGGCCAGTCCTGGGTCAGGCCCAGTTCGCGGGAGATCTGGTAGACGAGATACTCGACGTCGTAGCCGACACCGCGCGTTCCGTAGGAGCCCAGGTAGGAGAAGTCCTTGCGCAGCTTGGCGGAGTTGACCCCCGCCGCGGCCGCAAGCTCCTCGGAGGAGACCGTGGGTACCGAGCGCTCGGACAGTGCCGTCAGGGCTCGGAGGTACAGCGGAAGCCTGGCGACGGTGGCCTCGGGAATCCCTCGGCTGCGGGTCGCCGGTCGGTGTGTTCGGCCAGTTGCCACGGTGCTCCTGCGGGTAGAGCGGGGCTGCGGGCGGTCACACGTACCCAGACCGCCCCGTCGACAGCAGGCTATGTCTTTGTGAACGCGTGCACAAAGATGGTGTCCGATTTGCCCGGCCAACGTGACCGGGGTCACGCGCTTCTCTCCTGGGGGCAAAACCGCACACTTCCTCGTCAATCCCGCCCCCAAGACCAAGTCGCCGTCGATCCTAAGCGACCATCCGTGGAACTTTGAACTAGTCGGTCAGTGCTTTGCGCAACCGTTCTTCGTTCACACGCCAGAACGTGTGCTGTTCACCGTCGACCAGGACGACCGGAATCTGCTCCCAGTACTGGTCGTGCAGTTGCGGATCCTGAGTGATGTCCTTCTGTTCCCAGGCCACACCGAGATCACCGCACACCTTCTCCACCACGAGTTGTGCGTCATCACACAGATGACAGCCGGGCTTGCGGACGAGAGTGACGAGCCGGTCCTGCCGGGCCGGTGCCTTACGGCGGAAGAGGGGACTCATGTCGGCCATTGTCCCGCCTCTTTAACGGCATGGTCGCGGAGAGTTCACGGGGTTCAAACCTCCGGACTCCGGAACCACCGAACAAACTGGCTATGCTCACGCCATGGCCGCTCTCGGATGGCTCACTCCCCGTAGGCGCTCCGCCACGGCGCGGAGCGTGTTGGCAGGCGAGGCCTCGGCGGAGGCAGCGCGCAAGTCCTCGCAGGACGCCGCCGGTGTTCCCGACGAGGAAGAGCCCGACTTCCCGGTGCTCGGCGACGACAAGGCCGCCGCGTTCTTCGACCTGGACAACACCGTGATGCAGGGTGCCGCGCTGTTCCACTTCGGCCGGGGCCTGTACAAGCGGAAGTTCTTCGAGACCCGCGACCTGGCGAAGTTCGCCTGGCAGCAGGCGTGGTTCAGGCTGGCCGGGGTCGAGGACCCCGAGCACATGCAGGACGCCCGCGACTCCGCGCTGTCGATCGTGCAGGGGCACCGCGTCGCCGAGCTCCAGTCGATCGGCGAGGAGATCTACGACGAGTACATGGCCGAGCGCATCTGGCCGGGCACCCGGGCGCTGGCCCAGGCCCACCTGGACGCGGGCCAGCGGGTGTGGCTGGTCACCGCGGCTCCCGTGGAGATCGCCGGGGTCATCGCCGGGCGCCTCGGCCTGACCGGCGCCCTGGGCACGGTCGCCGAGTCCGTCGACGGTGTGTACACGGGCAAGCTGGTCGGCGAGCCGCTGCACGGCCCCGCGAAGGCGGAGGCGGTCCGCGCACTGGCCTTCGCGGAGGGCCTGGACCTCTCCCGCTGCGCCGCCTACAGCGACTCCCACAACGACATCCCGATGCTCTCGCTCGTGGGCCACCCGTACGCGATCAACCCGGACACCAAGCTGCGCAGACACGCCCGTGAGAAGGACTGGCGGCTGCGCGACTACCGCACCGGCCGCAAGGCGGCGAAGGTCGGCATCCCCGCGGCGGCGGGGGTCGGAGCGGTCGCCGGCGGCACCGCGGCCGCGATCGCCCTGCACCGACGCCGTCGGTAGACGCTTTCGGTCACCACTTCTGTCACCACCACAAACCCCCCGGTCGGCCGCACTCAGGTGCCGGATTATGCCGTCCGGCGTCTCAACACGCCCTCGCTCCGTAGGAACTCGCACTATTCCGATCAACAAGCGTTCACTCTATGGCACTTGAAGTGGCGTCAAACGGTTACCGAAGCGACGCAATCGATGATTTGAGCAACTGGGTGTAGCAGCGCCTGCACGAAGCGTTATTCTCCTGGGACGCACACCGGTACCTCTCCGTCGCTACGACGGGTGAACGGTTCCGCACTGCACGTGATGGAAGCTCTGCCTCTGGGAGTCCCGTGTACCCACACGTCGGGGTTGACGCCTCGGGCCTGGCTACGCTGCGCGCAACGGTCGCGACGGCCCAGCAGCTGTTGCGCGGCTACGTCCCCACCGCGTCCGCCGTCCCCGCCTTCGCCACCGCCGCGCCCGTGGGCCCGTGCTACGCACTGGCCGACGGCGGCGCCGCGGTCGGCAGACGTGGCCGCTCGGCCGGTGCGGCCACCGCCCGCCGACCGGCCGCGGACAGCGACAGCGCGCGGATGATGGACCTCGTCGAGCGCGCGCAGTCCGGCGAGGCCGAGGCCTTCGGCCGCCTGTACGACCAGTACAGCGACACGGTGTACCGCTACATCTACTACCGCGTCGGCGGCAAGGCGACCGCCGAGGACCTCACGAGTGAGACGTTCCTGCGCGCCCTGCGCCGCATCGGCACCTTCACCTGGCAGGGCCGCGACTTCGGGGCCTGGCTGGTCACCATCGCCCGCAACCTGGTCGCCGACCACTTCAAGTCGAGCCGTTTCCGCCTCGAAGTGACGACCGGTGAGATGCTCGACGCCAACGAGGTCGAGCGCTCCCCGGAGGACTCGGTCCTGGAGTCACTCTCGAACGCCGCTCTGCTCGACGCCGTACGGCGGCTCAACCCGCAGCAGCAGGAGTGCGTGACGCTGCGCTTCCTCCAGGGCCTCTCCGTCGCGGAGACGGCCCGGGTGATGGGCAAGAACGAGGGCGCCATCAAGACCCTCCAGTACCGGGCCGTGCGCACCCTCGCCCGGCTCCTGCCCGACGACGCACGCTGACTCGCACCGCCGCCCGGACACGGTAGGCAACGACCAACTCACGTTCCGTGACGACCTGTTGTCTTTCTGATCCATTCATCTGTCGTCCGTAACCCAAGTGCCGCGCCAGTCGTTGTGCGGGATACAGGCTCCCTGTGGTCACGTCCGGGCCGACCCTGATCACCAGATCGTGTGGAAGTGCTCGGGGGCGTGCAACCCTCAGGACCCCCTGGGGAGTCGACCGTCATGACGAGAGGAGGTGCCGCCAGTGATCGCGAACGTATCGGCGCACCGGCGGGCGAACGCCTTCGCCCAGGCCCTGGAGGAGCAGTCCGACCGGGACACGGCGGCCACGCAGTCCGAGAGTCCGGGAGCATCGCCACCGCTCCCCGCGACTGCGGAACGGACCGAGCAGGGCGAGCTGTTGGCCCTCGCGGCCGGTCTGGGCGCGCTGCCCAGACCGGAGCTCGACCCGGAGGTCAAGGTCGTCCAACGGGCCCAGCTCGTGGCCGCGATGGAGGCCATGCTGCGGGAGGGCACCGTGGGCGGGGCGGCGGATCCTTCGGTGCCCGAGCAGCGTTCCCACCGGGCCAAGGGCGCCCATCGGGCCGGCCCGATGGGGAAGTTGCGACCGCGTTCACGGCTGACCAAGGGCCTCGCGGCCGGCGGACTCAGCGTCGGGGTGGCCGCCGGGGCCTTCGGCGGAGTGGCCGCCGCGAGTTCCGACGCGCTGCCCGGTGACTCGCTCTACGGCCTCAAGCGCGGCATCGAGGACTTCAAGCTCAACTACCTGAGCGACGGGGAGGACGAGCGCGGCCAGACGTATCTCGACCAGGCCTCGACGAGGCTGAGCGAGGCCAGACGGCTGATGGAGCGCGGGCGCAGCGGCCAGCTGGACCACGAGTCCATCGGCGAGATCCGCCACACGCTGTCCGGTATGCAGCACGACGTCTCGGAGGGCCACCGCCTGCTGCACGCGGCCTACGAGCGCGACCCGGACTCCCTGGGCCCCATCCAGGCCCTCTCCGCCTTCTCGCGGTCCCACCGTGAGGCCTGGGGCGCGCTCCGCGACAAGCTGCCCGTCCAGCTCGGGGACGTCAGTGACCAGGTCTCGTCGGTGTTCGACGCCATAGACGAAGAGGTCGCGCCGCTCCAGTCCCTGCTCCCGCAGACGCCCTCGCAGACCGCGGACGGCAAGCGGCAGGGCACCGGCTCGGCGTCCCCCGGTTCCTCCGGCACACACCGGTCGACCACGCCCTCCACGGGCAGCTCCGCCTCCGGCCGGAGCTCAAGCACGGGCAGCCCCAGCGGCTCGGCGTCCGGCAGCGAGAGCGACGGCCTGCTCGGCGGCACCACGGGCGGCCTGTTCGACCCGCCGAAGAGCAGCGGCAGCGCCTCCCCGTCCACCAGCAAGACCCCGACCGCACAGCCGGACGTCACCTTGCCACCCCTCCTCCCGGGCCTCCTCCCGGGCCTGGGAATCGACAGCAACGACGCCAACTAGCCCACGGACCAACCCGACGGGGGCGCCCCTCCAGGAAGGGGCGCCCCCGTCGCCGTACACCGACCGAGACAACGAAGCAGAAGAAAGAATCAGAAGAAAACGGACCGCCGCTGCACCAACAGCTTGTAAAGCGTGTGCTGGATCTGTTCCCGTACCTGGTCCGTCAGGTTGAACATCAGCATCGGGTCCTCCGCCGCCTCCGGCGGATAACCGTCCGTCGGAATCGGCTCACCGAACTGGATCGTCCACTTCGTGGGAAGAGGGATCGCCCCGAGCGGGCCCAGCCACGGGAAGGTGGGAGTGAGCGGGAAGTACGGGAAGCCGAGGAGCCGTGCGAGCGTCTTCGCGTTGCCGATCATCGGGTAGATCTCCTCCGCCCCGACGATCGAGCACGGAATGATCGGCGTGCCCTTGCGCAGCGCCGTGGAGACGAAGCCGCCCCGGCCGAACCGCTGGAGCTTGTAGCGCTCGCCGAAGGGCTTCCCGATGCCTTTGAAGCCCTCCGGCATCACCCCGACCAGCTCACCCTGGCCCAGCAGCCGCTCGGCGTCCTCCGTGCACGCCAGGGTGTGCCCCAGCTTGCGCGCCAGCTCGTTCACCACCGGCAGCACGAAGACCAGGTCCGCCGCGAGCAGCCGCAGATGCCGGCCCGCCGGATGGTGGTCGTGCACGGCGACCTGCATCATCAGGCCGTCCAGCGGCAGCGTCCCGGAGTGGTTGGCCACGATCAGCGCGCCGCCCTCGGCCGGGATGTTCTCGATGCCCTTCACCTCGACCCGGAAGTACTTCTCGTACACCGGCCGCAGCAGGGACATCAGGACCTGGTCGGTGAGCTCCTCGTCGTAGCCGAAGTCGTCGACGTCGTAGTTCCCCGTGAGCCGCCGCCGCAGAAAGGCAAGGCCGCTCGCCACGCGCTGTTCCAGACCGCCGTCCTGCGTCCGCTTCGGCTCGGGCGGCAGCTCTTCCTCACGGGTCACGGGAACATCATCCTGCGCGGGCGCCCTGCTGGGCAGGGGCTGTACCTCACGGACCAGTGCGGACTCGCCGCCCTTGCGCCGGTTCCCCGCGCTCCGGCGCCGCGGCGGCCGCTGTACGGCGCTCCCGCGGGTCCGGTCGTCGTCGAACGGAATGACCTTGGCATCCGCCATCGTTGATGCGCTCCTCAGTTGGCGCTCTGCGTCGGAGGGTGGCCGCTGTCCCGCAGGGACAGCGCGGCGATCCGGTCGACGGCTCGCGCGAGGTCCTCCGGCGGCAGCAGGCCCGGGCCCTGGCTGCGGACGAAGTCCGCGAACGTCTCCGCGGTCGTGTACTTCGGCTTGAATCCCAGCGTCTCGCGCATCTGATCCGTTGCCACGACCCGGCCGTGGGTCAGCAACCGGATCTGCTCGGGCGAGAAGTCCGTCATGCCCAGCGTGCGGACCAGGGACCCGGCCCAGGTGACCGCGGGCAGCAGCAGCGGCACCGTGGGGCGCCCCAGGCGCCTGGAGCACTGCGAGAGCAGCAGGACGCCGTCGCCGGCGATATTGAACGTGCCGCTGTTGAGCGTGCCCCGCTCCGGCTCGTGCGAGGCGATCCGCAGCACCTCGATCACATCGTCCTCGTGCACGAACTGCAGCCGCGGGTCGTAGCCGAACACGGTCGGCAGCACGGGCAGCGCGAAGTACGAGGCGAGCGGCGTGTCCGCGGTCGGCCCGAGGATGTTCGCGAACCGCAGCACGCACACGGCGACATCGGGCCGCCGCCGGGCGAACCCGCGCACATACCCCTCGACCTCCACCGTGTCCTTCGCGAAGCCTCCGCTGGGCAGCGACTTGGCCGGGGTGGTCTCGGTGAAGACGGCCGGATCCCGCGGCGCGGACCCGTAGACGTTCGTACTGGACTTCACCACCAGCCGCTTCACGGTCGGGGACTTCTGACAGGCCCCGAGCAGCTGCATGGTGCCGATGACGTTGGTCTCCTTGACCGTCGTACGGCTCCCGCTGCCCAGCGCTGTGCCCGTCACGTCCATATGCACGACGGTATCCGCGGACGTCTCGGCCAGCACTCGCGCGATGGTGGGCTGGCGGATGTCGGCCTGGATGAAGTCCGCCCCGCCCAGATGATGCTCGGGTGGCACCGCGTCCACGGCGACCACCCGGTCCACCTGTGGGTCACGCTGGATCCGTCGTACGAACCGGCCCCCCAGCTGACGGGCCACTCCGGTCACGAGCACGACCTTCCCCAAGATCAGCGCCTTCCTTCCGCCCTCGGCGTTGTGCCGCTCCTGCCGCGTTCCCCGTGCTCGCCAACTTAGCGGGTCGGTGTTGCGCTGTGATGACCTCCCGATGCACGAAGTGACGAGATTCGCCCGGTCCGCATATGACGGCGGCCCCCCACCAGCAACGGTGAGGGGCCACGCGAACACGCTTTCGCGGCGTCGCTTACTTCTTGTTACGACGCTGAACGCGCGTGCGCTTGAGCAGCTTGCGGTGCTTCTTCTTGGCCATCCGCTTGCGCCGCTTCTTGATAACAGAGCCCACGACTACCCTCGCTCACTTCTCATCACTCGGTGTTTGGGCGCCATGGGCCCATACGACCTACGAGGGGCCAGCCTACCCGTCCGAGCGCTGAGGTCGTAATCGAGGGGTTCGTCAGGCTGTCTCCACCCCCACATAGCTCTCGCGGAGGTACTCGTGTACCGCTTGCTCCGGGACACGGAACGACCGCCCGACCCGGATCGCGGGCAGATGACCGCTGTGCACCAACCGGTACACGGTCATCTTCGACACTCGCATCACCGAGGCAACCTCCGCCACGGTAAGGAACTGAACCTCGTTCAGAGGCCTCTCGCCACCTGCAGCCATGACACACCTGAACCTTCCGCACTCGACGGCCACCGGCTTCCCCTTCCGGTGACTCTTCGTCGTTGCGTGCTCACTCCCCAATGTAGGGGCGGGTGATGCGAGTGGGGAAGAGGTGCACCCATCGGCGGCCTACTGTGACAGACACGCTCGATTGAGTACGTAGCGGGTAAGCGGGCGGTAGTAATCAGACCGCACAGCGTCATCAACCGGAACGACGACGGACACGACCCCCTCCGCCTCCCCCACAAAGAGCGCAGGGTCATCCGTATCCGCCAGACCCATGGCTTCAAACCCCAACTGACCTGCTCCGCAGACCCAGCCATGATCGCCGATCACCAGCTCGGGCAGCGGCCCGCCGCCCTCCGCCGCCGCGGCCAGCACGGTACGAACCGGGAGCGGTGAATGCGTGTGTGCGCCGGGCTCACAACCGGGGCGTTCGGTGCCGGCCGCCCGGGCCAGCGCGACACCTCGTACGTAATCAAGGTTGTGCGTACGTAGACCGAACCGGGTCGTTATGTCGACACAGCGACCCTGCGCGGGGGTGAGGACCTCACATCCCGCCGCCGACAAAGCGTCTGCCAAGTCGGCGTAGAAACCGAGCAGCCGATGCGGGTGCCCGGTACCGAACAGCACCGGCGCCCCACGCCGGGCGACCTCGGCGAGCCGCTCCGCGAAGGCATCCAGCGCGGCCAGGGTCAGCTCCGGGTCGATCACATCATGCCCGGATGTATGCGCAGGGTCGGCCGAAACGCCACACCTTTCCGCCATGAGCCCGATCAAATCCCGCATCCCCCAGCCCCGTTCGGGATCGATACCGATCATCACCCGAGGATCACGAGCGGCGAAGAGCCGATAGCTCCGCAGACTCTCCTCCCGCGTAGTAGCCACACTCCCGGCAAGCCGAGCACCGAGAAGATGCGCCCGAACGACTCCACTGCTCAACACGGGAGCGATGGTGACGGACGGGGGGCGGGGGACGGGGCGGGATCGGGGGAAGACCGCACGGTTGGCGTAACGGTTCACTTTTCGGAGAGGGGCAGCAGAACCAGCCCGTCCGGCGCTTGAGGACGAGGCCGTCCAGGCCGAAGCGGGGGGTCTGGGGGCGCAGCCCCCGGGCCGGGAAGCGGGGGGTCTGGGGGCGCAGCCCCCGGGCCGGGAAGCGGGGGGTCTGGGGGCGCAGCCCCCGGGCGGGGTCGAAGGGGCGGCAGCCCCTGGGGATGGGACGGGTAGGGGCGGCGGGGGCGAGAAAACCCACCCGCACCACCCACCCCCTACGCCAGCATCCCCCGCAACGGAAACACCGCCCGCCGCGTAGCCAACACGGCCTGATCCAAGCGATCAGCGGGGTCGTACCCCAACCCCCAGTCCGCCCAGGACACAGGCCACCGCCCATCCGTCATCCGCGCCGGCGCCAACTGCCGCGTACGAGCGAACACTTCCTGCCGCCACCCATCGGGAATCACCGTCTCGGGCGCGATCTCCCGGCCACCCGCGATCCCCACCAGATGCGTCCACGACCGCGGCACGACCTCCACCACCGCGTATCCACCCCCACCCAGCGCGATCCACTTCCCGTCCGCGTACTCGTGCGCCAGGTCATGACACGCCACCTGCACCGCCCGCTGCGCATCCAGCGAAACGGCCAGATGAGCAAGCGGATCCTCGAAGTGCGTATCCGCCCCGTGCTGCGTCACCAGCACCTGCGGACGAAAGTCCGCCAGCAGCTCGGGCACCACGGCGTGAAACGCCCGCACCCACCCCGTATCCCCGGTCCCCGCCGGCAACGCCACGTTCACGGCAGACCCCTCCGCCGCCTCCGCCCCGGTCTCCTCCGGCCACCCGGTCTGCGGGAACAACGTACGAGGATGCTCATGCAGCGAGATCGTCAGAACCCGCGGATCCTCCCAGAACGCCGCCTGCACACCATCCCCGTGATGCACGTCGACGTCCACATAGGCCACCCGTTCGGCCCCGAGCTCCAGCAACCGCGCGATCGCCAGCGCGGCGTCGTTGTAGACGCAGAACCCCGACGCACTGCCCGGCATCGCATGGTGCAGCCCGCCCGCGAAGTTCACCGCGTGCAGCGCGTCCCCCCGCCACACCGCCTCCGCGGCCCCCACCGACTGCCCGGCGATCAGCGCGGACACCTCGTGCATCCCGGCGAAGGCAGGATCGTCCATCGTTCCGAGCCCGTACGCCCCGTTCGCCGACCCCGGATCCGCCGACGCGGCCTTGACCGCCTCGATGTAGTCCTCCCGGTGGACGAGCCGCAGCGTCGACTCCCCCGCCGGCTTGGCCGAGACGACCTCCAGTTCCCGGTCGAGCCCGAAGGCACCCACCAGTTTCCGGGTCAGCTCCAGCCGGACCGGATCCATCGGATGGTCCGGACCGAAGTCATAGCCCGTTACTGCCTCGTCCCACATCAGCTGTGCGCGGCCGCTCATGCCCGCCACCGTATCGGTCAGGTTGAGCGGCGAACGACCGGGCGTAGGCCAGTGTCACCAGCACCAACACCATCGGCACGAGCATGGCCCCGCGGTAGCTCCAGGCATCCCCCAGCGCCCCCACCAAGGGCGAACCGACCAGGAAACCGACGTAGTTGAAGATGTTGAGCCGCGCGATGGCGGCGTCCGACGCCCCCGGGAACAGCCTCCCCGCCGCCGCGAAGGTCTGCGGCACGAGCACACACAGCCCCAGCCCCAGCAGGGTGAATCCGAGCATCCCGACCCAGGCACCCGGCGCCACGGACACCACGGCGAACCCGAGCGCCGCCACCAGCGCGCCCACCCGTACGACCGCCACGGCCCCGAACCGCCGTACCCCGAAGTCCCCGATGGCCCGCCCCAGCAGCGTGGTCACCATGTACACGTTGTACGGAACCGTCGCCAACTGCTCCGAGCTGCCCAGCACGTCCTGCAGATACTTCGCACTCCAGTTGGAGACGGTCGAGTCCCCGATGTAGGCGAAGGTCATCACCAGACACAGCGGCAGGAGCAGCTTGAAGACAACACCCCCGCCCGCTGCCACCCGCTGCGCCTCCTCGACGGGCTCCGCATCCCCGTCGACGTACCACCGGCTCCCCAGGAACGCTGCGGGCAGCAGCACCGCCACCACCGGCAGATACGACACCCACAGCGCCAGATGCCAGTGCGCCCCGACCCAGGCCAGCGAGGCCCCCACGATCCCGCCCAGGCTGTACACGGCGTGGAAGCTGAGCATGATGCTCCGCCCGTACGTCCGCTGCAGACTCACCCCGAGCATGTTCATCGAGGCGTCCAGCGCACCGACGGCGAGCCCGAAGGCCGCCAGGGCCAGCGCCAGCTCGGCCATCTGCCCGCCCGCGCCGACCCCGAGCAGCGCCAGCAGCACCACCGGCTGGGACCAGCGCAGCAGCCTGCTGGGCCGTATTCGCTTCACCAGCTGCTCGGTCGTCACGCTGCCGACCCCGGCGAGGATCGGCACGGCGGCCAGGAAGACGGGCAGCAGCGCGTCGGAAACGCCGTACCGGTCCTGAATGGCCGGAATGCGCGTCACGAGCAGCGCAAAGGTGGCGCCTTGAGCGAAGAAGCTGAACGCCAACGAGGCCCTACCGCGCCGCAGCACATCTGTCATGGCGGCGAGCGTAGGGCCCCGGGGTACCCGTGGGTAGATCCAGCCAAAGATGAATTTCCCTCAGCTTTACCGAACGGAGGCTCAGGCGGCGACAGCAACCTCGGGCGTCCCGACCTCGCCGACCTCGGCCGCCCCGCCTTCGACCGCTCCGGCCTCGGCCTCGGCCGCCTCGGCCTCGGCGGCCAGCATCCCCTCCATCGGCCCGGCGGCCAGGCCGCCACTGACGACGAAGCCGATCGCCATCGCGACGATCATGATGACCGTGCCGAGCCACACCATGGTGTCCACGGGGACGGTGTACGCACCCACGACCCGCACGACGCACTCGGCGAGCAGCACCACACCCCAGACGACGGAGAACGCCCGCTCCTTGCGGAGGAAGTCCGCGGACCCGGCCGCGCTCCCGGACATCAGCCGCTGCCAGGCGGCCTCCTTGGCCGAGTCCCCCTTCACCAGGAAGGGCTTCATGCCGGCGGTCATCATCGGCTTCCCGAGCGCGACGGAGACCAGGATCCCGATGGCGATCGTGCTGCTGATCCCGCTGTCCTTGGCGAGCATCAGCCGCGGGTCACCGGAGACGAAGCTCAGCAGCAGGGAGACCACGTTCACGACGAGGATGAGCCCGGCCAAGCCGTTGGTCTTCCGCTCCTGGACCAGGCCCCACACGGTCCGCACCGCCGGCACCACACTGCTCCAGGCGAGCGCCGCGAAGGTGCTCACCCCGAGGCCGTCCTTGAACAGGTAGTACGAACCGAGAGGCACCGCCACGTCCACGATCAGCGGGGCGAAGGGGTTCTTCTTGCTCGTCTTCGTCGTCATGCCCTCAGCTTCGCGGAGGGGACGGGTACTCCAGTAGAAACGATCGTCCAGGGCTCGGCATGACATTTGTCAGACCAGCAGGGCAGCCAACTCTCCCATGTCCGAGAAAAGTTGACCGGCGCCCGAGAGCTTCGCCGCGGGGGTCATCGCGGTGAACCCATAGACGTCCATCCCGGCCGCCACCGCCGCCTGTACGCCCAGCGGGCTGTCCTCCACGACCACACACCGCTCAGGTGCGACCCCCATCCGCTCGGCCGCGTACAGGAACAGATCGGGCGCCGGCTTGCCCCGCCCCACATCCTGCGAACTGAAAATCCTCGACTCCTCGAACCACCGGTCGAGCCCGGTCGTCCGATGCCCCACCCGGATCCGCTCATGACTCCCGGAGGAGGCCACGCAGTACGGCACCCCGTCCACCGCCAGCTTCTCCAGCACGTCGGCAACGCCGGCCACCGGCTTCAACTCCCGCTCGAACGCGGCGAACACCCTGCGATGGAAGACATCGTCGAAGTCGTCCGGCAACCGACGCCCCGCCCGCTCCTGGATGAGCTCATGGATCCGGTGCATCGCGGATCCCATGTAGTCGCGGATGGAGTCCTCGTACGAGGTCGGATGCCCGAGCTCGGTGAGATGGGCGGCCAGAATCCGGTTGGAGATCGGCTCACTGTCGACGAGGACGCCGTCGTTGTCGAAGATGACGAGTTCATAGCGATAGCGCATGCCTTCGAGCCTAAACGCACCTGAACACCCCGAACGCCCCTGAATGCAGAAAACCCCCGCACCGGAAGGTGCGGGGGTTTTCCCAAGAATTGTTCGGCGGTGTCCTACTCTCCCACAGGGTCCCCCCTGCAGTACCATCGGCGCTGTGAGGCTTAGCTTCCGGGTTCGGAATGTAACCGGGC